>NZ_JBBBBJ010000005.1:0-248870 GCF_037120545.1 Nocardioides sp. CCNWLW216
CGTGCTCGCCGAGGCGGCCGCCGCGGCCGCCGTCGAGGCCCGCACCCGGGCCGAGGCCGACGCCCAGGCGCACGCCGAGCTGGCCGCCCAGGCCCGGGCCGCGCTCGCCGAGGCCGAGCAGCGGCTGGCCGAGCAGGCCGACGCCCTCACCGCGGCCCTCGCGGCCCGCGAGGCCGCCGAGGCCGATGCCGCCGAGCACGCCCGGCTCCGTGCCGAGGTCGAGGACGCCGCCGAGCAGCGGGCCGTCGAACGCCAGGCCGTCGAGTCGTCGGTGCGCTACCAGGCCGAGCTGGCCCAGGGCGCGCTCGAGGAGCGGCTGGTCGCCGAGCAGCGGGCGGCCGACCTGGCCCACCAGCTCGCCGAGACCCGGGCCCACCAGCTCGGGGTCGAGCCCGGCACCAAGCGCGGCAAGCGGCCGGCCCCGTCCGCCGGCGACCCGGCCGCGGAGCCCGCCGTACCCGCGGAGCCGACGGGTCCGGTGACCTTCAAACGCGGGCGTGGCCGCCGGGTCCTCTCGGCGCTGCTGCTCCTGGCCGCCCTCGCGGGCGCCGCCGGTACGGCGTACGTCGCCGCCGAGGGCGACCTGGCGAAGCCGCTCGGCATCGGGCTGTCGGCGGCCACCGTCGTCCTGGTGCTGCTGGGCCTGCTGGTCCGGCCGCGCGGCCGGACGGTCACCGTCGACGCCGGCGTCGTGGTCATCGCCGACGGCGACAACCAGCACCGCTTCGACCTGACCAGCGACCGCACGGTCGTCGAGGTCCAGGGTTGGCCGGGCGACCGCGACTGGCGTCTCGACTTCGTACGACGGAGCCTGCCACCGGTCAGCGTCGACCGGCGCTCGGTCGACCCCGAGGAGTTCCTCCGGGTGCTGCGCAGGTGGCGCCCCGACCTGTGAGCAGCGTCCTGTGACCGGGCAGGAGCAGGCGGACCTCGACCGCGTCGGTCGCTACCTCGCCCGACGCGACCCCGGCGCCGACACCGAGCCGGCCGACGTGCTGGTCCTCTGCGGCAGCGCGGTGCTCGCGTCCGTCGAGGTCGCTGCCGACCTGTGGCGCCGCGGCGTGGTCCCCACGATCGTGATCACCGGCGGGGTCGGCCACTCGACGTCGTACCTCCGCGCCGCCGTCGCGCACACGGTCGACGACGTCCCCACCGCCGGGCGGAGCGAGGCGGCGGTCCTGGGCGATCTGCTCGCCCGCGCGGGGGTCCCCTCAGACGCGGTGCGACTCGAGGAGGAGGCGACCAACTGCGGCGAGAACGCCCGGTTCACCCTCGACCTGCTCGGTCCGGGTCCGGGCACGCTCCTCGTGCTGCAGGACCCGACGATGCAGCGCCGTACCCATGCGTCGTTCGAGCACCTCGGTGCGCGGGTCCGCAGCTGGGCGCCCCTGGTCCCGATCGCTGCCGCCCGCGCCGGGGTCTGGAGCGAGGAGCGGTTCCGGTCCCTCGTCCTCGGAGAGGTACGACGGCTGCGCGACGACGAGCACGGCTACGGCCCGCGCGGCGCCGGGTTCATCGGCCACGTGGACGTCCCGGGGGACGTGCTCGCGGCCGCCGACCGGCTGGCCGCGGCCCACCCCGGGTCGGTCAGGGCCGCGGTCACGGATTCAGGGCAGCCCTGAGCCGGTCCGCGACCCAGTGGTTCGCCGCGAGCGCGCTCCGGCCGACGCCGACGATGTTGAAGAAGCCGTGGATCTGGTCCTCGAACCGGCGCAGCTCGACGGTCGCGCCGGCCTCCTCGAGGAGCCGCGCGTAGGCCTCGCCCTCGTCGCGCAGCGGGTCGAAGCCTGCCGTGACGACCAGGGCCGGCGCGAGGCCGGCGGGCAGCTCGGCGTACGCCGGCGACGCCCGGGGGTCGTGCACCTCGCCGCCCGGCAGGTAGCTGCGCGAGGCGAGCTCGCGGAACGGCGTCGAGAGGTAGAACCCGTCCGCGAACAGCCGCGAGCTGAGCGTCGCGCGGTCGTTGTCGGTCACCGGGTAGACCAGCAGCTGGAAGGCGACCGGCAGACCGTCGCGGGCCGCCTCGATCGCGACCCCGGCCGCGAGGTTGCCGCCGGCCGAGTCGCCCCCGACCGCCACCCGGTCGGGCGTCGTTCCCAGGTCCGCGACGTGCTCCAGCACCCAGCGGTACGCCGCCTGCGCGTCGTCGTACGCCGCCGGGAAGGGGTGCTCCGGCGCCAGCCGGTAGTCGACCGCCAGCACCCGCACCCCGGACCGCTCGGCCAGCAGCCGACAGGGGGCGTCGTGGGTGTCGAGGTCGCCGAAGAAGAAGCCGCCGCCGTGCAGGAACACCAGCAGCGGACCGGTCGGCGCGGCGCCGCTCGGGACGTAGAGGCGCGCCCCGAGACCGGCGACCCGCAGGTCGCGGACCGACCCGACCGGCTGCTCGCCGCCCGCGAGCCGGGTCTGGCGGACCGCCAGCGCCCGGCCCTGGGGGATCGGCAGCCGCCCGACGTCGGGCTGCCGGCTGACCCGCTGCAGGCGCAGCATCAGCTGGGTGTCGGCCGCCAGGGTCTGGCCGTCGAGGCGGACCGGTCGACCTCCCAGCCGCCGCTGGGCGGCCTCCGGGAGGGCCATCGCCGCCGCCAGGACCCGCTTCTCGACCTCGAACCTGATGTCCACGGCAGTGACCCTAGCGAGCCGGGCGGCGAGGACACCTCCCGTTCACCCTCCGGTGCCACACTGGCGGCATGTCAGCCGAGATCGTCCCGGCCCCGTCGAGCGAGGCCCCTCCCGAGGAGCCGTTCGACGTGGAGCCGCCGTACGTCCCCGACCACGAGGCCCTCGCCGCGGTCGAGAAGTACGACGACCGCTTCCTCGACCGGGAGCTCTCCTGGCTGCACTTCAACCAGCGGGTGCTGGAGCTCGCCGAGGACCCCGCGCTGCCGCTGCTGGAGCGGGCCCGGTTCCTGGCCATCTTCACCAGCAACCTCGACGAGTTCTTCATGGTCCGGGTGGCCGGCCTCAAGCGCCGGATCGCCGCGGGCCTCGCCGTACGCGCCGCCTCCGGGCTGATGCCGCGCGAGGTGCTGGAGAGCATCTGGTCGACGACCCGTGGGCTCAGCGAGCGGCACGCCCGGGTCTTCCGCGACGACATCGTGCCGTCCCTCTCGGAGGCCGGCATCGAGCTGGTCCGCTGGGACGACCTCGACCGCGAGGAGCAGAAGGCCTGCAAGCGGCTGTTCAAGGACCGGGTCTTCCCGGTCCTCACCCCGCTCGCCGTCGACCCGGCCCACCCGTTCCCCTACATCTCGGGGCTCTCGCTCAACCTGGCCGTGCTGATCCGCAACCCGAAGACCGGCAAGGAGCACTTCGCCCGGGTCAAGGTGCCGCCGATCTTCGCGCGCTTCGTGCCGCTCGGGAACCAGCGCTTCGTGCCGCTCGAGGACGTCATCCGCGAGCACCTCAAGCGGCTCTTCCCGGGCATGGAGGTCCTGGAGGTGCACACCTTCCGGGTCACCCGCAACGAGGACCTGGAGGTCGAGGAGGACGACGCCGAGAACCTCCTCGCCGCGCTCGAGAAGGAGCTGCTGCGCCGCCGCTTCGGCCCGCCGGTGCGCCTCGAGGTCGAGGAGTCGATCTCCGACTCGGTGCTGGAGCTGCTGAAGGAGGAGCTCGGCGTCCGCGAGGAGGAGGTCTTCCGCCTCCCCGGCCCGCTCGACCTGCGCGGCCTGCACGGCATCGCCGACCTGGGTCGCGAGGAGCTGAAGTACCCCGCCTTCGTGCCCACGACCCACTACCGGCTGGCCGAGGTCGAGTCGGCCGCGCCCGTCGACGTCTTCAAGGCCACCCGCCGCAACGACGTGCTGCTGCACCACCCCTACGACTCGTTCGCGACCTCGGTGCAGCGCTTCATCGAGCAGGCCGCCGCCGACCCGCACGTGCTCGCGATCAAGCAGACCCTCTACCGCACCTCCGGCGACAGCCCGATCATCGACGCCCTCATCGACGCCGCCGAGGCCGGCAAGCAGGTGCTGGTGATCGTCGAGATCAAGGCCCGCTTCGACGAGCAGGCCAACATCCGCTGGGCCCGCAAGCTGGAGCAGGCCGGCTGCCACGTCGTCTACGGCCTGGTCGGGCTGAAGACCCACTGCAAGCTGGCGATGGTGGTGCGCGACGAGGGCCACCGCGGTGGCGGCATCCGGCGCTACACCCATATCGGCACCGGCAACTACAACCCCAAGACCTCGCGGATGTACGAGGACCTCGGGCTGCTCACCACCAACGAGGCCATCGGCGAGGACGTCGCCCACCTGTTCAACAACCTGTCGGGCTGGTCGCGCAACGCGTCGTACGACGAGCTGCTGGTCGCGCCCGACTCGGTGCGGACCGGGCTGGTCGACCAGATCCACCGCGAGATCGCCCACCACGCCGCCGGCCGGCCCGCCCGGATCCGGATCAAGGCCAACTCGGTCGTCGACGAGGCGGTCATCGACGCGCTCTACCTCGCCTCGCAGGCCGGCGTACCGGTGCAGCTCCTGGTGCGCGGTATCTGCGCGCTGCGGCCCGGCGTACCGGGGCTGTCGGAGACGATCGAGGTGCGCTCGGTGCTCGGCCGGTTCCTGGAGCACAGCCGGGTGTCGTGGTTCGAGAACGGCGGCGAGCCGGTCGCTTGGATCGGCTCGGCCGACATGATGCACCGCAACCTGGACCGGCGCGTCGAGGTGCTGGTGCGGCTGCCCGGCGAGGACAGCATCGGCGCGATCGGCGAGCTGCTCGACGTCGCCTTCGACGCCGACACCTCCGCCTGGCTGCTCGACAGCGACGGGGAGTGGACCCGCAACGACGGCTCGGTGCACCTCCAGGAGACGCTCATCGAGCAGCAGCGACGCCGCCGGCCGAGTGCGTGAGGGGCGCCTGAGGGCCGCCTGACTTGCGTCGTTCGGGACGCCACCCCCTAGCATGATGGCGTTCTGCACCTCCTCACCAGGAGTTCTCCGTGGGTTTGCGTTTCCGACCGGTCGACACTGCGTTCTACGACCTCTTCACCGAGTCGGCGAATCACCTCGTCACCGGCGCCGCTCTGCTGTCCGAGATGCTCGCCGAGGGCGCTGACCACGCCGACGTCGCACGCCGCATGCGCGAGGCCGAGCACGCCGCCGACGAGACGACGCACCGCCTCTTCCGCAAGGTGAACTCGACCTTCGTCACGCCGTTCGACCGCGAGGACATCTACTCGCTCGGGTCGGGACTCGACGACGTGATGGACATGATGGACGAGGTCGTCGACCTGATCCTGCTCTACGAGGTGAAGGTGCTGCCGCCGGAGCTGTCGACGCAGGCCGAGATCCTGCAGCGCTGCGCCGAGCTCACCTCGGCCGCGATGCCGCAGCTGTCCTCGCCGGGCTCCCTCGAGGAGTTCTGGATCGAGATCAACCGGCTCGAGAACGCCGGCGACAAGAACCACCGTCGTACCCTCGCGAAGCTCTTCAGCGGCGAGTACAAGACGATCGAGGTCCTGAAGCTGAAGGACATCGTCGAGTCTCTCGAGGAGGCGATCGACGCGTTCGAGAAGGTCGCCAACATCGTGGAGCAGATCGCGGTCAAGGAGTCCTGAGGGCGTGGACTCCACCCTCGCGCTGGTCGTCGCGGTCGTCACCGTCGCCCTGGTCTTCGACTACACCAACGGCTTCCACGACGCCGCGAACGCGATCGCCACCTCGGTCTCGACGCGTGCGCTGACCCCCCGCATCGCCCTCGGCATGGCCGCCGTCATGAACTTCATCGGCGCCTTCCTCGGCCAGGAGATCGCCAAGACGGTCCAGGGCGTGATCAGCATCGACTCGAGTGCCGGGCACGAGAACCATGCGCTGGTGATCGTGATGGCCGGTCTGCTCGGCGCGATCACCTGGAACCTCATCACCTGGTACTACGGCCTGCCCTCGTCCTCCTCGCACGCCCTCATCGGCGGCCTGGTCGGGGCGGCGCTGGCCTCCGGCACCACGGTCAAGTGGGACGTCATCGTCGAGAAGGTCGTCCTCCCGATGATCGCCTCGCCGCTGTTCGGCTTCGGCGCCGCGTTCCTGCTGATGCTGGCCATCATGTGGATCTTCCGCCGCCGCAACCCCCACCGGGTGCAGCGCGGCTTCCGCTTCGCCCAGACCATCTCCGCCGCCGCCATGGCCCTCGGCCACGGCCTCCAGGACGCCCAGAAGACGATGGGCGTCATCTTCCTGGCCCTGGTCGCGGGCGGGTACGCCGGCGCCGACGACGGCCTCCCGGTCTGGGTCATCCTGGCCGCGGCCGCCGCCATCTCGGCCGGAACCTGGGCCGGCGGCTGGCGCATCATGCGCACCCTCGGCCGCCGGATCATCCACCTCGACCCCGCTCGCGGCTTCGCCTCCGAGACGGTCGCCGCCGGTGTCCTCTACACCACCGCCTTCGTCTTCGAGGCCCCCATCTCGACGACCCACACCATCACCTCCGCCGTGATGGGCGCCGGCGCCACCAAGCGGTTCTCCGCCGTCCGCTGGGGCGTCGCCAAGTCGATCGTCGCCGCCTGGATCCTCACCTTCCCCATGGCCGGCGCCGTCGCCGCGTTCCTCTACTTCGTCTGCCACGTCATCTTCCAGCTGCCCTGATTCGTGCTAGGCGGCCGTTGGGGTAGTCCGTCACACAGGGGTTGCTAAGAGCCGTCTTACCAACCCCTGTGTGACGGACTACCCCAACAGTCGACTCTCAGCCGGCCCGGTACGCCAGCAGTCGACGCTGGTCGGACTCCGTCAGGGCTCGTCGCTGCCGCACGCTCTCGGTCGGCGTCCACCAAGCCGGCCTCTCGAGGGTCCAGCGACGTCCGGATGCCGGCATCGCCTCGGCTCGGGCGTACGTCGACTCGAGACGATCAAGGTACGCCGCCGGCTTGATGCGGTCCGCACCGACCATCGTGACCGGGTGTAGGCCGTGCTTGCGAAACCGGTCCTCACGGGCGAGGTCTTTCGCGCGCTGGGCTCCGCTCAAGTGCGTGGAGCCGTCGTACTCCCCGATCACGCCGGTCTCCGGATCGATCAGGTCGGGAGTACCGAGATGGCGCCCGTCCAGGTCGAACACCGGGACGTTGCAGCGGGGTCGCGGCTTGCCGGCGTCGGTCCAGAGGAACCGCATCTCGTGCTCGGTCGGCGACCAGACGTTCTCGTCTGCGAGGGGCAGCGCGTCCCGGCACTGCTGCACGCCGGTCCACCCGGCGAGGTGGCGGTCGACGAACTCCTGGCACTCGGCTACGGAGACCAGGTCGGAGTACGCAGCCATCTCCAGGGCCAAGACCGCCGCTCGCACGCTGGGTGCGTACCTCATCTCGAAGCACACCGACCGCACCGCCCTAGTCAGCCAGAGACCGTCGTGGAAGACGAGCTCATCGGGCGCCAATCGCTCCTTGCTCAGCACCCGCCTCGCGTCGGGACGCAGGTTTCCGCCACCGATCGCCAAGGTGATCGGACGGTCCTCGGTCCCGTCGAACCAGCGTCCACCCGCCCAACTCAGGGCCGCCCAACCCGTGACCCCGCCGTACGGCGGGAGGTCCGCGGCCGCCTCGACGATCCGCTGGGCGACGGATTCGGGGTCGACCGTCGCGGGGACGAACAGTCCGGCCGAGACTCGTCGCCACCCACTCCCCCGAGACGCCTGCCGCGTCGGACCGCGGCGGCCGGACGGGTCCACGGCGACCGGAACCACCACACCCGGATGTCCTGGGTGCGGTGAGGGGAGAGGTCGCTCCAGCCGACGCACCCCTCGATGCTGATCACGTCAGCGTCCGAGTGGGCCGACCGCCGCCTGACGGTGGATAGCCGCGACGGGACA
Organism: Nocardioides sp. CCNWLW216; assembly: GCF_037120545.1. Taxonomy (NCBI): domain Bacteria; kingdom Bacillati; phylum Actinomycetota; class Actinomycetes; order Propionibacteriales; family Nocardioidaceae; genus Nocardioides; species Nocardioides sp. CCNWLW216. The sequence continues at coordinate 7,795 of NZ_JBBBBJ010000005.1, forward strand.
GCCCCCTGTGGATGGTCGGCGGCCCCGAGGTGGGCCCCGTTGGGGTAGTCGGTCACACAGCGGTTGGCAAGAGCCCTCTTAGCAACCCTCGTGTGACGGACTACCCCGCCAATGCGACTATCGGGGAGGTCGATCAGCCGAAGCGACCCGAGATGTACGCCTCGGTGGACGACTCGTCCGGGCTGGAGAACATCTTCTTGGTGGCATTGAACTCGACCAGGTGGCCGGGCTCGCCGGTGGCCTTGAGGTTGAAGAAGCCGGTGTCGTCGGAGACCCGGGCGGCCTGCTGCATGTTGTGGGTGACGATGACGATCGTGTAGTCGGACTTCAGCTCGTGGATGAGGTCCTCGATCGCGGAGGTCGAGATCGGGTCGAGGGCCGAGCAGGGCTCGTCCATCAGCAGCACCTGCGGCTCGACGGCGATCGCGCGGGCGATGCAGAGGCGCTGCTGCTGGCCGCCCGACAGGCCCATGCCGGGCTTGCCGAGGCGGTCCTTGACCTCGTTCCAGAGGTTGGCGCCCTTCAGCGACTTCTCGACGATGGTGTCGGCCTCGGACTTCTTCATCCGCTTGCTGTTGAGCCGGTTCCCGGCCAGCACGTTGTCGTAGATCGACATCGTCGGGAACGGGTTGGGCCGCTGGAAGACCATGCCGATCTGGCGTCGTACGGCGACCGGGTCGACCGAGGGGTCGTAGAGCGACTGCCCGTCGACGACGACCTTGCCCTCGACGCGGGCGCCGGGGATCACCTCGTGCATCCGGTTCAGGGAGCGCAGGAAGGTCGACTTGCCGCAGCCCGAGGGGCCGATGAACGCGGTGACGGCCCGCGCGCGGATGGTCATGTTGACGCCCTCGACGGCCTTGAAGCTGCCGTAGTAGATGTCGAGGTCGGAGACGTCGATGCTCTTGGCCATGGTGGTTTCCTTGCTCCCTCAGCGCCCGGTCTTGGGGGCGAAGATCTTGCCGATGATGCGCGCGACGATGTTGAGCGCCATCACGATGACGATGAGCACCAGCGCACCGCCCCAGGCGTAGCTGAGCCCCTGCGCGGTCGAGGCGGTGTACTGGGTGTAGATGAACACGGGCAGGGTCATCATGCGCCCGTCGAACGGGTTCATGTTGACCGAGCTGGTGAAGCCGGCGACCACCAGCAGCGGCGCGGTCTCACCGATGACCCGCGAGATGGCCAGCACGACGCCGGTGACGATGCCGCCGACGCAGGTGGGGACGACGACCTTCAGGATGGTGCGCCACTTCGGCACCCCCAGGGCGTACGACGCCTCCCGCAGGTCGTCGGGCACCAGCCGCAGCATCTCCTCGGTGGAGCGGACCACGGTCGGGATCATCAGCAGCGACAGGGCGACCGAGCCGCCGAAGCCGAGCCGGACGGCGGGGCCGAAGATCAGCACGAACAGCGACAGCGCGAACAGGCCGGCCACGATGGACGGGATGCCGGTCATCACGTCGACCAGGAAGGTCAGGATCCGGGCCATCCGGCTCTTCGCGCCGTACTCGACGAGGTAGACGGCGGCGAGGATGCCGACCGGCACCGAGATCAGGGCCGCGAGGCCGGTGATCAGCAGGGTGCCGATCAGGGCGTGGTAGAGGCCGCCCTGCTCGTTGCCGAGCACGCCGCGCATGTCGTAGGTGAGGAACTCGGGGTTGATCGTCGAGATGCCGTTGGAGACGACGGTGACGATCAGCCAGACGAGCGGGACCAGCGCGACGAGGAACGCCGACCAGACCAGGCCGGTGGCGAGCCGGTCGATCGCCGCGCGGCGGCTCTCGACCACGCCCGACCAGACCGGCATGACCACCAGGTAGGCGACGACCGCCACCAGGACGGAGAGCGCGGTGTTCGCGCCGACCAGCCAGGCGAGCGCGCCGAGCGCGGCGGCGACCGCCAGCACCAGCAGCGGCGCCCACTGGGGCAGCCGGGGCTTGGAGAGCCGGGTCTCGGGCCGCTCGGGGCGGGTGTCGAGCGCGGTCATCGGGCCATCCTCCGCTGGCCGCGGCCGGCCAGGTAGCGGGCGAGGAAGTTCACGCCGAAGGTGAAGGCGAAGAGCACCAGGCCGGTGGCGATCAGGACCGCCTGGCCGTCGGGACTGGCCTCCTTGTAGTTGGAGGCGATGTTCGAGGCGATGGTCGCGGGACTCTGGCCGGAGATGATGTTGAGGGTCACGACCGGCGAGGCCGACAGGATCATCGCGACCGCCATCGTCTCGCCGAGCGCGCGCCCGAGGCCGAGCATCACGGCGGAGACCATGCCGGAGCGGGCGTAGGGGAAGACCGCGGTGCGGATCATCTCCCAGCGCGTCGCGCCGAGGGCCAGCGCGGCCTCCTCGTGCAGGCGCGGGGTCTGCGCGAAGACCTCGCGGCAGATCGCGGTGGTGATCGGCAGGATCATGATCGCGAGGACGACGGCGGCAGTCAGCATGGTGCTGCCGCTCTTAGCGGCCGGCCCGGCGAAGAGCGGGATGAACCCGAGGTGCTCCTCGAGCCAGACCGAGGCGCCGCCGATGTGCTGGGCGAGCTCGCGACCGCCCCAGAGGCCGAAGACGACCGAGGGGACGGCGGCGAGCAGGTCGATCAGGTACGCCACGGGTACGGCCAGCCGCCGCGGCGCGTAGTGCGAGATGAAGAGCGCGATGCCGATCGCGAACGGCACCGCGATCACCAGCGCGATGACCGCGGCGAGGACGGTGCCGAAGAGCAGCGGGCCGGCGTACCCGAGGAACGTCGTCGCGGGGTTGTAGAAGTCCTCGTCGACGCTCAGGCCCGGGTAGCCCTCGAGCGCCAGGAAGATGAACACCCCGGCGAGCGCCACCATGATCAGCGCGCCCGAGCCGACGGACAGGGCCTTGAAGACCCGGTCGCCGAGGGCGAGCGGGGGCTTGGCGTCCGGTTCGGCCTCGGGCCGGGGATCCGGACGGGTCGCGGTGCTGGTCACGCGCTCTCCTGGTTCGGGCTGGTCAGACGTGGGTCCGGGCCGGCACGCTGGCCGGCCCGATCGTGGCGGTACGACGCCGCGCGGGGCGTCGTACCGCCACGGAGGTCACTGCGCCGAGATGCTCTCGACCGCGGCCTGGGCCTTCGAGGCCACCTCGGCGTCGAGCGGGGCCGAGCCGGCGTTGTCGGCGGCGGCCTGCTGGCCCTCGTCCGACAGGACGTACTCGAGGAAGCCCTTCACCTTGTCGGCCTCGTCGGCGTCGGCGTAGGTGGGGCAGGCGAGCAGGTAGGAGACCAGGAGCACCGGGTAGGCGCCGGACTCGGTCGTGTCGCGGGCCAGGTCGATGGCCAGGTTGGTCTCGGAGGCGTCCTCGGCCGGCTCGGAGATGGCGACGACCTTGGCCGCACCCTCCGGGGTCGGGGTGTTGAACTCCGAGCCGACGCCCACGGCGACGACGCCGAGCTCGGTGTCCTTGACCGCGCTCTCGTCGGCGTAGGCCACGTAACCCTCGTTGTCGGTGACGCGACCCACGACGCCCGAGGTGCCCTCGGCCGCCTCGCCGCCCTTGATGCTGGTCGGCCACACGCCGTCGGGCTCCTCGGCCCAGCCACCGGCCGCCTCGAGGTACTTGGTGAAGTTCTCGGTGGTGCCCGAGTCGTCCGAACGGTGCACGGGGACGATCTCGGTGGACGGCAGGTCGGCGTCCGGGTTGTCGGCCGCGATCTTCGCGTCGTCCCAGGTCTTGATGGTGCCGTCGAAGATGCCGGTGATCGTGGTGGGCGCCAGGTTCAACGTCTCGATGCCGGGCAGGTTGAACGCCACGGCGATCGGGCTGACGTAGGCCGGGACCTGGATCACGGACTCGCCGCCGCAGCGCTCGATGGCCGCGTCGAGCTGGCCCTCGTCGTTGCTGAGCGCGGAGTCGGTGCCCGCGAAGGAGTAGGCCTCGTTGATGAAGTTCTCGCGCCCGGTGCCGGAGCCGACCGGGTCGTAGTTGAGGGTGACGTCGGGGTTGGCGTCCTGGAAGCCGGCGGCCCACGCGGCCTCGGCCTTCTCCTGGGAGCTGGCGCCGCCGCCGTTGAGCTCGCCCGACAGGCTCGACTCGCCGTCGCCGGAGCCGCTGTCGCCGCTGTCGTTGCCCGCACCGCAGGCGGTCAGGGCGAGGGTGAGGACGGCGATCCCGGGGACGATCGCCCGGCGGATGGAAGTGCGCTTCACTTCGGAACTCCTGATGTCTCTACGTTGATGACATCAGCGAAGGTAGGGAGCCGAGGTGTATGGATCCGGGGCCGTCGGTGAACGAGGGGTGAACTCGAACCGGCCGGTCGGAGTCGCGCGGCTGCCGGGGAGACGGCGATCACGTGAACTTGCCCGGGTTCTGCTTGACGTCAGGGCACCAGGTGCCGTTCGGTGGAACGGACTGTGCCCTTGCGCAGGTGGACGACGAGCATCTCCCCGGGATCCAGCGCGGGGTCGTCCACGCCGAGGCGCTCGAACACCCGCGGCAGCACCGGCCGGTGCGTGCAGAGCAGGCCGCCGGCCCCGTGGGCGTCCATCCGGGCCAGCAGTCGGTCGACGCTCCGGCCCACCGACTCCTTCGTCGCGGCCTCCTCGCTGAGCCCGTCGGTCAGGCGCAGCCGCGCCCCCGACGCACGCACGTACGGCGCGACGGTCTCGGCGCAGCGGATCGAGTCGGAGCTGACGACCCGGCGTACGTCGTACGCCGCGAGCACGGGGCCGAGCCGATCGGCCTGCTCGCGCCCGGCCGCGAGCAGCGGCCGGAGCGGGTCCGCGGAGCGCCAGGTCCTCCGCGCGCGGGCCTTGGCGTGCCGGAGCACGACCAGCGGCAGGGTGCGCCGGCGCCGGTCGAGCGCCTCGTCGAGCGTCCCGCGGTCGTAGTCGTAGCTCAGCCGCTCGCGCGCCTCCGCCACGTCGACCCAGGCCACGCCGTCGATCTCGTCGTTCAGCGCGTAGCGGCTCACGTCGTCGTCGCCCACCACCCGCCCGGTCCAGTAGTGGACCGTCTTCATCCGGTCCTTCACCGGGTAGCGCTGGTCCCCCAGGGGTACGCCGAGCCGCACCCGCAGCCCGGTCTCCTCCTCGAGCTCACGGACCGCGGCGGCCGTGCGGTGCTCGCCGCGGTCGAGCTTGCCCTTCGGGAAGGACCAGTCGTCGTACCGCCCGCGGTGCACCAGCAGCACCTGACGACCCGGCCGGAAGACGACCGCACCTGCGGAGACGACATCGGGGGGCTGACCCATGCGGCTAGTCTCACACCCCATGGGTGGACGGCGGCGGACGGTGGCCCTCGTCCTCGCCGTCGCGCTGGTCGCGGCCGCCGCCGTCGTCGGCGTCCGCTGGTGGCGCGCCGAGCACCGCACCGAGCTGCAGCGGGCGCTCGACCTCGCCCCGACCGACGTCGAGCGGATCTCGTGGACCGCCTGGGCCGACGTACGGCGTGAGCTCGGCACCGGCGCCGACCTCGACACCCTGCTCGACCAGGGGTACGACGCCGACCTCACCTCGGCCTCCGCGCTGGTCGGGTCGGCCCCGCTGCTGGCCGACGAGTTCGGCTGGTCGCCGGCGACGGCCGAGTGGGAGCTGTTCGCCCAGTCCGAGGCCGGCGCGGCGGTGGTCGTGCGGATGCCCGACGACGTCGACCTCGACACCCTCGGCGACCGGCTCGACGCGCTCGGCTACACCCGGCCGGCCGACGACACCGGGGTCTGGAAGGGCGGCGACGAGCTGCTGGCACAGCTCGCCGAGGGCCGCGGCTCCACCCCGCTGCTGCAGTACGTCGCGCTCGACGCCGACGCGCACCTGCTCACGCTGGGCGACCGGGCGTCGTACCTCGAGTCGGTGGTGCAGGACCGCGGCGACGGGGACCCCGACGACGACCTGGCCGAGGTGGTCGAGGCCGTGGGCGAGCCGCTCTCCGCGTCGGTGTTCCGCGGCGACTACGCCTGCTCGGCGCTGGCCATGAGCCAGGCCGACCCCAGCGACCAGGCCACCGCCGACCAGCTGCTCGCGGAGGCCGGCGAGGTCAACCCGCTGACCGCCTTCGCCATGGCCGTCCGGCCCGACCGCGACGTGCTGGTCGCGATGTCCTTCGAGAACGACGAGCAGGCCCGCACCAACGCCGACAGCCGCGCGGTCCTCGCCGCCGGACCGGCCCCCGGCCAGGGCGGCTCGTTCAGCGACCGGTTCACCCTCGGCGACGTCACCGCCGACGGCCCCGTCGTGACCCTGCCGCTGAAGCCGGTCGACGGCGCCTACGTGCTCTCCGACCTCAGCACCGGACCGGTCCTCTTCGCCACCTGCTGACCCGCCCGTGGACAACCCCGCCGAGTCCTCCCCAGGTCAGCGGAAGGCCCGCAGCCGCAGGCTGTTGGTCACCACGAAGACCGACGAGAGCGCCATCGCGGCGCCGGCCAGCATCGGGTTGAGCAGCCCGGCGGCGGCGAGGGGCAGCGCGGCCACGTTGTAGCCGAAGGCCCAGAACAGGTTCCCGCGGATCGTCGTCAGCGTCCGCCGCGCCAGCCGTACGGCGGTCGCCGCGACCCGCAGGTCGCCCCGCACCAGGGTCAGGTCGCTCGCCTCGATGGCGACGTCGGTGCCGGTGCCCATCGCGATGCCGAGGTCGGCCTGGGCGAGCGCGGCGGCGTCGTTGACCCCGTCGCCCACCATCGCCACGACCCGGCCCTCGGCCTGCAGCCGGCGTACGACGTCGACCTTGCCCTCCGGCAGCACCCCGGCGACGACGTCGTCGATCCCGACCAGGTCCGCGACGGCGCGTGCGGCGCGCTCGTGGTCGCCGGTGAGCAGCAGCGGCCGCAGGCCCAGGGCGCGCAGCTCTCGGACCGCCTCGGCCGAGGTGTCCTTCACCCGGTCGGCCAGGTGCAGCCACCCCACCGCGACGCCGTCCCGCTCGACCTGGACGACGGACCGGCCGTCCGGCTGCTCGACGTCGGCCCGCGCCCGACCGACGCGGACGTCGTACCCCTCGACGGTGCCAGCGACGCCGGTCCCCGCGGTGGCCCGGAACCCGGCCACCGCCGGGAGCTCGCCGAGCCGCTCGCGCGCCCCGGACGCCACGGCCCGACCGACCGGGTGCTCCGAGGAGTCCTCGACGGCACCGGCCAGGCGCAGGACGGCGTCGGGGTCCTCGCCCTCGGCAGCCACCACCTCGACCAGGGTCATCCGACCCGTCGTCACCGTGCCGGTCTTGTCGAGGACCACCGTGTCGACCCGCCGGGTCGACTCCAGGACCTCGGGGCCCCGGATCAGGATCCCGAGCTGGGCGCCGCGGCCGGTGCCGACCATCAGCGCCGTCGGCGTGGCCAGGCCCAGCGCGCACGGGCAGGCGATGATCAGCACCGACACGGCCGCGGTGAACGCGGTCGCCCCCGAGCCGCCGGCGCCCAGCCAGAACCCGAGGGTCCCCACCGCCAGCGCGACCACGACCGGCACGAAGAACCCGGAGATCCGGTCGGCGAGCCGTTGGGCCTGGGCCTTGCCGTGCTGCGCCTCCTCGACCAGCCGGGCCATCTGGGCCAGCTGCGTGTCGGCGCCGACCCGGGTCGCGCGCACCTCCAGCCGGCCGCCGGCGTTGACGGTCGCGCCCGTGACCGCGTCCCCGGGGCCGATCTCGACCGGCACCGGCTCGCCGGTCAGCATCGATGCGTCCACCGCCGACGTCCCGCTCTCGACGACCCCGTCGGTCGCCACCTTCTCCCCCGGCCGTACGACGAACCGGTCGCCCACGACCAGCTCGACCGCGGGCACCAGCACCTCGGCGCCGCCGCGCAGCACCGCCACGTCCTTCGCCCCCAGGGACAGCAGCGCCCGCAGCGCCGCACCGGCCCGCCGCTTCGACCGCTTCTCGAACCAGCGACCGGCGAGCAGGAACGTGGTGACCCCGGTCGCGGCCTCCAGGTAGATGTTGCCGAGGCCGTCGGTCCGCTCGACGGTGATCCGGAACGGGTGGGTCATCCCGGTCTCGCCGGCCGTGCCCCAGAAGAGGGCCACGAGCGACCAGCCGAACGCCGCCAGCACGCCGAGCGACACCAGGGTGTCCATGGTCGAGGTGCCGTGCCGGGCGTTCAGCCAGGCCGCCCGGTGGAACGGCCAGGCGCCCCAGACCGCCACCGGCGCGGCCAGGGTCAGCGACAGCCACTGCCAGTGGTCGACCTGCAGCGCGGGCACCATCGCCATCACGACGACGGGCACGGTCAGCAGCGCCGAGACGACCAGCCGCTGCCGCAGCGCGTCCAGCTCGGGGTCGGCCCCCGCGGCCTCGGGCTCGGGCTCTGCTGTCGGCAGCGCCGCGCCGTACCCGGCGGCCTCGACGGTCGCGACCAGGTCGTCGGCGCTCAGCGTGGCGGGGAAGGTGACCCGCGCCTTCTCGGTGGCGTAGTTGACCGACGCCGTCACGCCGTCGAGCTTGTTCAGCTTGCGCTCGATCCGGTTCGCGCACGAGGCGCAGGTCATGCCGGTGATCGCGAGCTCGACATCAGTGTCCGTGCTCATGCCCGACCTCCTCTCCCTCGACCGCTCCGTCGACCTCCACCGTGAACACCGCGGTCCGGACCACCCCGTCGTGCTGGAAGTCCAGGAACAGCCGGTAGGTCCCGGCGCTCGGGAACGCGGTGTGGAAGCGGACGACCGGGCCGGGGCCCTCCTCCGGGTGGACGTGCAGGTAGCCGAGGTCACCGGCGCGCAGCGCGACCAGGTGCCCGGACGCCCCGAGGTACGGCTCCAGGTCGGCGACCGGCTCGCCGCCACGCTGCACGGTGAGGGCGAGCTCGGTCTCGACCCCGGCCTGCAGCAGCCCGCCGAGCGTCACGTCGTACCCGTCGACGGAGGCGGCGAGGGTCGCCTCCCCCAGCGGCTCCGGGGCGAAGTCCCCGGCGACCATCAGGTCGGTGCCCAGCACCACGGGGTCGGTCCCGGACGGCGCCGTGTCGGCCAGCACCCGCCACACGCCCGGCGTCAGGTCCAGGTCGACCGACCAGGTCCCGTCGGCAGCGCGCTCGGGGTGCACGTGCTGGAAGCCGGTCAGGTCCCGCCGGACGACGACGAGGTGCAGCTCCTTCTCGTGCTGCACGTCGTACGACGTCACCGGCGTGCCGTCCGGTCCCGTCACGTGGAACGCCAGCCGCTGCCGCCCGGTCCCCAGCCGGTCCTCGACGAGGTGCAGGGCGTAGCCGCCCGCCGCGGCCTCCAGCCCGGCCACGGCCGTCGCGCCGTGGCCCGCCTCGTGGCCGGCATCGGACTCTGCGTCGTGGTCGGCGTCCTCGTGAGCCACCGGCTCGGTGTCGACCGGACCGACCAGGCGACCGAGGCCCAGCCCGGCCCCCAGCACGAGGGCCAGGATCCCCAGGAACGCGGCGACCCGCGCGGGTGTCCCCATGCCCCTCACCCCAGCCGGTAGCCGGCCTCCTCGACCGCCGCGGCCACGGCCGCAGGGTCGAGGGGGCCGTCGCTGGTGACCACGACCCGACCGGTCTCGTGGGACGCCTCGACCGCAGTGACGCCGGCGAGCTCGCCGACCTCCTCGCGGACCGATGCCTCGCAGTGCCCGCAGGTCATCCCGCTCACGGTCCAGATGCTGTGCTCGCTCATGCGTCTCTCCTCAGTCGTGGTGGTCAGGACCGGACCAGGCGGGTGATGGCCTCGAGCGCCTCGGCGACCTTCGCCTGACCCTCGGCCTCGCCGGCGCGCGCGGCGTCGACCACGCAGTGGTTCATGTGCTCCTCCAGCAGGCCCAGCGAGACCGCCTGGAGCGCCTTCGTCATGGCGGCCACCTGGGTGAGGATGTCGATGCAGTACTGCTCCTCCTCGACCATCCGCTGCAGGCCGCGGGCCTGGCCCTCGATCCGGCGCAGCCGCTTGAGGTAGTCGTCCTTGCGGTGGATGTAGCCGTGCTGGTGCTCTGCCATACCGCAGACCCTACCCCCCTAGGGTATGAGCCTCAAGGCATGCCGGTACGACGCCGGCTGCGACCGGGTCGGTCAGCTCTCGGCGCGCGGAGCGGGCACGACGCCGAGGATCTCGTCGATCTCGGCGGAGGAGAGGTGCTCGTCGGCCTCGCTGGCCGCGATGATCAGGTTGGTGGTCAGCTCGACCTCGCCCAGCAGGTCGGCGTCCTCCAGCGTCACGTCGAACTGATCGTGCACGCTGGCCTCCCCAAGTCTGATCGTCGAGCGCTGGCGGTGACGCAAGCCGGAGCGGACGCGCGTTCCGGGAGTACGTTCCCCACCCAGGGTACGACCAAACCGAGGCGTCGGACATGGCCCGCGCGGGTGGCACGTCGCGCCGGACGGAGGAGTCCGGGAACGACACGAGGCCCCACCCGTGACGGGTGGGGCCTCGCAGTGGCTGTGGTCAGACAGGTGCCGGACCGGTGCCGGTCTGATCAGACAGGGCGAACGTTCTCCGCCTGCGGGCCCTTCGGGCCCTGGGTGACGTCGAACTCGACCTTCTGGTTCTCGTCCAGGGACTTGTAGCCCTGGGTCTGGATCGCCGAGTAGTGCACGAAGACGTCGTCGCCGCCGTCCTCCTGCGCGATGAAGCCGAAGCCCTTCTCAGCGTTGAACCACTTCACGGTGCCTTGAGCCATGTGCTCGTTACTCCTGATATCGGAACGAGAGGCCATCACGTCGACGGCCCCACACCAGATGCGGTGACACGTCGCTCCGACTCGTGATTGGTAAGACCACAAAGCAGAAACGCCGTTGGATCACAAACTCCGCGGGCGTCAGACCAGCTGGAACTTGCACCTGTTGCAGGAAAGACACTACCAAGCAACTCCGTCAGGCAAACCCCCTGGACCACGGCTTTGTGGACGGGTGCCGTGAAGGTTCTGCAACAGCCGTGTGACAGCGCGGGAAACGGGCACGCGCGCGAGGCGGGCTCAGCGGCAGCTCTCACCGCCACCCGCCGTGACGCACGAGGTGCGGGCCCTGGTGGCCGCGGCCCGCTCGGTGGGGGCGAGCCCGCGGTGCACGACCGTGGCCGTGAGCAGTCCCGGGGTCCCGCTGCTGGCGCTCCCACCGCTGGCGCCCGCGGAGCAGCCACCGACGAGCTGGGCGACGTGGTCGCCCGCGGCGACCGACCCGGCGGTGGCCCCCGTCAGATGGATGCTGGGGAATCCCGCGTAGCTGAAGTCGATCGCGGCGGCCTCGCCGAGCTGCATCCGGCTGCTCAGGACGGGCTCGCCGTCCAGCCGGATCCACCAGTGCACGAAGCTCGAGGACGGGCACGTCAGCTGCCCGCTCCCGGTGAGGTCCAGGACCAGGCGCCCGGCGGTCCGGGTCGTGAAGCCCACCGACGAGGTCGAGACCCCGACGGCCGGCAGCGGCGTCGTGGTGGGGATCCCACCGGCCTGGACGACCTCGTCGGCCTCCCCCGCCAGCAGGTACGACGACGCCGGCCGGCCGGCCAGCCGGGCCGCGTCGGGGGCCCGCGCGATGATGTTGTCCGGCAGCCGCCCGGTGCGCCTGCTGGTCGCGACGAGCTTCCCGCGGCGGGCCTTGACCGACGCCCCCGAGCCGACGGCGTGCTTGCCGTCGACCGTGTGGGCGTTGAGCGCCTTGGCCAGGGCCGGACCGCCGGCGAAGCCGACGGACGTGACGAGTGCGGCCGCCGAGAGGGCTACGGTGAGCCGGCTCCCGGTGCGAGGTGCGGTGAGGATGGACATCCCCTCACCATCCTCGCCCACCCCGGCCGACGAATGACCCGTTCAGGCGATTGCGCCGGCGCACCGAGGACGTCTGCCATGATGTCCGCCGGGCTGACCAGCCCTGGGCCCCTAGCTCAATTGGCAGAGCAGAGGACTTTTAATCCTTGGGTTGTGGGTTCGAGTCCCACGGGGCCTACCACCGTCGTACCGACGCTCAGGTCTCCTCGGTACGACGCGAGCGGCGCAGCATCTCGCCGATCAGGTCGACGACGCCGTCGACGTCGCCGCGTCGTACGCCGTCCGCGGACTCCAGACGGGCGATCGCGAGCTCCTCGGGCAGCCGGACGCCGGTCTGCAGGACGTAGACGGTGTCGTCGAGGGTGAAGGCGATGTCGGTGACGGCGGCGGCGTGGTACTCGCCGTCGGCGTCGACGATGACCAGCTCCTCACCGGGCTCCAGGCCACGGGTGAGGGAGGTGTGGGAGTGGTGGAGCGGGAACGTGCGCGTAGGGCCGACCACGAGTCGGGTCGGCAGCGCCACCTCGACCAGCTCCATGCGCTCACCCCCCACGAGTCTCTCTCTGCATCGTTCCCCATGGAAGCCGCGTTTAGCGACTCGGCCACGCCCCGGTCAAGACCGGTCGTCGATCCGATCCGTGGGTTCAGGCCGCCGCGGCGGCCGCACGCACCTGGTGCACGGGCCGCCACCGGTCGTGCAACGTGGTGACCAGGCTGATCAGCGAGAGGAAGAACATCGTGTCGTAGCCGTCGAGGCGGGCCTCCCCGCCCGGCAGCAGCTCGTCGGCCACCACCACGAGGACCACGTTCACCAGCAGTCGTACGACGAAGGCCGCGCTCAACGAGACCGTCGTCCAGCCCCGGCGGGCCACGACCAGCGTGACGGCCGCGTTCAGCACCACGACCACGGCGGTGCCGATGAAGAGGTCGGTCGAGGTGCCGGTGAAGTCGGGCAGCTGCTGGCCGAAGACCACGGCCAGCAGGCCGACCAGCACCACCTTCTCGAGCGTCGCCCAGGACAGCACCCGGTCGTGCTCGGCCCGCCAGGCCGCCTGCTCGTGGGCCTCGTCGATCTCCTCCGGGAGCGGCTCGGGCCGCAGCCGCCAGTCCCAGTCCGCCCGCGGCAGGCGCGGGCGGACCACCAGCTGCAGCACCGCGCCGAGCAGCAGGACCAGCACGAACAGCAGCACCGGCGCCCAGCGGTACTCGGTCAACAGGTCGGTGACGTCGAGCTGCGCGATGTGGATCCACCACTCCTGGGGCAGCTTGACGACCACCCAGATGGCGGCGGCGGCCCCGATCCACCAGCTCAGCGCGAGCGCGAGCGGCGACCAGCGGGCGCGCAGCGTCTCGTAGGCGATGAAGAAGTACTCGAAGGTGTTCGGGAAGACCAGCAGCAGCGCCCGGGCCTGGGTCAGCTCGAAGAGGAGCACGCCGACGAGGCGGTAGAAGTAGAGGAAGAAGCCGACCTCGACGGCGGCGACGCTGGTCCAGTTCCGCAGCATCGCGAGGTAGGCGATGGCCAGGTAGTAGACGTCCATCGCCTTGTCGTAGCCCTGGTAGCCCGGCGGGTCGTACCCGAAGGCCTGGAAGATCGTCTGGTCGACGCCGTCGAGGACCAGGCAGGCCACGATCCCCGGCAGCGGGAAGAACGGGATCGTCAGGGGCAGCAGGAACCGGGCGCCGACGACCGCGACGAAGACGATGGCGACGCCGGTGTCCATGGGGCACATCATGGAGGCTGGGGGCGTCGACCCGCATCCCCCGTCACCGACCGAAGGGAACCCCGTGAGTGCTCGCCGCGTGCTGCCGTCCGAGGAGGCCGTCGACCTGGTCCGGCTGGTACGGCGGATCGCCGCCGACGAGCTGGTCCCGCGGGCGGCCGCGGCCGAGGCGGCCGGCGAGTTCCCACGCGAGGTGTTCCGCACCCTCGGGCGCACCGGCCTGCTCGGCCTCCCCTACCCCGAGGAGTACGGCGGGGGCGGGCTGTCCTACGAGGTCTACCTGCAGGTGCTGGAGGAGATCGGCTCGGTCTGGGCGAGCGTCGGGGTCGGGGTGTCCGTGCACGCCCTGTCCTGCTTCGGCCTGGTCACCCGCGGCACCGACGAGCAGCGGACCCGCTGGCTGCCCGACATGCTCGGCGGCGAGCTGCTCGGCGCCTACTGCCTCTCCGAGCCGCACGCCGGCTCCGACCCGGCCGCGATGACCACCACGGCCCGACTGGTCGGCGACGAGTACGTCATCTCCGGCGCGAAGGCCTGGACCACGCACGGCGGCGAGGCCGACTTCTACAAGGTGATGGCCCGCACCTCCGAGAGCCCGGGCGGCCGCGACGGCATCTCCTGCTTCCTGGTGCCCGGCGACGCCTCCGGCCTGGCCGCCGACCGCCCCGAGGACAAGATGGGGCTGACCGGCTCCACCACGGCCACGATGCGCTTCGACGGTGTCCGGGTCCCGGTCGAGCGCCGCCTCGGCGCCGAGGGCGAGGGTCTGCGGATCGCGCTCGCGGGCCTCGACTCCGGCCGGCTCGGGATCGCCGCCGTCGCCACCGGGCTGGCCCAGGGCGCCCTCGACGCCGCCGTGGCCTACGCCCAGCAGCGCACCACCTTCGGCCGGCGGATCATCGACCATCAGGGGCTGGGCTTCCTGCTGGCCGACATGGAGGCGGCCGTCGCCTCGGCCCGGGCCACCACCCTGCACGCCGCCCGGCTCAAGGACGCCGGCCTGCCGTTCTCCCGCGAGGCGTCGGTCGCCAAGCTGGTCGCGACGGACCACGCCATGAAGGTCACCACCGACGCCGTCCAGGTGCTCGGCGGCGCCGGCTACACCAAGGACTTCCCGGTGGAGCGCTACATGCGCGAGGCCAAGGTCATGCAGATCTTCGAGGGCACCAACCAGATCCAGCGCCTCGTCATCGCCCGTGGCCTCGACACGAACGACCAGGGCTCGGTCGTCAGCCGGCCGGCGCCGTCCTGATCGCGAGCACCGTCGTGTCGTCGTCCCGCGCCCCGGGTACGGCGAGCAGCATCCCGTCGACCCAGTCCTCCATGCCGGACGTCCCCGGCCCGCGACCGGCCAGGTCGGCGAGCAGGGCCAGCGAGGTGGACAGGTCCACGCCGCGGCGCTCGACCAGCCCGTCGGTGTAGAGCAGCAGGGTCGAGCCGGGGGTGAGGACCAGCTCGGTCTGCTGCGCCCCGGTCACCCCGAGCCCGAGGACGGGCCGGGTGGCGATCTGCAGCTCGCGGGCCACGCCGTCCTCGACCAGCAGCGGTGGCGGGTGACCGGCCGCGGCCAGCACCACCCGCCCGGTGGCGGGCTCCACGGTGCCCACGACCGCCGTGGCGATCACCTGCTCGAACAGCCCGTCCATGAACCGGTCGGTGCGGTCGAGGACCACGGCCGGCGACTCCTCGCCGAAGAGGTGGGCGCGGACCGCGGCCCGCAGCTGGGTCATCGTGGTCGCGGCGGCCACCCCGTGGCCCGCGACGTCACCGACCACGAAGGCCATCCGGCCGCCGGGCAGCTCGAAGGCGTCCCACCAGTCGCCGCCCATCTGGAACGTCGAGGCCGGCAGGTAACGGGCCGCCATCTCCAGGCCCTCGACCCGGGGGGCCTGGACCGGGATGACGCTGCGCTGCAGCGACTCGGCCATGTCGACCTGCTCGCGCGAGTTGGCGTACAGCAGGCTGGCCAGGTGGCTGGCCAGGGAGACCGCGTGGTCGAGGTGCCAGGGCTGCCAGACCTCGCTGTGGCCGCGCACGACCTGCTGCCACTTCTCGAACGACTTGCGGGGGCTGAGCCGGACCTGCGGGTCCTCGGCGAGCGCCATCTGCTTGTTGGTCGGGTCGCCGCCCCAGTCGACGACCTCGGGCAGCTCGGGCCGGACCCAGCACAGCCAACGGTCCGGCGCGGAGCCGATCACGAGAGCCCCGGCCGCCGTGTCGGCGACGGCGGCGAGGTCGGGGTCGAGCGCGGCGAGGTAGGAGCTGGACCCCGGCTGGCTCTCCGGTCGCCGCAGGAGCTCGGCGATGCGCCTGATCGACGCGTGGTCGGGCACGGTGCCGAGGGTGGTGAGGTGCCCGTCGAAGCACAGGGCCACTCCGCCGGCGTCCATCAGGTCGGCCAGGGAGCCGACCTGCATCAGCGTCTGCAGCGGCGCCGGGGAGGACGACGTCGCCGCCTGCACCGTCGTGAGCAGCTCCTCGGCGCGACGCTGCGACTCCCGCGCGTCGGCCCGCTCCCGCTCGGCGACCAACTGGGAGGCCACCTGGCCGAGGAACTCCGACGCCGCGCGCACGTCGAGGCTGAGCTCGAGCGGTCCGGAGTAGTGGTGGCAGGCGATCAGCCCCCAGAGCTCGCCGTCGATGACCAGGGAGACCGACATCGACGCGGTCACGCCCATGTTGGAGAGGTACTCGACGTGGATCGGCGAGACGCTGCGCAGCGTCGAGTGGGAGAGGTCGAGCGGCGCACCGGTCGCCGGGTCCAGCACGGGGTGGATCGGCACCGGGGTGTAGAGGATGTCGGCGATCAGCCGGATCCAGTTGACGGTGTAGAGCCGGCGGGCCTGGGCCGGGATGTCGGTGTGGGGGTAGTGCAGGCCGAGGAACGGGTTCAGGTCGGGACGCCGGCTCTCGGCGATGACCTCGCCGTTCCAGTCCTGGTCGAAGCGGTAGACCATCACCCGGTCGAAGCCGGTGAGGTCGGCGATCTCGCGCACCAGACCCTCGGAGAGCTCGACGACCGACGCGGTCCGCGACAGCCGCTGCATCGCGCCGCGGGCCGCGCGGTAGGACAGCAGCGCCTCCCCCTCGGGATCGGCGGCCTCGAGCTCGACCAGGACCCGGTCGCCGGAGCGGTGCACCGCAGCGTCGACGTACGGCGGCAGCAGCGCCCCGCGGGCGGCGAGCTCCTCGACGTGCAGGTGCAGGACCTCGGCGCGCGCGCCCTCGACCGAGACCCGGACCGCCTCGGCAGCCTCGGCCCCGAGCAGGGAGGCCAGCGAGGCGCCCTGCACGCCGTCGGGGTCGACGCCGAGCATCGGCCCCGCGTTGGCCGAGGCCATCACGACCTCCGCGAGGTCCAGCCCGAGTGCGAGCAGCGCGCCGTGCGGCTGGATGGCCCCCGGGATGTGGATGGGCTCGCGGTCGCAGTTGGTCAGGTCTGCAGCCGCGTAGGCGGGCGTGTGCGCGGACACGGCCTGCTCGGTCACGGGTACTCCGGGGATGGTCGACTCACCGGCTCCTCCCACAGGAGGAACCGGTCCGGGGGCCATCCAATCAGGTCCCGCCGGTGACGTCCTCTCTTCGGTCAGTCCTGCGCGCGCAACTGGCGCCGCAGGCGGAGCTCCTTCAGGAGCATGCGGACGTCGTCGACGTCCAGCTCGGTGGCGACCGCCGGCTCGACCGGTCGCCGCGCCTCCGGCACGTCGCGCGACGTGAGACGCGTGATGGCTGCGTTGCCCATGATGTCCTCCCCCGACTTCAAGGTTGTGACAAGTTTACGGGCCTTCTCCTCAGGTGCGGAGCGAAAACCGTCGAAAGTCGAGCGATTGACGACCGGATCCGTCCCTGGTCCAGACCTTCTACGGCGGTTCTCGTCATCTTCGGGTCGCCGTCACGTTCCTGCCGCGGGATGTCCCGCCTGGCGGCCGCCGAACTGGAACCTGTTCTAGACTCCGTGCGTGAGCGGCTACGTGCAGGACGACATCTCCGACGCGGAGCTCGAGCGGCAGCGCGGGGTGTACGGGCCCTTCACCCAGGCCGTGCGCGAGCTGGTCGACGCCACCATCCGCACCCTGGTCGACGACGACGAGATCCGCCGCGCCCAGGCCGAGATCGAGGCGGTCACCGCCCGGCTGCGCGAGCACCAGCTCGACGGCGCGTACGGCGTCCGCTTCGGCCGGGCGGGCCGCGGCCGCCCCTGGGGCAACACCGTGGTCGGCCTCCGCAACGCGGCCGCCCCGCCGCTGGTCATCGACCACGACGACACGGGACGCGCCTGGGCGGACTTCCACCTCGGCGCCGCCTACGAGGGGCCGCCCGGCCTGGTGCACGGCGGCGTCTCGGCGATGATCCTCGACCAGATGCTCGGCGAGGCGGCCGGCGCCGGCGGCAAGCCGGGCATGACCGGGACGCTCACCCTGACCTACCGCCAGGGCACCCCGCTCGGCGACCTGCGGGCGGAGGCCTGGATCGACCGCGCCGAGGGCGTGAAGACCTGGGCCAGGGGCCACCTCATCGGTCCCGAGGGGGTCACCGTCGAGGCCGAGGGCGTCTTCATCCTGCCGCGCTGGGCCCGCGAGGCGATCGCCGCCCAGGACGACGGGCAGCCGACTCCGTCGTACTTCGAGTAGCCGCGGCTCCGCTCAGGAGACCTTCTCGCCCAGGTTGGCGCCGCGCTGCCCGGAGTCGGTCAGCCGGGCCTCCTCGGCGGCCTGGGCCTCGAGCTCCTCGCGCCGCGAGGTCTCCAGCAGCTCGCGGGCGGCGTCGTACGCCCCGGGCTGGGAGACCAGGTCGGTCGCCCCGCGCTTGAGCCGGGCGAGCGCGCTGCGCGCGAAGATCTGCTGCTCGGTGGTGGTGCGCTCCGAGCGGCCGCGGCCGATGAACGACACGGCCCAGCGGATCAGCGCGGTGACCCGGCTCTTGAAGCCGGTGATGTAGACGAGGTGCAGACCCAGCCACATCAGCCACGCCACGACGCCGGTGATCCGCAGCTTGCCGACCATCGCCACCGCACGGAAGCGGCTGATGATGGCCATCGAGCCCTTGTCGAAGTACTTGAACGGCGGCTGCGGGGCCTTGCCCTTGAGCCGGCCGTCGATCTCCTTGGCGGCGTACTTCGAGCCCTGGATCGCCACCTGGGCGACGCCGGGCAGGTTGTCGAGCGAGATCATGTCGCCGACGACGAAGACCTCCGGGTGGCCCGGGAGGGTGAGGTCGGGGTTGACGCCGACCCGACCCGCGCGGTCGAGCGGCGCGCCGCTCTGCTCGGCCAGGGTCTTGCCGAGCTTGTTGGCCTGCACCCCCGCGGCCCAGATCTTGGTGACGGTGTTGATCCGCTCGACGCGGCCGTCCTTGAACTTCATCTCGATGCCGCGCTCGTCGACGTCGGTCACCATCGCGCCGAGGACGACCTCGACGCCGAGCTTCTCCAGCTCGCTCTTGGCCTTGTCGCCGAGCTTCTGGCCGAACGGCGGGAGCACCTGGGGAGCGGCGTCCACGAGGACGACGCGCGCGGTGCGGGTGTTGATCGACCGGAAGTCGCGCTTGAGCGTGCGGTGGGCCAGCTCGGCGATCTGACCGGCCATCTCCACTCCGGTCGGGCCGGCGCCGACGACCACGAAGGTCAGCAGGTGGTCGACGTTGTCGCCGCGCTGGGCGCCGAGCTCGGCCATCTCGAAGGCGCCGAAGATGCGGCCGCGCAGCTCGAGCGCGTCGTCGATGCTCTTCATGCCGGGCGCGAACTCAGCGAAGTGGTCGTTGCCGAAGTAGGACTGGCCCGCGCCGGCGGCCACGATCAGCGAATCGTAGGTCAGCACGGTCTCGCGACCCAGGACGTGTGACGTCACCGTGCGCGACTCGAGGTCGACACCGGTGACCTCGCCCAGCAGCACCTGGGCGTTCTTCTGCCCGGAGAGGATCTCGCGCGTCGGGGGCGCGATCTCGCCCTCGGACAGGATCCCGGTCGCGACCTGGTAGAGCAGCGGCTGGAAGAGGTGATGGGTGGTCTTGGCGACCATCGTGACGTCGACGTCGGAGCGTCGCAGGGCCTTGGTCCCGAAGAGGCCGCCGAATCCGGAGCCGATGACGACGACCTGGTGGCGACGGTCCGGGGTGTCACGGGGGTGGTCAGGCGCTGCCATGACGAGCCTTCCTGCGTTCGATCGAGACGGACCGTGGCCAGCCGGCCGATCCGGTAGTTCCATTGTCGCGCTCGCGGGGGTCGGACCCCAAGCCGGCGCCCTGACTCGTGGGTCACACGAGTGCGGTCGGTCACACGCGGGCGGGACCCCGCCCTCGTCGTACCCATCGATCCCGTCGTCCACCGTCGCCGATCCTGAGCAGATCGACCGAAAAAACTCCGCCAACTTCCGTGTTTGTTTGCCGGCGAGAGGGGGTACACGAGCCGAGAATGGCGTGTCCCTGTCCTCATCTCGGTCTGTCCCTGGAGCTTCGCCCGTGCCGCTGAACCGGCCTGCCCTGTCGCTGGGCGCTGGCCCCCGTGGCGTGCAGGACGCACGGCGTTGGGTGGTCGAGACGTGCCACGACATCGGGCGTCCCGAGCTCGCCGAGTGCGCGGAGCTGGGCGTCTCGGAGCTGGTCACCAACGCGCTGCTCCACGGCGCACCGCCGATCCAGGTCCGGGTCCGCGGCACGCGCGAGCACCCGCGGGTGGAGGTCCACGACGGCTCCCGCGAGCGGCCGCTGCTGCCGAGCGCCGACGAGGACGTCGAGGACGACGACCTGCTGCTCACCTTCGGTCGCGGGCTGAGCATCGTCGCGCGCTGCTCCGACGCCTGGGGCGCGGAGATCGAGGACGACGGCAAGACCGTCTGGTTCGCCCCGGCCCGCTCCTTCGCCGAGGACGACGGCGTCCCGGGGCTGATCACCGGCGACGAGGACCCGCCCGTCGCGGGTCCCGAGGACCCCGTGCAGATCGTCGTGCGCGGCGTGCCGCTCGACCTGTACGTCGCCTTCCAGCGCCACTTCCGCGAGCTGCGGCGCGAGGTCCGGCTGCTCGCACTCGCCCACGAGAGCGACTACCCGCTCGCCAAGGACCTCTCCGACCTGTTCGCCTCGCTGGAGCGTCAGCTGCGCGAGGGCATCGGCCTCGACCAGCTCGAGAGCGCGGTCGCCGCGGGCGAGTCGGAGACCCAGGTCGACCTCGTGACCTCGCGCGAGAGCACTCGCACCATGGAGCGGTTCATCGAGATGCTCGACCTGGCCGACGAGTTCTGCCGCCAGGAGCGGCTGCTGTCGCTGGCCCGCACCGACGAGCAGCGCCGCTTCCAGCAGTGGTACCTCGGTGAGTTCGTCCGCCAGGGCCGCGGCGAGCCGCCCCTCGCCTGGCCGGACGCCGCCTCGGCCCCGGGCCAGCAGAGCACCGTCTCTTGAGTGCGGTCGACCCCCGCGCCGTCGGCGCGGTGGCGCTCGGTGGCGCCCTGGGGGCGGTGACCCGGTGGGGCCTCGGCGAGCTGGCGCCGGACGGCGCCGGCTTCCCGTGGACGACCTTCGCGATCAACGTCTCCGGCTCGTTCCTGCTCGCCGTGGTGCTGGGCCTCGCGGCCGTACGGCGGCGTCCGGTCCTCCGGGCCGGGCTCGGCCCGGGGGTGCTCGGCGGCTACACGACGCTCTCGGCGGTGAGCGAGCAGTCCCGCGCGCTGCTCGCGGACGGACGCACGGCGACCGCGCTCGCCTATCTGGTCGCGACCGCGCTGGTGGCCGTCGCGGCGGTCGCCGTCGGCACCCGGGTCGGGGAGGGCCGGTGACCGGCCTGCTGGTCGCCCTGGGCGCCGCGGTCGGCGCTCCGCTGCGCTACCTGCTGGCGCAGCGGTGGGACGACCGCCACCCGCGCGGCACCCTCGTGGTGAACGTGCTCGGCTCGCTGCTGCTGGGCCTGCTGTCGGCGCGATCGCTCTCCGGGCACGCCACCGCGCTGCTGGCCACCGGCTTCTGCGGCGGGTTCACGACGTACTCCGCGTTCGCGGTGCAGGCCCACGGGCTCGGGCCACGGCGCGGGACGGCGTACGTCGTCGTGACGACCCTGCTGGCGGTCGCCGCGTGCGCGCTGGGGTTCTGGGTCGGCTCCTACGCGTAGCCGAGGTCGTGGAGGCGGGCGTCGTCGATCCCGAAGTGGTGGGCCACCTCGTGCACGACGGTGATCCGGACCTCCTCGACCAGCTCGTCCTCGCTCTCGCAGAAGTCCAGCAACGGGCCGCGGAAGATAAAGATCCGGTCGGGCAGGTTGAGCAGCGTGCTGCTGTCGCGCTCGGTCAGCGCGACCCCGTCGTACAGGCCGAGGAGGTCGTCGGGCTCGCCCTCGGGGGGCTCGTCCTCGACCAGGACCACGACGTTGCGCACCAGCTGGGCCAGCTCGTCGGGGATGCCGTCGAGCGCGGTGTCGACCAGCTCGTCGAAGCGCTCGGGGTCCATCTCGATCGGCACGGACTCAGCATGCCGGACAACGCAAGACGCCCCGGATCATGATGATCCGGGGCGTCCGATGGCGACCCCGACGGGACTCGAACCCGCGGCCTCCGCCGTGACAGGGCGGCGCGCTAACCAACTGCGCTACGGGGCCAGGTTTGTCTTCACCAGATCGTGCGCGGCGAAGCGGTGGAACTCTAACCCACAGGCGGCGACGCGTCACAATCGGCGACGACGCGAGCTTGTGTGGCACCCCCGACGGGATTCGAACCCCTGCTACCGCCGTGAGAGGGCGGGGTCGCCGAGGAGCCCGCCCGCTAGACGATCAGCACCCCCAACGGGATTCGAACCCGTGCTACCGCCGTGAAAGGGCGGGGTCCTGGGCCGCTAGACGATGGGGGCCTTGGACTGCCCGCACAGCATAAGGTCGCCGTCGCGGGCGCCCCAAGACGGCGTGATTCGGTGGGTCCGCTCGTCCCCATGTAAGGTGTCGGTCGCTCGGGCAGGTAGCTCAGTTGGTACGAGCGATCGCCTGAAAAGTGATAGGTCGGCGGTTCGACCCCGCCCCTGCCCACGAGCACCACCGAAGGGCCCCGCCGGCAACGGCGGGGCCCTTCGTCGTCCCTCTCGGGGACACGGAGCGGGTGGATCGTCAAGACCCCGAAGTGACCATCGTGGCCGGGGGTGCCGCCGGACCAGGGTGATCCGGTCGGCCGCTCGCTCGGGGCGGCCCCGAGAAGGGGGACGCCGTGCGTCGCACCACCCTGCTGGTCAGCCTGCTCACCGCCGCCGCGCTCGCCGCGTCCGGCCTGGCCGGCGGAGGAACGGCGAGCGCCGACCCGCCTGCGGTGTCGGCCGCGCCGGTCGAGCGGGGCGGGCCGGGGGTCTGGTCGAAGCTGTCGACCGGCACCGTGGGCACCATCCACGAGGCCAGCCTCCACCGCACCGCGGACCGGGTGTTGCACGTGGTCTATCCGCGCAGCGAGCCCGGGAACCTGGGGAGCCTGGGCCACACCGCGGTGCGCCCGAACGGGACGACGGCGTCGCAGAGCTCGGTCCTGACCCCCTGGTCGATCGTGGACGCGACGCCGGCGGTGGTCGCCGGGCCCGACGGCGGGCTGCGCGTGCTCTTCGGCGGGCAGCGGAGCACCGTGACGGGCGAGCCCTACAACGAGGGCCAGATGTACCACCTGACCGCGCCGGCGGCGGGCACCACCTGGACCCTGCAGTCGACGACGGTCGGCGAGAGCCACTCGGCGTACGCGTCCTACGGCACGGCCGCGACCACGCTGGCCGACGGGACACCGATCGCGGCGTACCCGCTCACCTCAACGATCACCTGGCACGTCGGGGTCAACGACGACCCGGACCGGTCGTTCACGGTCGCGGGCTGTTGCGTCTACGACCTGGCGATGGTCCGCTCGGGCGGGGAGGTGTGGCTGGCCTGGTACGGCAATGGCGGGTCGGCCGCGACGAACGGCACGTTCGTCCGCCGGATCCACCCCTCCCTCGGCCCGGTCCTGAAGGCCCCGGGGTCGAGCGTGGGCGCGGACTCCCTCCAGACCGGCCGGGTCGCCCTGGCGGCCCGGGCCGGAGGCGGCGTCTACGCGGCGTACTGCTCGGGCTACCCGACCTGCACGTCCGTCCGGCTCTGGAAGGTCGGCGCGGGTGGCGCGGCCGTCGTACCGGGGAGCGGCGGGGCGGGCACCGTCGGCCTCGGCGCGGCTCCGGGCGGGCGGCTGTGGGTGGCCTGGGGCACGGACCCGGGCGTCGTGCGCGCGGTGCGCACCGATCCGACCGCGACCCGGTTCGGCGCCGTCCGGGCCGTCGGCGCCCCGGCCGGTCACACCCGCGTCTACGCCCTGGGCGTCGACGGCGGGACGGGACGGGGCGACGTGGTCGTGAACCCCGGCGACGGGTTCTGGCACACCCAGGTCCTGGCCGGACTGACCCTGAAGGCGTCGCCGACGACGTGGCGGGCGGGTCGGAAGCGGGCGGTCCGCTTCACGGTGACCGACGCGGGGAACCGGGTCGCGGGCGCGCGGGTCACGGTGGCGGGGCGCGCCTGCACCACGGGCTCCCTGGGCACCTGCCGGGTCGTCCTCCCGAAGCGCAGCCGCCCGGGCCGCAAGGTGGTGCGGGCCACCCGGACCGAGTACGCCCCGGCCACCGCGGTGCTGAAGGTCAAGAAGGCGAAGAAGAAGAAGAAGAAGAAGCGCCGGTAGGTCAGGGCGCCGCGTCGAACGAGAAGGCCGACGCGGCGTCACGGATCAGCGTCGTCGCGACGTCGACGACGCGCGGGACGCCGCGGCCCTCGTGGCGGCGGAGCACGATCCGCCGCATCCCGAGACCCGGCGCGTCGAGGGTCTCCACGCCGGCCTGGGTGATGCCGCGCAGGGCCAGGGACGGGATGATCGCCGCCCCCTCCCCCGCCGCCACGAACGCCAGGGCGGTCTGGGTCTCGGTGTAGACGTGCGCCGTGGGCACGGCGCTCCCGCTCGTACGACGGACCCGGCGCAGGGCCTGGGCCCCGGCCGCGGTGGGCGCCACGCCGAGCCACGGCAGGCCGAGCCGGGCCAGGTCGACCGACTCCGTCGACGTGATCGTCCCGGCCGGGACGATCACCTTCCACGGCTCGTCGAGCAGCGGGACCTCGGTGACCCGGGCCGGCAGGGCGCGGGAGCTCTCCTCGGCGTCGAGCTCGAGGACCACCGCGTCGAGGTCGCCGGACCGCAGGCGTCGTACGAGGTCCTCCTCCTCGTCCTCGACGACCTCGAAGCGCAGCCGCGGGAACCGCTCGCGCCAGCCGGGGAGGGCCGGCAGCAGGATCACCGACAGGAAGCTGTGGAAGCCGCCGATCCGGACCGTGCCGCTCGGGTCGCCGTCGTCCTCGCTCAGCCGGACCCGCGCCGCCTCCAGGCTGCGCTCGATCTCCTCGGCCGTGTCCGCGAGATCCCGCCCGACCTCGGTGAGCACGGTGCCCGTCGAGGTCCGCCGGACCAGCGAGCGGCCGACCTCGCGCTCCAGGCGGGCCAGCTGCTGCGACACCGCCGACGGCGTGACCCGGAGCTCGTCGGCCGCCGCGAGCACGCCGCCGGCACGGGCGACGGCCAGCAGGAAGCGCAGCCGCCGCGGGTCGATCTCCATGTTCAGTGATGCTAATCCCCATGTGTAGAGAAGTGCATTTGAACTGAACCCAGACCCGGCCTCACCATCGTCCCGGGACGGCCCCGTCGGGGTCAGGAAGAGGCAGGGCGGGACGATGCTGACGGCAGTGCTGGGCTGGGTGGGCACGGCGGGGACCTTCGCCGCCTACCTGCTGCTGTGGAAGGGCCGGCTGACCTCCGGATCGCTCACCTACGCCGCGCTCAACGCCGTCGGCGGCCTGCTCGGAGGTACGGCGAGCTCGCTGTACGGCGCCTGGCCGAGCGCGGCGTCGAACTTCATCTGGGCCGTCATCGGCCTGCACAGCGTGGCGACCATCCTCCTCCGGCGGTCGCGGGTCGTCACCGCGCTGCCGGTGCCCGACCTCGCGCCCGACGTGCGCCAGCACGACCTGGCCGCCTGACACCGGCTCAGCCCACCGGCAGCCGGTCCAGCGCCAGGTCGGCGACGCCGGTCAGCGCAGCGACCGGGCCCAGGACCGAGAGCCGCAGCTCCGGGACCAGGAAGGCCCGGTTCGGGCCCAGCCGCGCGGCCAGCACCTGGCTCGCCCGGCCGAGGAAGTGCCCGGCGGAGCGGGCCACGCCGCCACCCAGCGTGACGACCTCGGGGTTCGTCAGCAGGACCAGGTCGGCCAGACCCTCCCCGAGTGCCTCGCCGAGCCCGGCGAAGCCGGCCAGGGCGACCGGGTCGCCGCGGTCGGCCGCCGCCTGGACGTCCCGGCCGGTCCACCCGGCCGCATCGGCGGTACGACGAACGCCCTGGACCAGCGCGGTCCCGGAGGCGTACTGCTCCCAGCAGCCCCGGCCGCCGCAACCGCAGCCCGCCCCGTCGGCCTCGTGGACCAGGTGCCCGACCTCCATGGCCAGGCCGGCCACCCCGCGCACGAGGTGCCCGTCGGCCACGAAGGCACCGCCGAGACCGGTGCCGACCATCACGACGAGGTACGACGAGACCGGCGCGGGGAGCGCGAGGTACTCGCCCCAGCCCGCGGCGTTGACGTCGTTCTCGACGACCACGGGCAGCCCGGTCCGGGCCCGGAGCCGGCCGCCGAGGTCGTGCTCGCGCAGCGGCAGGTTCGGCGCCAGCGCCACCGTCGAACGGTCGGTCTCGACCAGCCCGGCGACCGACAGGCCGATCGAGGCCGGCCGGCGCCCGGCCGCCCGGGCAGCGTCGAGCGCGTGGACCACGACGTCCTCGATCGCCGCCGGGTCGTCCGTCGGCGTCGGCCGCTCACCGAGCGGGTGCGTCGTACCGCCCGCGACGACGGCGGCCACGGTCTTGGTGCCGCCGATGTCGAGGGCCAGAACGTCGGCGACGTCCTGGCCCTCGACGCGGGTCAGCGGACCACCCGCGTGGGCGTCCGGGCGGCCCGGGTCCGGTCCGTGGCCGACACCTCCGCCCAGTAGCGGCGCTTCGACCGCGACGGGTCGCGGACGACGAACCGGGCGTCGCCGAAGCCGTCGGCCCGGCGGCTGGCCAGCAGCACCCGCCGGCCGCCGCGCTTCTCGTAGAGCCGCACCGTCGCACCCCGGGCCGCGCTCGGGGCCAGGACCCGCAGCACGTCACGGGCGCCGGCACTGCGCGCCGCCAGCCGGGCGGTGATCCGCGAGGGCTGGGGCTCCGGCTGGGGCTCCGGCTCGGGCTCCGGCTCGCCGACCGCGGGCACCCGGAGCAGGGCCGTGGTGCGGTTGCCGGCCAGGTCGGTCGCCCGGGCCTGGAGGACCGAGGCGGTCCCGCGGGGCAGGGCCACGGCCGCCGTGTACGGCAGCCACTCGCCGGCGTCGGCGCGGTACTCCGTGGTCGCCACCTCGGACACCTCGTCCTCGGTCACCAGCGCGACCGACCGGGTGCGGTCGTCGAAGTCGAAGGCCAGCGACGGGGCACTGGGGTCGACGCCGATGGTGTGGACCGTCGGCTCGGCGAGGTTGCCGGCCGCGTCGATCGAGCGGACCGCGACGGTGTGCAGGCCGTCCTGGTCGACCACGACCGGGCCGTCGTACGGCGCCCACGGGCCCTCGTCGACGCGGACCTCCGACACCGGCGCCGGGTCGGCGCCGTCCGTCGCGCCGGCCGTCACCGTGACGGGGACGGGCGACCAGACGTCGGCCGGCTGCGGGGACAGCCCGGTCGAGACCACGGGGGCGGTGAGGTCGTCGACCGCGGCGTCGGCCAGCGTGCCCAGCGACGGGCGGAGCAGGACGTGGTCGACGTTGACGTTGCCGGTGTCGTCGCCGACCCAGGCCAGGGTCGCGGTGTTCGACCCCGCCCGCAGCCGGAAGGTGCCGGCCTGGCTGACCGCCCACCGCTTCCACCGGTCGGCGTCCTGGCCCTGGTTGGCGAACTGCACCTTGGCGCCCGGCAGGTCGTTGAGCAGCAGCGTGAGCTGGCGGTCGAGCGGGGCGACGGTCATGCCGTTGCCGAAGCGCACCGACACGTCGTAGTCGATCGCCGCGCCCAGGTTGCCGGTCACGGTGACCGCCGCGCCGACCTTGGTCAGGCCCTTCACGAAGCCCGTGCCGGTGTAGCCGGCGTGCTCGGTGGTGTTGGCGGCGCCGTTGACCTTGACGCCGCTCTCGGCCTCCAGCCGTACGTCGGCCTGCTTCAGCCCGTCCAGCACCGTCCGCAGCGCGGTCAGCGCCGGTCCGCTGCCGGCCAGGCCGGTGGCCTGGGTGGCCGCCTGGCCGACGGCCGTGCGGGCCGCGCCGTCCGCACCGGTGACCGCACTGGTGGCGGCACCCGCCAGGGTGGTCCGCAGGGAGGCGACCGCCTCGGCGTCGACCTCGCCGGACCCCTCCAGCTCACGCAGCGCCCGGAGCGCCGCGAACAGCCCGGTGGCCTCGCCGACGAACGGCTCGGTCAGCCCGCTGATCGCCGTACCGGCCGCCGGGGAGACGCCGGTGCGCGAGGACCGGTCGGCCAGCAGCCGCAGCCCCTGCATGGCGCGCTGGGTGCCGACGAAGTCGCCCCGGGCCTGCCGGTTCTCGGCGCGGGCGAGGTACTTCCGGGCCGCGTCGGCGCGCTCGGGGTCCAGGCCGCCGGCGGCGACCAGCTCCTGCAGCGCGGTCCGGTCGGCCGCGTCGACCTCGGGCAGCAGGTCGACGTCGACGCTGTCGGTCACGGTCCCGAGCCCGTCGCCGACCGAGAGCGTGCTGGTGCCCGGGAAGGGCAGCGCGTCGGCGGCGAGCCGCAGGGTGACGGTGCGCTCCTCGCCGGGTCCGACGCGGGTGGCCGCGGTGGCCGAGCCGCCGTCGACGGTGAAGACCGCCTGGCCGACCGTCGAGCCGGTGTTGCGGACCGTGGCGTCGACGACGACCGTGCGGGAGCGGGCGTCCAGGGAGATCTGCGGGTCGCCGACCAGCTCGGCCGCGGGGGCGTCGTACGCCTCGAGGGCGGCCTGCTGCTCGGGCGTCGCCGGGCGGATCCGCATGGCCTGGCCACCACCGGCGACGAGCGCGGCCGTGACCGTGGTCGCGGAGGTCACCAGGGCCTCGTCCTTGTCCATCGGCAGCGGGTTGCCGCGCCAGGTGGTGTCGGCGGTGTCGGAGTAGATCTCCGCGACGTACGTCGTCCCGGGGTCGAGGAAGTCCAGGGGGATGCGGAGGTTCCGGTCGTTCTCGTCGGTGATCGCGCCGACGTACCAGCTGGTGCCGGAACGGCGGGCGGTGACGGTGCTGTCACCGATCACGGCCTCGACCTCGCTCTCGTCCCAGGTCGCCGGCATGCCCTGGAGGTAGTCGAAGGCCTCGGGGAAGAGCGCGTAGTTCTCCGGGGTGTCGGCCAGCATCTGCAGCGGGCTGTAGAAGGTCGTGTAGAGCGCGAGCTGGGTCGTGAGGGTGGTCTGCACGCGGGTGTTGAGCGCGGCCGGGTCCCAGGTGACGTTGAGGACGCCCGGGGTGTAGTCGGCGGGACCGCCCATGAACCGGGTGAACGGCAGGATGGTCGCCTGCGCCGGCGGGTTGCCGTTGGCACCCATGTAGTTCTGCATCTCCATGCCCGCGACGCCCTCGCCGGACATCATGTTCGGATAGGTGCGGTTGAGCCCGGTGGGCTTGATCGCCTCGTGGGCGTTGACGGTGATGCCGTGCGCGGCCGCCGCGTCGATGACGCGCTGGTAGTGGCGCACCGCCTCCTGGTCGTAGTGGCTGCGGTTGACGCCGCCGAGGTTGAACTTGGTGGCGTAGCCGGTCTTGATCGCGTGGATGCCCTTGTCCTCGTAGAAGGAGAAGATCCGCTCGAGGTTCTGGTCGTAGTAGTCCACGAAGCCGCGGGTCTCGTTGTGGGCGATGTAGTTCACGCCCTTCGACGCGGCGTACGAGAGGACCTCGTCGAGGTCGAAGTCGGCCTGCGGGGTGGTGAAGTCCTGGCCGGTCCAGTTGTTGCCGGCGTTGGTGTTCCAACCCTCGGCCAGGACGTGCTTGGCGCCGGCCTCGGCGGCCAGGTCGATGTACTTCTTGACCCGCGCGGTGGTGGCGCCGTGCTTGGGCCCGGAGAACCAGGTGGTGTCGCGGCGCTGCAGCTCCCACCAGACACCCGTGTACGTCGCCGGCTCGATCCAGTCGGTCGTGTCGTCGACGCCGTCGCCGTCGCTGTCGACGTCGCAGATCGCGCAGGCGTCGTTGAGGTTCTCGACCAGGTGCGACACCGCGAGGTCGCCGGCCTGCCGCCCGACGGTGAGGGTGCGCCACGGGGTGTCGAAGCCGGTCGTGCCGAGCGGGACGACCGCCTTGTCCTTGTCGGCGCCGGGGAGGGCGATCAGCTCGCTGACGAGCTTGCCGGCCACGGCGTCGTCCCGCTTGAGCGTCATGCTCGGGTAGTCGGTGAGGTCGGCCTCGTGCACGGTCACGAACAGGCCGTCGGCCCGCGAGGTCGTGATCGGCGTCTGCGCCGTCGGGACCTGCGGGAGCGGGACGGTCATGTAGTGCTTCTCGTCGGCGTTCCAGTCCGTGCCCGCCGCGAGGTAGTAGGCCGTGAGGTCGGCGGGCAGCGCGAACTCCGAGGCCTCGGCCGAGACCACGAACTGCGGGCCCAGCGCCGCCTGCTGCGGGAAGTGGTACCGGAAGCCCACGCCGTCGTCGAAGACCCGGAAGACGACGTCGAGGAGGGCGCCGGAGGCCTCGTGGCGGGTGTGCACGGTCAGCTCGTTGGCGTGGTTGCGGACCCGCGAGGCCGTGCCCCAGGCCGGCGTCCAGGTCTCGTCGATCTCCTTGCGCTCGACCGACGTCACGGTCAGGCCCGTGCGCAGGTCGAGGGCCGGCTGGCGCAGCGTGAAGCCGAGCCCGGACGGCGCGACCACGGTGGTGGTCCCGTCCCGCACGACCTCGTAGGTGAGCCGCCCGCCGACGACGCCGACGGTCGCGCGCAGCGTCCCGTCGGGCGAGGCGACCGAGTCGCCCGGGAAGGAGCCGTCGGCCGCGACGGCCGGGGCCGCGGCGACGGGTGCCGCCGACGCCGTACCGGCGCCGAGGCCGGTGAGCGTCAGGACTGAGCAGACGAGTGGGACGACGAGCCGGGTCAGGCGCACTGGGTTCCCCCGCAATAAGTTCGAGACCGAAGTAATCGTCGCCGAGACTAAGGAGCCCTCTGATGTGACGTCAAGCACTTTCGCCGATATCCGTCAGGTGCCGGTCTGCGGGCGCGACGGAACGGCGTCCGGACGGGACGCGCGGCCAGGTCGCGGCGGGGGGGGCCGGTCAGCCGCGCAGGTCGGCGGCGCTGGCGCTGCGCAGGGCGAGCGCCACCGCACCGAGGACCTCGGCCCGCTCGGCGAGCTCGCCGGTGCGCACCTCGACGTCGTCCGCGGCCGAGCGGACCGTCGCCGCGCGGAGCGCCTCGACCAGCGGCCCGGAGATGACCGCGCCGGCGGCGGCGAGCTCACCGCCGAGGACGACGACCTCGGGGTTGAGCACGTTGCAGACGGCCCCGAGGGCGGTGCCGACGGCGGTGCCGCAGTGCGCCAGCGCCTCGACGGCGCGGGCGTCGCCGGCGCGGGCCAGGGCCAGGACGTCGGCGACCGTGCGGACCTCGGGGTGACCGATCCGGACCCGGCTGACGACCAGTCCGGAGCCGGTGACCGCCTCGAGGCACCCTCGCCGCCCGCACCGGCAGATCGGGCCGCCCGGCTCGATCCGGATGTGGCCGATCTCGCCCGCCGTACCGCCGAAGCCGGCGAAGGGCCGGCCGTCGACGATCAGGCCGGCGCCGATACCGGTGGAGAGCTTCACGTAGACCGCGTGGCTGCTGCCCCGCCCCGAGCCCCACATCCACTCGGCGAGGCCGCCGATGTTGGCGTCGTTGTCGACCTGGACCGGCTGGCCGAAGGCCTCGCTCAGCGTCTCCGCAGCGGCCAGGTCGACCCAGCCGGGCAGGATCGTGGAGTCGCCGAGGTGGCCGGTCGCGAGGTGCACCGGGCCCGGGATGCCGGCCCCGATGCCGACCACCGCCGAGCGGTCCGTCCCGAGGCGGGCGAGCGCCTCGTCGACGAGTGCACGTGCCCGGGCCACCTGCTCGACCGCGGGCAGATCCGGCTCGTGCCCGACCCACCGCTCGGCGAGGATCTCGTGCGCGAGGTCGGAGACCGCGACGGTGAGGTGGCGCTTGCCGAAGTCGAGTCCGACCGCGAGCCCCGCCGAGCGGTGCAGGGCCAGCCGGGTGCCGGGGCGCCCCGGACCGTGGACCGCGGCCCGCTCACCCTCGGTCACCAGGCCCTCCGCCTGCAGACCGGCGACCAGCCCGGTCACCGTCGAGGGAGCCAGCCCGGCGCTGCGGGAGAGCTCGGCACGGGACAGCGGACCGAGGTGGAGCAGCGTGTTCACCACGCGCGCCCGGCCGTCGGTCCGGACCTGCACCCCCCTGATCATGCGACGGAACCCTAGATGACTAAGTCCAAGGGGTCGTGCAAGCGAGCGGTGCTCAGCGCGTGCGCTGGCAAGGCGGAGGAGGGAGACGTGACGGAGTCATGGCGACCGACGACAACGCCGCCAGCGTGCGTGATGAGCGCCGTGGAGCGTGCGAGCCCATGGACCTAGTCATCTACCAGTCCGGGAGGCGGCGTCAGCGGGTCCCGGACCGGACCAGTCGCCGCCGGCCGCCGCGCCCGTCCCGGTCGCGCCGGTCTGGGTACCGTCGGGGCTCAGTCCCCGTCGTACTCCTCCGGAGGTCCCGTGCCCGAGCTCCGCCCACCCCGCGCCCTCACCGGACCGGTGCAGCGCGGCCGCGATCGCGTGGTGGGGCTGTGGCAGCACCGCTACCCGACCGTCGCGGTCACCGGCATGACCGGCGTGGGCAAGACCGAGCTGGTCGACCACCTCTGCGGGCGGCCGGACACGGGCGCGACGGCGGAGTCGGGATCGGCGGTGATGGAGCGGCGGGTCCGTCGCGACCGGCGGCTGCGCGGCTTCCGCTTCCGGGTGGTGCCGGGCGAGAACGCCGCCACCCGGCTCGGCGCCCTCGACGAGGTCTTCCACGACGACCCGGTCGACGGGGTGCTGCATCTGGTCGCCAACGGCCTCGCGACCGGGCGCCGGCCGGCCGGCACGACCGGCACCGCCGTCGTCGACCGCGAGGAGCAGCTCGCGCGCGAGCTGGAGGACTGGACGGTCACCGCGCACCGCATCGCCTCGATGGCGGTACGACGCCCGCGGCCGACCTGG
This sequence comes from Nocardioides sp. CCNWLW216, assembly GCF_037120545.1. Lineage (NCBI taxonomy): Bacteria > Bacillati > Actinomycetota > Actinomycetes > Propionibacteriales > Nocardioidaceae > Nocardioides > Nocardioides sp. CCNWLW216. Next base: position 40,407 of record NZ_JBBBBJ010000005.1, read on the forward strand.
CTGGTCATCGTGGTGACCAAGGCCGACCTCTACGCCGACTCGGTCGACGAGGTGGTCCGGTCCTACTCGCCCGGCAGCGGCACGCCGTTCGGCGACCGCGTGGACGAGCTGCGGGCACTGACCGGCGCCGCGAAGCTGTCCATCGACGTGCTGCCGGCGTGCAGTCACCTCGAGGAGCAGAGCGCGGTCGACGCGGCGACGCGCGACGCCTACCTGGCCCGGCTCGAGGCCCGGATGGCCCAGCTGTCCGGGCACGTCTGAGCGGCCCGCCCTCGTGCCCGAGCTCCCCGAGGTCGAGACCGCGCGGGCGGCGATCGAGCGCTCCGCGCTGGGCCGACGGATCGCCGACGTCGACGACACCGACACCTTCGTCTGCCGGCCACACTCCCCCGGCGAGATCCGCTCCGCGCTGGTCGGGCTCACCCTGACCGAGGCCCACCGGCGCGGCAAGACCATGTGGTGCACGACCGACGGCGACGCGGTGCTGGGGCTGCACCTGGGCATGTCCGGGCGCATCGTGGTCGACCCGCCCGCGGACTCGGGCGGGTCGCCCGACGAGGGCGGCGACTACTGGGGCGACGCCCCCGCGCGGCCGGGGGCGGCTGCATGGTTCCGGTTCACGCTCCTCTTCGAGGACGGCGGCGCGCTGCGGCTGCACGACAAGCGCCGGCTCGGCCGGGTGCGGCTCGACCCCGACCTGGACGCGCTCGGCCCGGACGCGGCGGAGATCGACCGCGACACGTTCCGCTCGCGGGTCGGCCGAGGACGTACGCCGGTCAAGGCCCGGCTGCTCGACCAGTCCGTGCTGGCCGGGGTCGGCAACCTGCTGGCCGACGAGACGCTCTGGCGGGCGCGACTCGACCCCCGCCGTACCGTCGACACGCTCGACGCCGACGACCTCGACCTGCTCCGTCGCGAGCTGCGGGCCGCCACCCGCAGGGCGATCCGGCAGGGCGGCGTGCACACCGGGGAGGTCATCGAGCACCGCCGGGCCGGCGGCCACTGCCCGCGCTGCGGCGCCGAGATGGTGCGCGGCACCGTCGGTGGCCGCACCACCTGGTGGTGCTCGGTCGAGCAGGTCTGAGGGTGCCCGGGAGAGTTTCATCGGCTAGCCGATGAAACTCACGCCGGGACGATGAACCTTTGTCGTCCCGGAAGGAGTTCTGTCGGCCAGCCGATGAAACTCACGCGGCGCCTCAGGAGTGCGCGAGCCGCCGGTTGATCGCGCGGGTCAGCCACGCCGGCGAGAACCGGGAGCCGAGCAGCATCGCTCCCGCCTGGCGGCCGACCGGCACGTGGACGCGGCGGGTGAGCCGGTGCAGGCGGGGCGGGTCGACGGCGGCCAGCACCGCGGCGGCGACGTCCTCGGCCGCGAGGTGGATCCCGAGCGAGTCCGTCGTACCGGTCCGGACGCCGTCGAGCATGCCGGTGCGGACGAAGAGCGGCCAGAGGTCGGTCACCCGGATCCCGTGCCGACGCCACTCGAGCTCGAGCGCCTCGGTGAGGCCGCGGACGTAGAACTTGGTGGCGCTGTAGTTGGCCAGCTCGGCCTGGCCGTAGATCGCCGAGGCCGAGGACAGGTTGACCACGACGGCCGAGCCGTGGGCCGCCGCCGTGGCCCGCAGGTGCGGGAACGCGGCGTGCATCCCGTGCAGGACGCCGGTGACGTTGACCGCGACCTCCTGGCGCAGGGCGCCGAGGTCCTGCTCCGCGAACGGGCCCGAGCGGAGCAGGCCGGCGTTGTTGACGAGTACGTCGAGGCGGCCGTGCTCGGCCACCAGGTCGGCCAGCGCGGCGACGAACGCGTCGGGGTCGGTCACGTCCAGCGTGCCGGTGCGGACGGTGGCGGGCAGCGAGGCGAGCCCGGCGCCGTCCACGTCGTACGCCGTCACCGCCCAGCCGCGCTCGGCGAAGGCCAGGGCGGTGGCGCGGCCGATGCCGGCGGCGGCCCCGGTGATCGCGACGGTGCGGGTGCTCATGCGGGGAGCACTACCCGGCGGGCGCCTCGACCATGTGGCTCGGCCACCACGCGGGGAGCAGGGCGGCGTACGCCTCCAGCAGCTGGTCGAGGCTCAGCCCGCCGTCGAGCCAGCCCTCGATCACGCCGACGGTCCCGTCGGCGATGAAGCGGACGGCGAGGTCCGCCACGACCTCGTCGGGTACGGCGGGCACCGTGACGTCGACGCGCAGGCGCGCGAGCTCCAACAACCGGCGACTGGTCCCGCGGAAGTGCTCGCTGAGCATCGCGTGCAGGCTGCCGCTGCCGCTGCCGGCCCCGAGTCCGCGGCGGTAGATCACGGCGTGCCGCTGGACGTGGCGCAGCACGTCGACAGTCACCTCGCGCACGGCCCGCGGGACGTCGGTCGTGTCGTCGGACAGCAGCCCGGCCCGCAGCATGTCGAGCTCGGCCACCAGGGCCGCCTGGAGCAGGTCGGCCGGGGAGGTCGCGTGCTCGTAGAACGTCGAGCGATGCACGCCGGCCTCGGTCGCGACCTCGGTCACGCTCAGGTCGACCACCGGCCGCTCGGCAGCCAGTCGCAGCACCGCCGCGTGCAGTCGCTCCTGCGATCGGCGCTGTCGTGCGTCCACCGGATCTCCTCCGCGTCGGAATGAACAGGGAGAACTGTAGGTTGTCCTAGTATCCGACATTTGTCGGTTATCTCAATGAGGAGGAACACCATGGCCACCTACGACGTCGCCGGACGCTCGGCGATCGTGACCGGCGCCGGGTCCGGCATCGGTCGGGCCGTCGCCACCCTGCTGGCGGAGAACGGAGCGGCTGTCCTGGTCGCCGACCTGGACGAGGCCGCCGCCGAGCTCGTCGCGAAGGAGATCACCGCCGCCGGCGGCACCGCGAAGCCGTTCGTCGGGAACGTCGCCGACGTCGACGTCCAGGCCGCGATGGTCGCGGCCGCCGAGGAGCTCGCGCCGCTGCGGATCGCCGTGAACAACGCCGGCATCGGCGGCGCCAACGCCCCCGTCGCGGAGTACCCCGTCGACAGCTGGCAGCAGGTCGTCGAGGTCAACCTCAACGCCGTCTTCTACGGCGTCCGCGCGCAGGTCCCCGCGATCGCCGCGAACGGCGGCGGCGCCATCGTCAACATGGCCTCGGTCCTGGGCTCGGTGGGCATCGCCGGCTCCTCGGCGTACGTCACGGCCAAGCACGGCCTGATCGGCCTCACCAAGAACGCCGCGCTGGAGCACAGCCGCGAGGGCGTCCGCGTCACCGCCGTCGGCCCCGGCTTCATCGCCACCCCGCTGCTCGAGGCCAACCTCGACGCCGCCACCCAGCAGGCGCTCGCCGACAAGCACGCCACCGGCCGGCTCGGCACGCCCGAGGAGGTCGCCGCACTGGTCGCCTTCCTGGTCTCGGACGCCGCCACCTTCGTCACGGGCAGCTACCACCTGGTCGACGGCGGCTACGCCGCTCAGTGAGGCTCACCCGCTGCCTCGGTAGGCTGGGCCGGTGAGTCAAGCGGCGAGGCAGCGGGGTCGGGTCTTCTCCTACGAGCGGTTCGAGCTGACCGCCGACGGGGTGCTGACCTGCACCTACTCGCTCGACGACGAGACCTTCACGGAGGTCTTCGCCTTCGAGGCCGGGGACGACGCCGACTTCACCTCGCCGGCGGTGCTCGGCGCCGCCCGGGTGCTGTTCCTGCTGGCCGGCATCTCCTACTACAAGACCGGCGCCCCGCCGCTGCTCGTCGGTCCCGCCGACGGGCTGAGCCCGCGCGAGGCCGACTTCCTGCGCGACGTGCACCTGCACGGGCTGGCCGAGTTCTCCTACCGCAGCGGCGTCGACATCAGCGACCTGCGGATCGAGGCCGGGCCGCGGACGCCCGCCCCCGCCGCGGCCGTCGTACGACGGGGACCGCTGGTTCCCTTCGGTGGTGGCATCGACTCGATCGTCGTCGTCGACGGCACCACCGCCGGCCGCGACGGGGCGGCCCTCTTCGTGGCCAACACCTCCGACGTGCCGTTCGAGCCGATCGAGGACAGCGCCGCGATCACCGGGCTGCCGGTCCGCCGGGTCCGGCGACACCTCGACCCGAAGGTGCTGGAGTCGAAGGCTCGCGGCTACCTCAACGGGCACGTGCCGGTCACCGGCGTGATCTCGGCGGCGGCCGTGGTGAGCGCGGTCGCGCACGGCCACGACCGGGTGGTCATGTCCAACGAGCACTCTGCGAGCGAGCCGACCGGCCTGGTCGCCAACGGCGTCCCGGTCAACCACCAGTGGAGCAAGGGCCTCGACTTCGAGCGGGCCTTCCGCGCGGTGCTCGCCGAGAACGTCACCGGCGTCGACTACTACTCCGCGCTGCGGCCCTTCAGCGAGCTCTGGGTGGCCGAGCGGTTCGCGGAGCTGACGGACTACCACCTGGCCTTCCGCAGCTGCAACAAGGCGTTCTTCGTCGACGCCGGCAGCCGGCACCCCACCTGGTGCGGCCGCTGCGACAAGTGCTGCTTCATCGACCTGATCCTCAGCCCGTACGTCGCCCCGGCCGAGCTCGACGCGATCTTCCGGGGCCACGAGCCGCTGCTCGACGAGTCCCTGGCCCCGGTCTTCGAGTCGCTGCTCGGCCAGCCGGGCTCCGACAAGCCGCTGGAGTGCGTGGGCGACGAGGGCGAGTGCCGGACCGCGGTCACCCTGGCCGTCGCCCGCCCGGACCGCGCCGACACCCCGCTGCTCGCCGCCCTGGCCGCCCACGTCGCCACCCTCGAGGCGGCCGGCAAGCCGGTGCCGTCCGAGCAGGCCCTGCTGCACCGGCAGGGTGAGCACTTCCTCCCGGCGGACGACACCCGGTGACCGGCTGGCGCGGCCTGGCCGGCCTGCGGGTCGGCGTCTGGGGCGTCGGCGTCGAGGGGTCGGCGAGCGTGCGCCGGCTGGCGGCGGACGGGGTGACGCCGTACGCCGTGGTCGACCGGGTCGCGGGCGACGGGGTCCTGGCGCTCGACGAGGGCGGCCTGGACCGGCTGCTGGCGTGCGACGTGGTGGTGAAGAGCCCCGGCATCAGCCCGTACGACGAGCCCGCGCTCACCCTGACCGCGGCCGGCGTCCGGCTGGCCGGCGGCCTCGGCCTGTGGCTGGAGGACGCCCCCCGCGACCGGGTCGCCTGCCTGACCGGCACCAAGGGCAAGAGCACCGCGACCGCGATCGCCGGCGCGCTGGCGACCGGCCTCGGCAGCCGGGTGTTCGTCGGCGGCAACATCGGCCGCGCGCCGTGGGAGCCGGGCGTGGAGGACGCCGACGTCTACCTGGTCGAGACGTCGAGCTACCAGGCCCACGACGTCACCACCGGGCCGCGGGTCGTCGCGGTGACCTCGCTGAGCCAGGACCACCTGGTCTGGCACCACGGGTACGACGGCTACGTCCGCGACAAGCTCTCGCTCTGCACCCGCCCCGGCGTCGAGACCGTCGTCGCACCCGCGGCCGACGCCGAGCTGGAGCGGTACGCCGACCTGCTCGGCCCGCACGTGCTCCGCGTCGCCGAGGCGCCGGCGCCCTGGGCCGACGGACTCGGCCTGATCGGGCGGCACAACCTCCGCAACGCGCTCCTCGCGCAGGCGGTGCTCGCCGCCCTCGGCGTGCCGGGCGCGGACGACGAGGGCGCGCTCGCGGCGGCCGCGGCGTCGTACACGCCCCTGCCGAGCCGGCTCACCCGCGTCGGCGCGGTCGGCGACGTCGAGTTCGTGGACGACTCGCTGTCGACCAACACGCTGCCGACCCTGGCCGCGGTCGCGTCGTTCCCCGGGCGCCGGGTGGCGCTGCTGGTGGGCGGGCAGGACCGTGGCATCGACTACGCGCCGCTCGCGGCCGGGCTGGCCGACGTGCCCGACCTGCTGGTGCTGACGCTGCCCGACAACGGGCCGCGGATCGCCAGCACCATCCGCGCGATCGCGCCGGGGGTGCCGGTCGAGGAGTGCCCCGACCTGGCCTCCGCCGTACGACGGGGGCACGCGTTCGCCGCGCCCGACGGCGTCGTGCTGCTCTCCCCCGCGGCCCCGAGCTTCGGGGTGTTCCGCGACTACGCCGAGCGGGCCGAGGTGTTCACCGCCGCGATGCGGGCGCTTCCCCATGGATGAGCAGAGCCTCCGCCCCTTCCCGTACGACGGCGCCGCGGTCCGCGCGGTCGTCACGACCCGGGACGGCGGGGTGAGCGCGGGCGTCTACGGCACCCTCAACCTCGGCGACCACGTCGGTGACGACCCGGCGGCGGTGCTGCGCAACCGGGACCTGGTGGCCGACGCGCTCGACGTCCCCGCGCTGACCGTGGCCGACCAGCAGCACGGCGCCCGCGTCGCGGTGGTGACCCCGGCGCTCGCGGGCCTCGGGCACGCCGGCGTGGAGGCGTCCCGCGAGCACTTCCCGGCCACCGACGCGCTGGTCACCGACGTGCCGGGTGCGGCCCTGGCGATCCTGGTCGCCGACTGCGCCCCCGTCCTGCTCTGGGACCCGGTACGACGCGCCGTCGGCGCCGCCCACGCGGGCCGGCCCGGCGTGGTCCGCGGCGTGCTGGCGGCGACCGTCGCCCGGATGGTCGACGCGTTCGGCACCGACCCCGCCGACCTGGTCGCCGGCGTCGGGCCGTGCGTCGGCTACGGCAGCTACGAGGTCGGCGACGCCGAGGCCGACGCGCTCGACGCGGTGCTGCCCGGGTTCACGAGGGCCAGCCGGCCGGGCCACCGCTTCCTCGACGTCGGCGGCGCGGTCGAGCGGCAGCTGCGCGACGCCGGAGTCGGGGTCGTGCACCGGATGGGCGTCGACACCCGCACCAGCACCGACACCTTCTTCTCCGACCGCGCCGCCCGTCCGTGCGGGCGGTTCATGGCCGTCACGGTCGTGCGATGACCTTCCTGGGCTGCGGCTACCGGGTCGTTGTCCCGGTGCCGGCGGCCGCCGGGTACGCCGAGGAGCAGGCGCGGCAGGTGCTGGACCGCTTCGGGATCCCCTGGTCGCCCTGGCCCGCGCTTCCCGGCCGGCCGGTCGAGGTCACCGGCGGAGCGTCGTACGACGCGGGACGGCGGGCGTTCGGCCCGACGGTCGTCGACGTGACGCCGCTGGACCCGACTCCCGCGTCCGGTCCGCTGCGGGCCGTCGACCTGCCCTGGTGGTGGTCCTCCGACGGCCCGCTCGCCGGCCTGCCCGACATCTCCGCCCTGGAGGCGACCGTCGCGCAACGGCACCTCGAGCCCGGCACCGTCGGTCTCTGGTGGAACCACCGCGACGAGCTCTGCACCTCCACCGCCGGCCCGCTCCTGCTCCGCCTCGCCGACGGCTGGGTGCACCCGGACGACACCGCGGGCGCCGTACCGTCCTGGGCCTGGGCGCAGGAGGCCGCCGCCCGCGCCGCCCGACCGGTCCGCGTCGACCGCGCCCTCCTGGCCGCGGCGGCCGAGGTCCTCGCCGTCTCCCCCCGCGGCGAGTCAGCAGAAGTGGTGGGCCGAGTCAGCACCAGTAGTGCTGACTCGGCCCGCAACAAGGGCTGACTCGGCGCTCAGGCCGTGCGCTCGCGGGGGACGTCGAGGCGGGGGATGCCGCCGAGACCGAGCCGGTAGCGGACGTGGCCGGCGTACCGCTCGAGGGTGTCCCAGAGGGTCTGGTGGGCGGCCCAGGGCAGCGGCTCGGCACCGTCGTACCAGCTGTCGCCGAAGGCGATCCAGGCCGGCGTCCAGTCGGCCGCGTCGTCCCAGGCGCCCCGACGCGCCATCAGCAGCCGGCGGCGCAGCTGGAAGGCGGCGCGCGGGCCGTCCTCGTAGACCGGCGCCGTCGCGACCGGCCACAGCCGCAGGTCGAGGGCCATCAGGTGCACCTCCAGCTCGCGCAGCACGACGGGGTCGACCAGGACGGTCGCCACGTTCTCGTGGGGAGGGCGCCTCATGGCGGCACGGTGCCTCTCGAGCGGGACGGCGTCAAGGGGTCGTGGTTCCCTGGTGGACATGAGGACCCGCTCGGGGGCGCTCGCCCTGCTCGTGCTGCTGCTGCTCGCCCCCGCCCTGCCCGCGCAGGCCGACTCGTCGCCGGGCGTGGGCGCCTGGCGCGACCGCGGGATCAGCGAGTCCCTGCGCCGCTCGGGCGCCGACTGGTTCCACACCTGGTCCACCGAGCACCCCGGCATCCGCACGCCGCGCGGCACCACCTTCGTGCCGACGATCTGGGGAGCGGGCAGCGTCACCCGCGAGAACCTGCGGCGGGCCCGGGAGGCGCGGTCGCCGTGGCTGATGACCTTCAACGAGCCCGACCTCGCCGAGCAGTCCCACCTGACGGTCCGCCAGGCGCTGCGGCTCTGGCCGCGGCTGGAGCGCACCGGCAAGCGGCTGCTCAGCCCCTCCGTCGCGTACGGCGGCGCCGACCCCGGTGGCTGGCTGGACCGCTTCATGAAGGGCGCCGAGCGGCGCGGGCTGCGGGTCGATGCGATCTCGGTGCACTGGTACGGCGGCGACTTCCACCCACGGCGCGCCACGCAGCAGCTGGCGTCGTACCTCCGGGCGGTGCACGCGCGCTACGGCAAGCCGGTGTGGCTGACGGAGTACGCCCTGATGAGCTTCGGACCGACCCGGGTCCCGAGCCCGCGCGTCCAGGCCGCCTTCGTACGACGCTCCTCCGCGATGCTCGACCGGCTCGGGTTCGTCCAGCGGCACGCCTGGTTCGGGTTGCCCGCCGCCGCCCGCGGCCCGAGCACCGGGCTGTTCCGGCCCGGCGCGCGGATCACGGCGGTCGGGAAGGCGTTCCGCCGCGCGGCCCTCAGCTGAGGTCGGTCCGCCGGGTCCACCAGCGCGGGTCCAGCCGGACCAGCAGCGCCCCCGCCACCAGGCCGAGCACCAGCCCCGCCCCCGCGAGGTACGGCGCCGCCAGCGCCCACCCGAGCAGCACGCGGGAGTAGCCGGTCAGGGCCAGGTCGTCGCCGACCACGCGGGCGTCCACCGACTCGCCGGCCGCGGGCCGCGGGCCGCCGTACCGGTCGCTGACGTCGCCGGAGCCACCCGGCCAGGTCGCCTCGCAGGTGCGCGGCGACCCCGGCGGCGGTCCGGTCCGGCAGCGGGCGTCGTCGGGGACCGTCGCGACCACCGCCCGGTCGCGCTGCCAGCCGGCGGCGGAGCCGTGCATGAAGATCCACACCGGCCCGCCGACGAGGACCAGCGCGCAGCCGGCCACGACGACGCGCACCAGCCAGCGGGTCAGGCCCGGTCGGCTGCTGGGGCGCAGGTTCAGCGGACGGTCGGACACGGGATCAGCGTGACATCCCGGGCCCGGGATGTGACACGGGTCCAGACCTGGCGAACCGTGCCCGTCGCCGGCGCGAGGCGTGGACAATGGACGCAGAGGAGGCGTGGATGCACGGATCAGCCGATCTGTTCCGCCGGATGGTCGAAGCGAGCACCGACGGGCTGTGGCTCGTCGACCCCTCGGGCCGCACCCTCTACGCCAACGACCGGATGGCCGCCTTCCTCGGGCACCCGCCCGAGGAGCTGGTCGGCCGAGACGCCGCCTCGATGCTCGACGACCGCGGGCGGGCCGAGATCGCGCACCGGCTGCAGCGCCTCCAGGCCGGCGACGTCCTGGAGAACCTCGAGACCTCCTTCCGCCGGCCCGACGGCGTGGTCACCTGGAGCCTGGTCAGCCACAGCGCGGTCCGCGACGACGGCGGCCGGCTGATCGGCTTCCTGCACCGCGTCACGCCGTACACCGAGCGCCGTGAGCTGGTCGGGACCCTCCAGCTGCGCGAGCAGCAGCTCGCCCAGGCCCAGGAGATCGCCCGCCTGGGCAGCTGGGACCTCGACCTCGCCACCGACGTCGTGACCTGGTCCGAGGAGCTCTACCGGATCTTCGGCCTCGACCCGGCCACGTTCACGATCAGCCGCGAGAGCTTCATCGAGGCGATCCACCCCGACGACCGGGCCCAGATCCGCGAGGTGGTCGCCGAGGCGGTGGCCGGGCGCGACGAGTTCGCCTGGACCGGCCGCCGCGTGCTCCCCGGCGGCGAGCAGCGCTGGATCCGCGGCCTGGGCGTCATCGAGCGCGGGCCCGACGGGGCCCCGGTCCGGATGAGCGGCACCGCCCAGGACGTCACCGACCTGAAGACCGCCGACGAGCACGCGACCGAGGCGACCCGCCGGCTGCACCTCCTGCAGCAGATGGCGGAGATCTCCAACAGCGCCGGGTCGCTCACGGAGGCCGTCGGCCTGGCCGCGCTCGGGCTGCCGACGAACGCCGACGGGTGGGCCGTGCTGGCCCTCTACGCCACCGACGGCGACGTCCCCGTCCCCGTCGCCGTGTACGACGACTCCCTGGTGACCCCGGACCTCGAGCTGGTCGGGTCGGCCGTGCGCCAGCGCCGGGTCGCCGTCGGCACGCCGGACCGACTGGCCGGCACCCACAGCCTGATCGCCGTCCCCGTGGTGGTCGGCGTGGACGTGGTCTCGGTGATCCTGCTGCTGGCCGACGAGGTGCCGCCGGACCACAACTCCCACCAGCTGATCGCCCAGATCTCCGCCCAGCTGTCGATGGTCGCCGAGCGCGAGCGCGGAGCCTCCGACCTGGCCGAGGCCCGCGACCAGGCGATGGAGGCCTCCCGGCTGAAGTCGGAGTTCCTGGCCACGATGAGCCACGAGATCCGCACGCCCATGAACGGCGTGATCGGGCTCAACGAGCTGCTGCTGCGCACCGACCTCGACGACCACCAGCGGCGGCTCGCCGACGGCGTGCAGAGCGCCGGGCTGAACCTGCTGGCGATCATCAACGACATCCTCGACCTGTCGAAGATCGAGTCCGGGAAGCTCGAGCTGGAGGAGGCCGACTTCGACGTCCGCGACGTCTTCGACCGGACCGCCGGGGTGCTCGGCGGCCCGGCGCACGACAAGGGTCTGGAGCTGGTGGTCGCCTGCCACCCCGACGTCCCGGTGTTCCTCCGTGGCGACGTCACCCGCTTCGGCCAGGTGATCACCAACCTGGGCTCGAACGCCGTCAAGTTCACCGCCAGCGGCGAGGTCGTCGTGCAGGCGTCGGTCGAGTCGGAGAGCGCCGAGGAGGTCGTGCTGCGGGTCGAGGTCAGCGACACCGGAGTCGGCATCGCCCCGGAGGCGGTCCCCGGGCTGTTCGACGCCTTCACCCAGGCCGATCTGTCGACCACCCGCCAGCACGGCGGCACCGGCCTCGGGCTGGCCATCTCCCAGCAGCTCGTCGAGGCGCTCGGCGGCCGGATCGAGGTCCGCAGCACTCCCGACGTCGGCAGCACCTTCGCCTTCACCTCCCGCTTCGGCCGGGCCACCAGCGTCCCCGCCCCGCGCCGGGTCACGCCGGCCCAGCTGCGCGGCCGGCGGGTGCTGGTCGTCGACGACAACGAGACCAACCGGTTCATCCTCACCGAGCAGCTCGCGGCCTGGGACCTGGAGCCGGTCGCGGTCTCCTCGGCCGACGAGGCGCTCGCCACCCTCCGCGAGGCCGCCCGCGGCCGACGGCCGTTCGGCCTGGCCATCCTCGACGTGGTGATGCCCGGCACCGGGGGCCTCGAGCTGGCCCGCCGGATCCGCGCGGACGCCAGCCTCGACGGCCTGCGCCTGCTGCTGCTCTCCTCCGACCATCACGTCGGCCGGCGCGCGGTGGCGGAGTCCGGCGCCGACGGGGCGCTCAGCAAGCCGGTCCGGCACTCCGAGCTCTACGACACGCTCGTCTCGACGATGGCCGCAGGCCTGCCGGTCGACCCCGAGCCCGAGCCGGCCGCCGCTGTCGCGTCGCTCGGCATCTCGGTGCTCGTCGTCGAGGACAACCCGGTCAACCAGCTGGTGGCCACCGGCCTGCTGGAGAACCTCGGTGCCTCGGTCGCGCTGGCCTCCGACGGGCTCGACGCGATCGCCCAGCTGGCCCGGACCCACACCTTCGACGCGGTGCTGATGGACTGCCGGATGCCCCGGATGGACGGCTTCGATGCGACCCGGGCCATCCGGGCCTCCGAGCCCGACGGCGTCCGGGTCCCGATCATCGCCATGACCGCCTCCGCCCTGGAGGGCGAGCGCGAGCGCTGCCTGGCCGCCGGCATGGACGACTTCCTCACCAAGCCCGTCGACGCGACCGCCCTGGAACGGGTGATCCGGCGCTGGACCGGACCGCAGACCGGCCAGGAGCCGCTCCCCTCCGCGGACCCCGCGGCCGAGGCGCCCGCCACCGGCGTCGTGCTCGACCCGGCCCGGGTGCGGATGCTCGACGAGCTCCGCAAGGACGGCATCAGCTTCTTCGAGCGAACCGCGGCGTCGTTCATCGGCCGCATCGACTCCCAGGTGGCCGCGATCCAGGACGCCATCGACGCCCGCGACGCCAACCGCACCTTCACCTCTGCCCACCTGGTGAAGGGCAGCGCGCTCAACCTCGGCCTGCCGCTGGTCGCCGCCGCGGCCGCCCGGGTCGAGTCGCACGCCGAGGGCGGCCGCGTCGACGGGACCGAGCCGATGATGGCCGACCTGGGCCGCGAGGTGGGCCGGGCCGTCGCCGCGCTGAAGGACGCGACCGGTTGAGCCTGCTGACGACTCGGTTCGAGGTCGTCGCCCGGCACCGGCCGGTCGACCTCGTGCTGCCCGGCGAGCTGCCGCCCGCGCCGTACCTCGCCGTCACCGGTGAGGGGCCACTGACGATCGCCGGCCCGGACGTCGAGATCACCGCCGGGTACGACGGCCACGCGTGGCTCACGGTCGACACCGGCGGCCGGCGGCCGACCCGCCACCGCAGCCGGCGCCACGGCCGGGCGAAGGCCCGCGTCGACGCGCTCGGCCTGGCCCTGACCGGCACCCAGGCGACCGTGCTGACCCGGGAGGCGGACCGCTGGGTGGCCCGCGGGCGGGTCGACCTGGAGGGCCGGGTCGACACCCGCGACGAGGCCTGGCTGGCCGGCGTCCGGACCAGCGGGGGGACGGCCGGCGCGTTCGGGCAGCTGGGGCTGCGCGACCTACGGCTGGTGACCCGGGCCGACGGGTCGCCGTACCGGCTGGGTCGGGTGCTGCTGCTGACCGCCACCAGCGCCGGACCGGGTTTCTTCGCGACCGCGCACACGTCGGTGTGGTCCCTGGACCCCGACACCCTGGAGATCGCGCACCGCGGCGACCTGTTCTTCCGCCGCCCCGACAAGGCCGGGGTGTACGGCGACCACGCCACCCACCTGGTCCGCGACGACGAGGCCGGCCGCTGGCTGGTCGCCACCAGCGGCTGGGGCGACTTCGACAAGCGGCGCCCGGTGCAGGTCCTGCTCGCCTCCTCGACGGCCGATCTGTCGACCGAGGCGCACGTCCTCGACACCGAGGTGCTGGCGCTGCCCACGGACGGGCTGACCTCGGTCGCCGTCTGGGACCCGCACCTGATCCGCACCGACGACGGCTGGCTGGTCGGCTACGTCAGCGCGAGCCGCTACTTCCGCTTCCACCCGGTCCTCGCGGGCGGCCCGTCCCTCGACGACCTGCGGCTGCTCGGCGCCGACCCGGCCCGCCGGGCCTGCGAGGGCACCACCCTGCACCGCGACCCGGCCTCCGGCGCCTGGCAGGTGCTGGCCAGCGACCGCAGCGGCGAGTACCCCGTCTACGACCTCGCGCTGTCACCCGTCGGGCGGCTGTCCGCGCCGTACCCCTCGAACATCCCGTGGCCCACCGTCGTCCCCGTGGACGGCGGCTGGCTGATGGTCGCCTTCAACGGCTCCGGGTACGGCGGCCGGCTCACCGGCTACGGCACCCACGGCGACGTGGTGATCATGCGCGGTGGTTGAGGTGCTCCGGAGCGACGAAGGAGCGGAGGAGCCTCGAAACTCGTCTTGCCAGGAGTCGGCCTCGATCGAGGCCGACTGTCGGCTCACCGGGTTTCGAGGCTCGCTCCGCTCGCACCTCAACCAGCGTGGGGGCTCGCTCCGCTCGCACCTCAACCAGCGTGAGAGGCCTCAACCAGCGGACGGGGCGGCGGCTAGTCGGTGATCGCCAGCAGCGGTCGTACGGCGGTCCGGGCCGCGTGGATGCGGGACTTCACGGTGCCGAGCGGGATCTCCAGCAGCGCCGCGATCTCGCTGTACTCCAACTGCTGCACGTCGCGAAGCACCAGCGGCTCGACCAGCTCGGGGTGGCTGCTGCCGACGACCTCGAGGGCCTCCAGCAGGTCGAGCCGGCTGCCGGCGATCACGCTGGTGGTGCGCGGGTCGGGCGCGACGGGCAGCTCGTCGGTGAGCCGCTCGGCGGCGCGGCGCTTCAGGGTGCGGTAGGTGCCTCGCGCGCTGTTGGACGCGACCGCGTGCAGCCAGGTGGTGAACCGGCTGCGGCCGCCGAACTGGCCGATCTTGGTGGCGACCAGCAGCAGCGCGTCCTGGGTCGCCTCCTCGGCGTCCTCGGGGTAGAGCAGCATCCGGCCGCAGGTACGGCGTACCCGCGGCTGCACCGCGGCGAGCAGGTCCTCGAGCGCGGCCCGGTCACCGGCGGCCGCGCGCAGCGCCAGGGCGTCGAGCTCGTCGGGATCGGAGAGGTCGGACATCTGCGGCAGACTACCGACCGTGTCCCTCCCCGAACGCCTCGGCCGGCTCGAGCGGGTCGAGGCGATCGGCGCCGGCGGGTTCGCGACGGTCTGGCTCTACCGCGACACCGAGCTGCAGTCCGACGTCGCGGTGAAGGCGCTCGCCGACAACTGGGCCCGCCGCCTCGACGTCCGCGAGCGGTTCCTCGAGGAGGCCCGGATCCTGCGCCGCGCGGACTCCGACCACATCGTGCGCGTGTACGACGTCGGGGAGGTCGACGCGACGCCGTACTTCGTGATGACGTACGCCGACCTCGGCACCCTGGCCGGCCTGACGGCGCCCGGCCGCCCGCTCCCGTCCGGTCGGGTCCTCGACCTGGTCACGCAGGCCGGTGCGGGGCTGGGCGTGCTGCACGAGCTGGGCATCGTGCACCGCGACGTGAAGCCGCAGAACCTGCTGCTGCGCAGCGGCGGCAGCGGTGGCGAGCGGGTCCTGGTGGCCGACCTGGGCGTGGCCAAGGCGATGCTGCACGCCAGCGGGCTGACCCAGGTCGTCGGGACGCCGGCCTACATGGCGCCCGAGCAGGTCACCGGCACCGGCATCGACCGGCGGGCCGACGTGCACGCTCTCGGGGCGGTCGCCTACCAGCTGCTCACCGGGCAGCAGGCCCGCACCGCCACGATGCACGAGCTGCTGACCGCCACCCTCCCGCCGGCACCGTCGACGCTCGCCGACCTCGCCCCCGCCGTGGACGAGGCGCTGCTGCGCGCCCTGGAGCCGGACCCCGAGGACCGCTGGCCGGACGTCGCCTCCTTCGTCGGGGCGCTCCGCGAGGCCCTGGCCGGCCCGGATCCCGACACCGGCTCCGCCACCCTGATCACCTCGCGCACGCTGCTCGAGGAGCCGGTCGCGCCCGCCCCGCACCGCCCCTCGCTCACCCCCCTCTTCTGGCTGCTCCTCGTCGTGGTGCTCGGCGCGGCCTTCGCCGCTTCGTACGCCGCGACCAACGCGCTGAGCTGACGGTCGCCTAGCCTGGGACGTGACCCGCGCCACCCCTGCGGGCACCCACCACCCGGCGCCACACCACCCCGTGGCCGACAGATCGGACACCACCATGACCGACCCCTTTGACCTCGCCCCCGAGCACGAGCAGGTCGTCTTCGCGAACGACCCGGCCACCGGCCTGCGCGCGATCGTCGCGATCCACTCGACGGCCCTCGGCCCCGCCCTCGGCGGCACCCGCTTCCATCCCTACGCCACCACCGACGCCGCGCTCCGCGACGTCCTGGACCTCTCCCGCGGGATGTCCTACAAGGCCGCGCTGGCCGGGCTCGACCTCGGCGGCGGCAAGGCCGTCATCATCGGCGATCCGCGCACCCTGAAGTCCGAGGCGCTTCTGCGCGCCTACGGCCGGTTCGTGCAGTCGCTCGGCGGCCGCTACCGCACCGCCTGCGACGTCGGCACGTTCAGCGTCGACATGGACCAGGTCGCGCGCGAGTGCGACCACGTCACCGGCCGCACCGTCGCCCACGGCGGGGCCGGCGACAGCTCCGTGCTCACGGCGTACGGCGTCTTCCAGGGGATGCGCGCGGCCGCCGAGGCGGCCTGGGGCAGTACGTCGCTGGCCGGTCGTACGGTCGGCGTGGCCGGCGTCGGCAAGGTCGGACGCCACCTGGTGCGCCACCTGGTCGAGGACGGCGCCGACGTGGTCGTCACCGACACCTGGCAGCCCGCGCTCGACGCGCTCGTCGCCGACCACCCGGATGTCCGCGTGGTCGCCTCGACCGCGGCCCTGGTCGCCGAGCGGCTCGACGTCTACGCGCCGTGCGCGCTCGGCGGCGCGCTCACCGACGAGGTCGTCGCGGTGCTCCGCGCGCGCGTCGTGTGCGGAGCGGCCAACAACCAGCTCGCGCACCCCGGGGTCGACAAGTCGCTGGCCGATCGCGGGATCGTCTACGCGCCCGACTACTGCGTGAACGCCGGCGGCCTCATCCAGGTCGCCGACGAGCTCGACCCGGCCGGGTTCAGCTTCGAGCGCGCGCAGCAGCGCGCGAGCGGGATCTTCGAGACCACGCGGGACGTGCTGGCGCTCGCCGTACGGGACGGCGTGTCTCCTGCCCTGGCGGCCGACCGGCTGGCCGAGGCGCGGATGCGCGACGTGGGCCGGCTGCGAGGGATCTGGATCAGCTGACACTCAGCGGTGGACGGTCCGCACACGCGGACCGTCCCCGCCGAGGTCAGTCGCGCTGGGGTTCTGAGTAGTCCGACCACTTCTCGAGGACCTCCGGGTCCACGGGATCGGATTCGACGATGTTCTCGTCGCCGTGCAGCTCCTGCGCCAGCTTCCCGAAGTCCGTCTCGTGAGTGCGGTACTTCAGGTCGCGTGCGACCTTCGTCTGCTTTGCCTTCGCTCGGCCGCGCCCCATAGGGTCAGCCCCCTCGCACGTTGGCCGGGGCACAGTGGCTCCCGGGCTGGTCCTCAGTATTTCTTCGTGGGGGCAACGCTACCTGTTGGGTGGCTGTTCCCGCACACCGAGTGTCCGAATCGCCGCCTGAGGCGGTGGAAATCACCAACCGGGGTGTTGACCGATGAGCCGGACCCGGCCGCCGTCGGTGTCGGAGGCGCTGACCTCGCCGGCCACCCAGGCCCGGATCCCGAACCCGTCCAGCAGCGCCACGGCGGCGTCGACGTCCGCGGCCGGCATCAGCGCGACCATGCCGACGCCGCAGTTCAGCGTCATCTCCAGGTCGGGCTGCGAGACGTCGCCGACCCGGCGGACCAGGTCGAAGATCGGCTGCGGCGTCCAGGTCGTCCGGTCGAGGGTGGCGGTCAGCTCGACCGGCATCACCCGCTCGAGGTTGGCGGCCAGGCCGCCTCCCGTCACGTGGGACATCGCGTGGGTGGCCGTCGCGTCGGCGAGCGCGAGGCAGGCCTTGGCGTAGATCCGGGTCGGGGTCAGCAGCTCCTCGCCCAGCGGGCCGCCGAGCTCCGACACGTTGCGGTCGAGCGCCCAGCCGGCCTTCTCGAGCAGCACGTGGCGGACCAGGGAGTAGCCGTTGGAGTGCAGGCCGCTGGCGGCCATGGCGACCACCACGTCGCCGGGCCGGACCCGGCCAGGGCCGAGCAGCCGGTCGGCCTCCACGACGCCCGTCGTGGCGCCGGCGACGTCGTACTCGTCGGGGCCGAGGAGGCCCGGGTGCTCGGCGGTCTCGCCGCCGACCAGCGCGCAGCCGGCCTCGACGCAGGCGTCCGCGATGCCCTTGACGATCGCGGCGATCCGCTCGGGCACCACCTTGCCGGTGGCGATGTAGTCGGTCATGAAGAGCGGCTCGGCACCGCAGACGACCAGGTCGTCGACGACCATGCCGACCAGGTCGTAGCCGATCGTGTCGTGGACGTCCATCGCCTGCGCGATCGCCACCTTGGTGCCGACGCCGTCGGTGGAGGTGGCCAGCAGCGGGCGGGTGTACTTGGTCAGCGCCGAGGCGTCGAAGAGCCCGGCGAAGCCGCCCAGGCCGCCGATCATCTCGGGCCGGCGGGCCCGCTCGATCGAGCCCTTCATCAGCTCGATGGCCCGGTCGGCCGCGTGGATGTCGACGCCGGCCTCGGCGTAGGCGTTGCTGCCGGGGACGGCGTCGTTCACTGGAGTGACCTCACGGGTTGTTGAGCACGGGCAGCGCACGGCCCATGGTCGGGGACTTCAGGGTGGCCTCGAGCAGGTGCTTCCCGAGCAGCGACTCGTCGGGCAGCGGGACGGGGTACTCGCCGGTGAAGCAGGCCCGGCACAGGCTCTCCTTCGGCTGGCGGGTCGCCTCGATCATCCCGTCGAGGGAGATGTAGCCGAGGGTGTCGGCACCGACGCTGGCGGCGATCTCCTCGGGCGTCAGGCCGTTGGCGATCAGCTCGGCGCGGGTGGCGAAGTCGATGCCGTAGAAGCACGGCCACTTCACCGGCGGGCTGGAGATCCGCACGTGCACCTCACGGGCGCCGGCCTCGCGGAGCATCCGCACCTGGGCGCGCTGGGTGTTGCCGCGCACGATCGAGTCGTCGACCACGACGATCCGCTTGCCGCGGATCATGTGCTCGAGGGCGTTGAGCTTCAGCCGGATGCCGAGCTGGCGCAGGGTCTGGCTGGGCTGGATGAAGGTGCGGCCGACGTAGGCGTTCTTGACGAAGCCCTGGCCGAACGGGATGCCGGACTCCTCGGCGTACCCGGCGGCGGCGGGGGTGCCGGACTCGGGGACCGGGATCACCAGGTCGGCCTCGACCGGGAACTCGCGGGCCAGCTGGCGGCCCATCTCGACGCGCGACTCGTGGACGCTGCGGCCGCTGATGGTGGCGTCGGGGCGGGCGAGGTAGACGTACTCGAAGACGCAGCCCTTGCGGTCGGGCTCGGCGAACTTGTGGGAGCGCAGGCCGTTCTCGTCGATGACGAGCATCTCGCCGGGCTCCACCTCGCGCACGACACTCGCGCCGATGGTGGCCAGGGCGGCGTCCTCGGAGGCGACGACCCAACCGCGGTCGAGGCGACCCAGGACCAGCGGCCGGATGCCCTGCGGGTCGCGGGCGGCGTACAGGGTGTTCTCGTTCATCCACACGAAGCAGAAGGCGCCCTTGAGCAGCGGCAGCACCTCGAGGGCGCGCTGCTCCAGCGACGTGTCGGGGTGGTGGGCGAGCAACGCCGTGACGAGGCCGGTGTCGTTGGTCGACGTCTCCTGCGGACGGGTGTGCAGCTCGAGCTCGTCCTCGGGGCCGGGCAGGTCCTCGACCATCTGGGAGAGCTCGTGGGTGTTGATCAGGTTGCCGTTGTGACCGAGGGCGATCGAGCCGTCGGCGGTCGGCTGGAACGTCGGCTGCGCGTTCTGCCAGGTGCTGGCCCCGGTCGTGGAGTAGCGCGAGTGGCCGATCGCCAGGTGGCCCTTGAGCGAGGCCAGCGTGGTCTCGTCGAAGACCTGCGAGACCAGACCCATGTCCTTGTAGACCAGGATCTGGCGGCCGTTGGAGACGGCGATGCCCGCCGACTCCTGGCCGCGGTGCTGAAGGGCGTAGAGACCGAAGTAGGTCAGCTTGGCGACGTCCTCGCCCGGGGCCCACACCCCGAAGACGCCACAGGCGTCCTGGGGGCCCTGGTCCTGCGGGTCGAGGGCGGCGGTGAGCCGGCCGTCGCCGCCTCTGCGTGAGCTGCCACTGTTGCTGAGGTACGGCACGCACCGAGTCTAGCGATCGGAAGGCTCAAGAGTCGCTTCGTGGTGCCGAACGTCACCGCAGCATCCGGGTACTGCCGTAGTCGGACGTACGATCGATCCCATCCCCCCGCCAGCATCCCTGGAGGCCATCCCGTGCCTGCGCCGCCGCCCGAGTCCGCGCGGTCGGGCGCGTGGGCAGCGGCGGCCGAGGACGACGCGCTGCTGCTGATCGCCGAGGGCGTGACCAAGATCGCCGGGTTCGGCGTGGCCGCCATCAGCGTCGCGCGCGACGACGGGCACATGCAGGTGATGGCGGTCGCGGGCAGCGACGACGCCCGCCAGCAGCTCGAGGGCCGACGTACCCCCATCGACGCGTTGATGACCGAGCTCGCGAAAGCCGATGACTGGGGGATGCTGAAGTTCGTGCCGCACGAGCGGCTCGACCTCGGCGAGGGCGAGTGGGGCTGGGTGCCCGACGTCGAGCCGCTCGCCGGCGACGACGCCTGGCACCCGATGGACCTGCTCGTCGCACCGCTGCACGACCAGGACGGCACCCTGCGCGGCAGCCTGTCCATCGACCTGCCGGCCGACGGCCGCCGGCCCGGCCCCGACCAGCGCCGCGTCCTCGAGCTGTACGCCGAGCAGGCGGCGCGCGCCGTACTCACCGCGCTGGAGCGCGAGGAACTGGCCGCCCAGGTCCGGCTGGCCGACACCGCCCGGCGGATCGTGCGCCAGGCCTCGGTGCAGCCGTCGCTCGAGCACATCCTGCAGACGTCCCGACCCGCGCTCACCGAGGGCTTCCGCGCGATCGGCATGTGGATCCAGACCTTCGACGAGGACGGGCTCGGCACCGGCAGCGTCTACTCCGCCGACGGCGCCGTGGTGGAGCTCCCGCTAGACCTCATCGAGATCGCCGAGACCGCGGCCCGCCTGCTCTGGGCCGAGCAGCAGGTCACGGTCGTCGCGGCCGGCCGGCCGCTCGGCGTCCTCACCGCGGATCAGGGAACCCGGGTGGTCGACTTCCTGCACGCCATCGAGGTCGGCTCGATCCTCTTCGTCCCGCTCGGAGCGGGGCGCGAGTGCCTCGGCAACCTGGTGCTGACCCGCCCGCTGCACGCCCCCGACTGGACCGAGACCGAGTCCGCCGCCGCGCTCGACGTCGGCCGCGACCTCGGCGGCGCGATCCTCAACGTGCGCGCCTACGAGCGCGAGCACCGACTGGTCACCGAGCTCCGGGCCCTCGACACCTACAAGAGCCAGCTCATCGCGACGGTCTCCCACGAGCTGAAGAACCCGCTGACCTCGGTCCTCGGCCACCTGGAGATCCTCGAGTCCGTCGAGGGGCTCCCCGGCCCGGTCCGCACCTCGCTGAACGCGATGGAGCGCGGCGCCCGCCGGCTCGGCCGGGTGGTCGACGACCTGCTGCTGCTCGCCAAGGTCGGCGACCCCGACAACCCGGTCGTGGCCCGCCCCGTCGACCTGCGCACCATCGTCGACGACGTCGTCGAGCTGACCGCGGTGGAGGCCGAGCGGCGCCAGCTCACGGTGACCGTCGAGGCCGGCTCGGAGCAGGTCCTGGCGAGCGGCGACGCCACCGAGCTCGACCGGGTCGTCTCCAACCTGGTCAGCAACGCGCTGAAGTACACACCCGAGGGCGGCCGGATCACCGTCTCGGTCGCCCGGGTCGGCAGCGAGGTCGAGCTGCTCTGCAGCGACGAGGGCCTCGGCATCTCCGCCGAGGACCAGAAGCAGCTGTTCACCGAGTTCTTCCGCTCCTCCAACCCCGCCGCGGTCGCTCAGCCCGGCACCGGCCTGGGCCTGGCCATCGTCAGCCGGATCGTGCAGCGCCACGGCGGGCACATCGCGGTCGAGTCCGAGCTCGGCAAGGGCAGCACGTTCCGGGTGCTGCTGCCGGCCGCCTGATCGTCAGGCCATCGCGCGGGCGCCCTGCTCGATCGCCTCCCGGATCCGCACGTAGGTCCCGCAGCGGCAGATGTTGCGGATCGAGTCGAGGTCGGCGTCCTCGATCTCGCGCTGCTCGCGTCGTACCTTCCGGACGAGGGCGACCGCGGCCATGATCTGGCCGGGCTGGCAGTAGCCGCACTGGGCGACATCGCGGTCCAGCCAGGCCTGCTGCATGGGGTGCAGGTCCTCGTCGACGGTCGCGGCGAGGCCCTCGATGGTGGTGACCTCGTCGTCCGCGGCGAGGTCGCCGACCCGGACCGCGCAGGGGTTGAAGCCGCGGCCGTTGACGTGCGAGGTGCACGCCTTGCACACGTTGATGCCGCAGCCGTACTTGGGGCCGGTGACCCCGAGCAGGTCGCGGAGCACCCAGAGCACCCGGACGTCCGGGTGCACGTCGACGGTCACGGTCTGGCCGTTGAGGCGGAAGGTCTGCTTCGGCACGGCGCGCTCCTCAGACGATCTTCTTCAGGCCGTTGACCGGCGACGGCGGGACGGGCGGGACGTAGGGCTTCACGCTGAACTCCACGGGGTCGCGGTGGTTCACCGGGAAGTACGACGGGCTGCGTCCCGTCGCGCGGGCGTAGGCGCAGGCGACGGCCGCGAAGCTCGCCGCGACGCCGGCCTCGCCGGCACCGCCCGGGACCCCCGTGGTCGGCGGCATCACGATCACCTCGACCTCGGACGGGACGTTCCACTGGCGCGTGTAGAAGTAGTTGTCCCAGCTGGCCTCGAGGAAGTGGCCGTCGCGCAGGTGCATGCTCGAGGTGAGCGCGAGGGCGATGCCGTCCATGATCCCGCCCTGCATCTGGGCCTCCAGCCCGCGCGGGTTGACCGGCAGGCCCACGTCCACGGCGAAGGTCACCCGGGTGACCCGGGGCCCGCCGACGCCGTCCCGGATGTCACGACCGGTCTGGTCGTCGCGGCAGTCGATCTCGACCAGGCAGGCACTGGCGCCCTTGTACTCCTTGTGGATCGCGATGCCCTGCGCCGTGCCGGCGGGCATCGCCCGGCCCCAGTCGCCGACCTCGGCGACCTTCTCCAGGACCGCCCGGGTCCGCTCGTCGCGCAGGTGGCGGCGGCGGAACTCGTAGGGGTCCTCCTTGACCACGGCCGCGATCTTGTCGACCGTCAGCTCCCCGGCCGCGCGTACGTCGGGCGAGTAGATGTTGCGCATGCTGCCGGTGTTGAAGCGGTCGTCGGTCTCGGTCAGCGTCTGGGTGACAACGCCGAAGTCGTAGGGCACCTCCTGGGTCAGCGCGAAGATCGTCTCCGCGAAGCCGAGGTTGCCCAGCCCGGTCGGCAGACTGGCGGCGGTGGCGGTGATCAGCTCGCCCAGGCCGTGGCGGTAGTCGGTCTCGATGCTGGTGTGGCTCTGCTGGAACGCGACCACCTTCTTGCCGACGACCACGGCCCGGACCCGGCTGGTGCACATCGGGTGGCCGCGGCCGACCCGGGCGTCGTCGGCCCGGTGCCACATCAGCTTCACCGGCTTCCCCATCGCCCGGGACACCTGGGCCGCCTCGAGCGCGCCGTCGAAGAAGAGGCGTCGACCGAACGACCCGCCGCCCTGCACGACGTGCACGTCGACCCGGTCCTGCGGCAGGCCGAGCACCTCCGCGATCCGCTGCTGGGCGGCGATCGGGGACTTGAGCGCCGACCAGATCTCGGCCCGGTCCTCGCGGACGTCGGCGATCGCGGAGTTGGTGTCCATCGCGGAGTTGCTGCGGAAGTAGCACAGGACGTCGGTCTCGACCGTCCGGCTCAGCGGGGTGTTCGGGAGAGCGGGCAGCGGCAGCTGGGCGCGCCGGAGCTCGCGGACGACGTCGTCGTCGGACATCCCGGCGACCGGACCGTCTCGCCAGTCGACGTCCATCGCCCGGACGGCGTCGATGCACTGGCCGAACGTCTCGGCCCGCACGGCCACCCCGAAGGGCAGCACGGCCACGTCGGTCACGCCGGGCAGGGCCAGCACCTCCGCCTCGTTGCGCAGCCGCCGGGGCTCGCCGTTGAGCGTGGGGGCCCGGCAGACCATCGTCGGCAGCGCGCCGTCGACCTGGAGGTCGGTGGCGAAGGTCTTCCGCCCGGTGACCGCGTCCCGCGCGTCGACCCGGCCCTGACCGGTGCCGACCACCCGGAAGCGGCTCGGGTCCTTGAGGCGGACCCGGACCGTCCGGTCCGTCCGCGAGGCCGCCGCGCGCGCGAGGTCGCCGTACGACGCGGTGCCGCTCGGGCCCTGGACGATGCCGCCCTTGGCGACCAGCTTCGCGACCTCGTCGCCCAGCAGGACGGCGGCGGCGTCGAGGAGCGCGCCCCGGGCGACGGCCGCGGCGACCCGGACTGGGGTGTACGTCGAGATCGTGGTGTTCGAGCCACCGGTGAGCTGGTTGAACAGCAGCTCGGGCCGCGCGTCGGCCAGCGTGACCCGGACCTTGTCGAGCGGCAGGTCGAGCTCCTCGGCGATCAGCATCGCCGTGGAGGTGGTGACGCCCTGGCCGTTCTCGGAGCGCGGGAGCGCGAACGAGGCGGTGCCGTCCTCGTGCAGCTCGATCCGGATCAGGTTGGCCGTGGGCCGGGCGGCGTCGGTCAGCAGGTCGTTGAGGTCGTAGAGCTCGGCCGGCTGCGGCACGGTCGGGACCGCGGCCGCCGGCTCGGCGCCGAGGGCCAGGTCGGCGGCCGCGACCAGGGTGGTGCCCCCGAGGACGTAGCCGACGAAGGAGCGGCGGTCGACGCCCGGCGGGGCCACCGCCTCCGGATCGAGGGGACGGCGGACTGCGGACATGGCGACTCCCGAGATACGGGGGGCCGGAGCGTGCCCCCGGCGACTTCGTTGCCCCGGAGTGACGACGGTCACTCGCGAGTGGTTCGGAGCCGCCGGGAGGGCGGATGGGTCCCGGTGAGCTAGGCGCCCAGGTTGCGCAGCAGCAGCGCCTCGGCGAGCACGACCCGCTCGAACTCGGCCAGGTGCAGGCCCTCGTTGGCGCCGTGGGCCCGGGTGTCGGGGTCCTCGACGCCGGTGACCAGCACGCTGGCCTGCGGGAACGCCTCCAGGAACTCGGCGATGAACGGGATCGAGCCGCCGACGCCCATGTCGACCGGGGCGGTGCCGTCCCAGGCCTCGGCGAAGGCCGCGCGGGCGGCGTCGTACGCCGGGCCCTGAGCGGGGAGCGCGATCGGCTCGCCGGTGTCGACGACGGTCGTCTGCAGGGCGGCGCCCCACGGAACGTGCGCCCGCAGGTGCTCCTCGAGCCGCGCGACGGCGTTCTCGGAGGTGTCGCCGGGGGCGATCCGGATGGTCACCCGGGCGCGAGCGACCGGGCTGAGGGTGTTGGAGGCACCGGCGACCTTGGGCGCGTCGAAGCCGGTGACGGTGATGGCCGGCTGGGTCCACAGCCGCTCGACCGCGGGGCCCTCGCCGATCCAGGACAACCCGTCGATGGCGCCGGACTCGGCGCGCAGCCGCTCCTCGGGGTACTCCACGTCGGCGGCCGGACCGCTCGCCAGGCCGGCCACGGCCGGCGCGCCGTCGGGGGTCCACAGGCTGTCGAGCAGCCGGACCATCGCCATGATCGCGTCGGGCGCGAGGCCGCCCCACATGCCCGAGTGCACGGCGTGGGTGAGCGTGCGGACCTCGACGTCGACGCGGATCAGGCCGCGCAGGCTGGTGGTCAGCGCGGGGACGCCGATGTCCCAGTTGCCGGAGTCGGCGATCACGATGACGTCGGCCTTGAGTCGGTCCTGGTACTGCTCGAGCAGCTGCGGGAGGGTCGCGCTCGCGACCTCCTCCTCACCCTCGATGAACAGCCGCACGGTCACCGGCAGGTCGTCACCGAGCGCCCGCAGCGCCCCGACGTGAGCCATGATCCCGGCCTTGTCGTCCGCGGCACCGCGGCCGTAGAGCCGGCCGTCGCGCTCGGTGGGCTCGTACGGCGGGGAGTCCCAGTCGGCCGGGTCGTTCTCGGGCTGGACGTCGTGGTGGGCGTAGAGCAGCACCGTCGGCGCCCCCTCCGGTCCCTTCTTCTCCCCGACGACGGCGGGCGGCGCGCCGTCGAACGCGCGCACGATCTCGGCGTCCACGCCCTCGGCCAGGAACAGCTCCAGGGTCCGCTCGGCGCTCTTCTCGACCTCGCTCAGCCGCTCGGGATCGGCGCTGACGGACTGGATCCGCACCAGGTCCTCGAGGTCCGCCCGCACGGACGGAAGGACGGCCTGCACCTTGCCCCGGATGTCGTCGCTCATGGCTTCGACCCTAGGTCAGCGGCAGATGGGGGGTCAGGTCGGCCCGCTCGCCACTGGCCCGGACCCGGGCGGTCGACTCGGCCTCCGCCCAGCCCAGCTCGCCGGTCGCCAGGGCGATCCAGGTGGCGGCGTCGGTCTCGACGACGGCGGGCGGGGTGCCGCGGGTGTGCCGGACTCCGGGGATCACCTGGACGGCGGCGTACGGCGGGACCCGGACCTCGACGGAGTGGCCGGGCGCCCGGTGCTCGAGCACCGCGAGGTAGTGCTTGACCAGCAGTCGGAGGTCGGTCTTCTCCGCCGACCCGTCGGCGAGGCGGGCGCGGGCCGCGGCGACGTCGGCCGGGGCGGCGGGCTTGAGGCGGGCGGCCATCAGTCGGTCTCCTCCTGCTCCAGGTCGGGGTGCGGCATGAGCATCGCGTAGTAGAGGTAGGTCCGGCGCTCGGCGTCGTCGCGCCCGCGGGTGCGCTCGCCCCAGGCGGTGACCAGGGCGACCAGCTCCTGCGACAGCTCGCGCGCCTCGTCCTTGGTCAGCCGCAGCGAGCTGTCCATGACCGACCGGGCGGTGCCCTCGTCGCGGCGGTCGTCGTGCGCGCGGTCGACGTAGGCGTGCGCCTTGGCCGCCGACTGGGCGCGGTAGACCGCCGACGCGGCCTTGCCGCCGGGCGCCTTCTCGATCTCGCCGAGGTCGAGGTTGACCCCGCGCGGCGAGGAGCGCCAGACCCGGTCGCGCCGGTCGCGGGCGGCGTCCGGGTCCTCCTCGATCAGCCCGTACTTGGCCAGCTGCCGCAGGTGGAAGCTCGCCTGGTTGGCCGGGATGTCGAGCAGCGCGGCGAGGTCGGCGGCACGCAGCGACCCGGCGGCGTCGAGCTCGGTGAGGATCCGGTTGCGGACCGGGTGGGCGATCGCGCGCAGCACCTTGGGGTCGTGCACGGGCCGGCTCTCGGACATGCGCCCACCCTACCCAACTTCCGCACGCACTATTGCGCAACATAACTTGCGCAATGTATGTTGCGGAACATGACCGGACATCGCCGCCTCCTCGGCAACCCCGACTTCACCGCGCTCTGGGTCGGCCAGACGATCAGCGAGCTGGGCACCCGCACGAGCCTGTTCGTCTTCCCGCTCCTCGCCTACGCCCTGACCGGGTCGGCGATGCTCGCCGCGCTCGTGGAGGCGGTGCACCTGCTCGGCCTGGCCGCGGCCCTGCTCCCGGCGGGCGTGGTCGCCGACCGGGTCGACCGGCGCCGGATGATGCGCGCGGCCAGCGCCACGGGCGCCCTGCTCTACGCCTCGCTCGCGCTCGCCGGCCTGTCCGGCGCCCTCACGCTCCCCCACCTGCTGGCCGTCGCACTGGTGACCGGGGCGGCCGCGGGCGTGTTCGCGCCGGCCGAGATGGCGGCGGTGCGGGCCGTCGTACCGGCCGAGGACCTGCCGACCGCGCTGAGTCAGCAGCAGGCCCGCCAGCACGTCGCCGCGCTGCTCGGGGCGCCGCTCGGCGGTGCCCTGTACGGCGTCACCCGCTGGCTGCCGTTCGCCGCGGACGCGCTGAGCTTCGCGGCCTCGTGGCTGCTGCTCGGTCGGATCCGGGCCGACCTGCGCCCGCCGCCGCGGACCACCCCGCGCAGCCCCGGCCGCGATCTGGCCGCGGGGATCCGGTTCATCGCCGGCCAGCCGTTCTTCCGGGTGCTGACCGTCTGGGCCGCGTGCGCGAACCTGGTCATCAACGCGCTGTTCCTGGTGGCGGTGCTGCGGCTGGTGCAGGACGGCTTCCCGCCGCTGCAGATCGCGCTCGTCGAGGTGGCGTCCGGGGTCTGCGGGATCGCCGGGGCGGTGGTCGCGCCCTGGCTGATCGACCGGCTGCCGACCGGGCGGCTGACCGTGGCGGTCGCCTGGAGCTTCGTCCCGCTGCTGGTGCCCCTGGCCTTCTGGAACAGCCCCCTGGTGGTCGCGGTGGCCCTGTCGGTCGGGGTGTTCCTCAACCCCGCGGGCAACGCCGGCATCGGCTCCTACCGGGTCGCGGTCACCCCGACCGAGCTGCAGGGCCGGGTGCAGTCGACGTCGCAGTTCGTGTCCATGTCGACGCTGCCGCTGGCTCCGCTCCTCGGCGGGCTGCTGCTGGAGGGCCTCGGCGGCTCGGGCGCGATCCTGGTGCTGGCCGTCCTGGTCGCCGCGGTCGCGCTGATCCCGACCCTGGCCCGGTCGGTGCGTGCCGTCCCCCGTCCCGTCGAGTGGGCGGTGGCGGCGTGAGCGCCCGGCGGACCGAGCGGCTGCGCCGCGAGCTGGCCCGTCGTACGGCGCGGCCGGCACCGATCCGGTCGTCTCCCCGCAGCGTCCCGGCGCCGCGCTGGGACCGGTAGGGCCCGGTCGGCAGACTGGACGGGTGCCGGAGGGGGACAGCGTCCACAAGCTCGCGCGGCGCCTCGACCGTGACCTGCTCGGGCGCGAGGTGGTCCGCAGCGACCTGCGCGTCCCCGCGCTGGCCACCCGTGACCTGGCCGGCCGCACCCTGCTCGCGCACGTCACCCACGGCAAGCACCTGCTGACCCGGTTCTCCGGCGACGTCACGCTCCACAGCCACCTGCTGATGGACGGCGAGTGGTCGGTGACCCGGCCCGGGAAGCGGCTGCCGTCCCGCGTCCTCCCGCACGTCCGGGTCGTGCTGGAGCTGGCGACCGGGAGCACCGCCTGGGGCATCCGGCTGCACCAGCTCGACCTGGTCGCGACCGCCGACGAGCACCGCCTGGTCGGGCACCTCGGCCCCGACCCGCTGCGCGAGGACTGGGACCCCGCCGAGGCGGTACGACGGCTGCGCGCGGACCCCGGCGTACCCCTGGTGTCGGCCCTGCTCGACCAGACCCGGATGGCCGGGCTGGGCAACCTGTGGGCCAACGAGCTGGCCTTCCTGACCGGGGTGTCGCCCTGGACGCCGGTGGGCGACGTCGACGTCGAGCGGCTGGTCGAGCGGGCCGCCCGGGCCCTGCGCCACTCCGCACTGGTGCCCGGCGCCTACCAGGTCACGACCGGCAGCAGCCGCCGCGGCGAGGACCACTGGGTGTCCGGGCGGCAGCGGCGGCCCTGCCTGCGCTGCGGCACGACCGTGCTGATGGTCGACGACCTGCCCCACGACCCCGCGAACCGTCGTACCTGGTGGTGCCCGCACTGCCAGCCCGGGCCGGGCCCGGAGACCCGGAGGCCGACCGTCGGCCGATGACGCTCAGCCGATGACCACGGCGGTGCCGGGCTCGGCGGCGCCGAGGTGCTCGACCACGGCGACGGCGACCCGGACGTCGTCGTCGCCCACCAACCCGACCATCCGCGGCTCGGCGACCAGCCGGGCGGCCAGGTCGCGGGCCCGGGCCGGGTCGACGCCGGTGATGACGACCAGGTCGGCGCCGCCGAGGTCGCGGGCCCGGGCGGCCAGCAGGTCGAGGTCCTGGTCGTCGGTCGGGTCGGCCTTCAGCGACCAGGCGGAGACCCGGCTGGAGCGGGCCAGGTCGGCGGTCGATTCGGCGGCCGCCCCGTCGGTGTCGACCACCAGCAGCCCCGCCCCGGCCCGCGCCAGGCGCAGGCAGACCTCGTGGCCGGGTCCGGTCCCGCCCCCGACGACGACGCAGAGCCTCCACCGCAGGTGCACCGGGGCAGGCTACGGGGTTCATCCGTCGTTCACGGGTCGTCCCTACGGTCACGCGATGGACACCCTCACCAGCGACCGCGTCGTCACCGCCGACGGCCGGACCCTCCTGGTCGACCCCGCCGACCCGCGCGCGGCCGACCTGGTCGCCTCCGGCGGCGACCTCAACCCACTCTCCCTGCGCATGTGGCGCCGCGCCCTGGCCGCCGTCGACTGGGACGTCGTCGTCGACGTCGGGGTCAACTACGGCGAGATGCTGGTCCGTTCCGCCCTGCCCGCCGGTGCCCGCCTGGTCGGCTTCGAGCCCAACCCCGTGGTCCGCGAGCTCGCCCGCCGCACCCTGGCGCTCAACGGGCTCGACGTCGACCTGCGGCCCCAGGCGGTGGGCGGCCGCAGCGGCTCGGCCCGCTTCGCGGTCGACCGGACCTGGTCGGGCACGTCGTCGCTCGACACCGGCACGTACGACGAGCCCGGCCGCTGGTCGTTCCTCGACGTCGAGGTCACCACCCTCGACGAGACCCTGGGCGAGCAGCCCGGCCCGTTCTGCGTGAAGGTCGACGTCGAGGGCTTCGAGCACGAGGTCGTCGCCGGGGCCCGCCGGTCCCTCGCGGCCCCCGTTCCGTGGGTGCTGATGCTGGAGGTCAAGCACCTGCCGGTGGACGTGCTCGAGGGCCTGGCCGCCGAGCACGCCGTCCTGCTGCTCGTGCCCGGCGCGACGCCCGCGGGTGACCGGTTCGTCCGCGCCCACCCCGACCACCTGGAGGACCTGCTGCCCTCGGGCAAGGTCTACGGCCAGGACTGCCTGCTGGCCGGGCCGCTCGCGGTCGGGCCGCTGCTCAGCGGTCCCCTCCCCGGTGGCCCCCGGCCCGGCTGAAGATCTCCGCGGCCCGCCGTACCTGGTCGGCGAGCTCGGGCGGACCGTCGATCCTGAAGTCGGCCCCGACCTGGGCCAGCACCATCAGCGGCCACTGCAGGTCGTCGACGTTCATCTCCAGCCGGCAGCCGTCACCGTCGGCGACGACGCTGCCCCAGTGCCCGACGGCCTGTTGCACGCGCTCGACCGGCGCCTCCACCCGCACGCGTACGGCGTACCGCTGCGGCATCCGGCGGATCCCCGACTGGACGAAGGTGAGCGCGTCCTCGGCGGGGAGGTCACGCGGGCGGAACCGGCCGCCGAACAGCCGGGCGTCGGCGATCCGGTCGACCCGGAAGCTGCGCCAGTCCTGGCGGTCGCGGTCGTAGGCGACGAGGTACCAGCGGCGTCCCAGCGAGACCAGCCGGTGCGGCTCCACCCAGCGCTCGGTCGGCTCGGCCTCGCGGGCGGTGTAGGTGAACCGCAGCGGCTCGTCGTCACGGCAGCCCTGGGCGAGCAGGGTCAGCACCGCCGCGTCGACCACCGGGCCGCCGCCCCAGGTGAAGTTCTCGGTCTGGGTGCGCAGGGCGTCGAGCTGGCGGCGCAGCCGCGGCGGCATCAGGGCGGTGACCTTGGTCAGCGCCTGCACGGAGGTCTCCTCCATGCCGCTGACCGCGCCGGCCGCGGCCGTGCGCAGGCCGACGGCGATCGCCACCGCCTCCTCGTCCTCCAGCAGCAGCGGCGGCAGCTGGCCGCCCGCGCGCAGCTGGTAGCCGCCGGACACGCCCCGCATCGCGTCGACGGCGTACCCGAGCTCGCGGAGGCGGTCGATGTCGCGTCGCAGCGTGCGCGGACTGACATCGAGCCGGTCGGAGAGCTCGGCGCCCGGCCAGTACCGGTGGGTCTGCAGCAGCGACAGCAGGCGGAGCATCCGGGCGCTGGTGGTCATGACGTCGAGACTAGATCGGATTGAGGCCAGGAACTGGCCGCAATGCTCCCTAGCGTCGTGCCCATGATGATCCGAACCCGCGGACTGACCCGCCACTTCACCCGTCACCAGCAGACGGTCGAAGCCGTGCGCGGCCTCGACCTCGACGTCCGGGAGGGCGAGCTCGTCGCCTTCCTCGGTCCCAACGGCGCCGGCAAGTCGACGACGCTGCGCATGCTCACGACCCTGGTCGCCCCGACCTCCGGCACCGCCGAGGTGGCCGGGTACGACGTCGTCCGCGACCAGCGCGACGTCCGCCGCAGCATCGGCTACGTCGGCCAGGGCAACGGCGCCGGCCACCAGCAGCGCGGCCGCGACGAGCTGGTCAGCCAGGCCCGCGCGTTCGGTCTCTCGCGGGCAGCGGCCGGGACCCGCGCCGACGAGCTGCTCGAGGCCTTCGACCTCACCGAGCAGGCCCGCCGGCCGGTCTCCACGCTGTCCGGCGGCCAGCGCCGCCGCCTCGACGTCGCGATCGGCCTGGTGCAGTCGCCTCGGGTGCTCTTCCTCGACGAGCCGTCCACCGGCCTCGACCCGCAGAACCGGGTCAACCTGCAGGAGCAGGTGCGCCGGCTGCACCGCGAGCAGGGCACCACGATCGTGCTGACCACGCACTACCTGGAGGAGGCCGACGCGATCGCCGACCGGGTGGTCGTGATCGACCACGGCGTGGTCATCGCCGACGACACCGCGGCCGCGCTGCGCTCCGGGCTCGGCGACCTGGTCACGCTGGGCCTGGCGTCCGAGGCCGACGCGGTCACGGCCGCCGAGCGGGGGGCCCGGCTGGTCCCCGGCGCGAGCGTCGAGCGGACGGGCGTCGTCGTACGGCTCCGCGCGCCGCGGGCCTCCGAGGCCGCCGCCGGCCTGGTCGCCGAGCTCGCGGCGTCCGGCGTCGCCATCGCCCGGCTGGAGGTCACCAGCGCCACCCTCGACGACGTCTTCCTCGAGCTCACCGGGCGCAGCCTGCGCGAGTCCGACACCGCCCCCACCCTCGAAGGAGCCCCCGCATGAGCACCCTCACGCCCACCCTGACGCCCACCCTGGTCACCGACACCTGGAACGTGATGACCCGCGAGCTGAAGCCGGTCTTCCGCGAGCCCGCCTCGGTGCTGTTCGCGATGGTCCAGCCGCTGGTCTTCCTGGCCCTGTTCGCGCCGCTGCTGCCCGACACCGGCGACGGCTCGGCGCTGCAGTGGTTCGTGCCCGGGATCGTGGCGATGACCACGCTGATGGGGGCGTCGTTCACCGGCGCCAACCTGCTCCAGGAGATGGTCACCGGCTCCCACGAGCGGCTGCTGGTCTCGCCGCTGTCGCGGACCTCGCTGCTGGTCGGCCGGGCGCTGAAGGAGATCGTGCCGATGCTGATGCAGACCGCGATCATCATCGCCGTCTGCACCCCGTTCTCCTTCGACCTGCACCTCGGCGGCGTGCTGCTGGCGATGGTGATCATGGCCGCGTTCAGCGTCGGCATCGGCGCCCTGTCGTTCGCGCTCGCCCTGGTGAGCAAGGGCCAGGACTGGCTGTTCTGGACCGTGCAGCAGACGCTGGTCTTCCCGCTGCTGCTGCTCGCCGGCGTCCTGCTCCCCCTGGACGGGGCGCCGGGCTGGCTGCGGTTCCTGTCCGACCTCAACCCGCTCACGTACGTCGTCGAGGCGGTCCGCCCGCTGTTCGCCGGGTCGTACCCCCTCGACACCATCGGCGCCGGCCTGCTCGCGTCGGCGCTGGTCGCGGCGCTCGGCCTGGTGGTCGGGCTGCGGGCGATGCGCGCGTCGTCGTAGGGGCTCGAGGCTCACGACCGCCTACGCTGCGGCCGTGAGCCTCGAGAAGCTCGGCGCCGAGCACGTGCGGGCGACGGTCGTCGCCCTGGAGCGGCGGATCGACGCCAGGTTCCCCGAGCGCGGGCTGCACCAGGTCTCGCTCGAGCTGGTCGCGATGGTCGACCGGGTCGCCAGCGTCTCGGTCGTGAACCGGCGCCGCATCGACACCGCCCGCACCGTCTCCCGGACGCTGATGGCCCTGGTCGTCGTGGCCACCGTCGTCGTGCTCGTCATCGCCGCGCGCGACGTCTCCGGCGACGCCGGCCCCGACAGCAGCGTCGACTGGGTGCCACTGATCGAGTCCGCGATCAACGACCTGGTCTTCGCCGCGATCGCGGTGTTCTTCCTCTGGTCCTTCCCCGAGCGGGTGCAGCGCGGGCAGGTCCTGACCCTGCTCCACCAGCTCCGCTCGCTGGCCCACATCATCGACATGCATCAGCTCACCAAGGACCCCGAGCGACTCCGCCCCGACTTCGTCCGGACGCCGGTCAGCCCCGAGCCGCACCTCGACCGCGACCAGCTGGAGCACTACCTCAACTACTGCTCCGAGCTGCTCAGCCTGGTCGGCAAGGCCGCCGCCCTGTGCGCCGAGGAGTCGCGCGACAACGTCGTCCTCGACACGGTCAGCACCATCGAGTCGCTCACCACCGGCATGTCCCGCAAGATCTGGCAGAAGATCTCGGTGCTGCCCAAGGCCTGACCCGCCCGGGTGGGTCCGGCCGGGGTGTGTCGAACTACCCCGCCAGCCCGTCCAGGATCTCCAGGGTCCGCGCCCAGGCCTCGGAGTCGGCGTCGATCACGGTGAAGTGGTCACCGTCGACCTCCACCAGCTCGGCGCTCGCACCGGCCTCGGTCGCGGCGGCGACGTACGCCTCGGACTGGGAGACCGGCACGACCTGGTCGTCACGGCCGTGCACGCACCACAGGGGCACGGCGAGCGGCACCTGGCGGATCGGGTCCACGGACGCGTCGCCCGGGCCGGGCGGGTGCCCCAGGAACGCCTCGACCGCCCCGCCGCCGAGCCCCGCCTCGTGCGCGGCGTCCAGGTCGAGCACGCCGGCCTGCGAGACGACGTGGGTGATCCCGACGTCCTGACCGGCGGCCCAGGTGACCAGGTGGCCACCGGCGGAGTGGCCGATCCCGACGACCGGGCCCGGCAGCACCGGACGGGCCGCGACGGCCGCGCGGACGTCGGCGAGCGTGTCGGCGGCACCCGTCCCCCGCCGGTACTCGATCGCCCAGGCGGCCCATCCCGCGGCGACCAGGCTCGGGACCAGCGGCTCGGCGTACTCGAGGCCGTACTCCGGCTTCCAGAACCCGCCGTGGACCACCACGGCCACCCCGCGGGGCTCGCCGGCGGGGAGGGTCAGCTCGGCGTACTGGCTCGCGTCGTCGCCGTACGACGTCCGCTCGGTCAGCGGCGGAAGGCCGGTCGGGACGTCGCTCGACTCGCTCATGGCGCCATCCTGCCCGCAGGCCGCGAGCAGCGCGCCCAGGGCAGGAAGGGAGAGGAGCGTGCGTCGGCGCATGCCAGGGGTTCGGTGCCGTGCCCCCGGCGGATGGCGGTCAGTCGAAGCGACCCTGACGGCCGCGCTTGGTCTCGCCGCGACGCTTCTTGGCGTCCAGCCGCCGCTCCTTCGAGCCGCGGGTCGGCCGCGTGGGCCGGCGCGACGGCGGCGGCGGGGCGGCGGCCTCGCGGAGCAGCTGCGCCAGCCGCTCGCGAGCGGCCCGGCGGTTGGCCAGCTGCGTGCGGTGCTCGCTGGCCGCGATGGTGACCACGCCGTCGACCAGCCGGCCGGCGAGGCGGGCCAGCAGCCGGGCCCGCAGGTGCTCGGGCACGGACGGCGAGCCGGCGACGTCGTACGAGAGCTCGACACGGCTGTCGGCGGTGTTGACGCCCTGCCCGCCGGGGCCGGAGGAGCGCGAGAAGCGCTCGGTCAGCTCACCCGCGGGCACCGCCCACGAGCCGGTGACGACGAGGTCGTCAGGCAAGTGCCGCCGGCAGCGTCGCCATCCACGCCGACCGGACCTCGAGGAGGGACGCCTCGAACTGCCCCTCGACGACCAGGCTGTCGCCGCCGGTGACCCCCAGCGCCGTGAGAGGTACGCCGTGGCGCGCGGCCAGGTCGGCGAGCCGGCCCTCGTCGCCGGGGGCGACGGTGACGACGACCCGGCCGGCCGACTCGGCGAACAGCCCGACGAAGGCGTCGCCCTCGAGCGAGACGGTCGCGCCGACCATGGCCTTCAGCGAGCCCTCGACCAGGGTCTGGGCCAGGCCGCCGTCGGAGACGTCGTGGGCCGAGGTGAGCAGCCCGACGCCCTCGTGCAGCAGCTCCGCGAGCGACTTCTCGGCCGCCAGGTCGACCCGCGGCGGCTGCCCGCCGAGGTGGCCGTGCACCACGTGGGCCCACTCGGAGCCGGACAGCTCCTCGCGGGTCTCGCCGAGCAGGAAGACCTGCTCGCCGGCGACGGTCCAGGCGGACGGCGTGCGCTTCGTGACGTCGTCGACCACGCCGAGGACGGCCACGACGGGCGTGGGCAGGATCGCGGTCTCGCCGGTCTGGTTGTAGAGGCTGACGTTGCCGCCGGTGACCGGGATGCCGAGCTCGAGGCAGCCGTCCTTCAGCCCGCGGCAGGCCTCGGCGAACTGCCACATCACGTCCGGGTCCTCGGGCGAGCCGAAGTTCAGGCAGTCGGAGATGGCCAGCGGCACCGCGCCGCCGGTCGCGACGTTGCGGTAGGACTCCGCGAGCGCGAGCCGCGCGCCGACGTACGGGTCGAGCTTGGCGAAGCGGCCGTTGCAGTCGGTCGAGACGGCGACGCCGAGGTTGGTCTCCTCGTCGACGCGGATCATCCCGCTGTCGCTGGGCTGCGCGAGCACGGTGTTGCCGCGCACGTAGCGGTCGTACTGGTCGGTGACCCAGGACTTGTCGCAGAGGTTCGGGCTGGCCACGAGGCGGAGCAGGGTCTCGCGCAGCTCCGCGCCGGTCGTCGGGCGGGCGAGCGCCTCGGCCCCGTCGGCCTGCAGCGCGTCCTGCCAGGACGGGCGCGCGAACGGGCGGTGGTAGGTCGGGCCGTCGTGCGCCACCGACCGCGGCGGTACGTCGACGACCCGCTCGCCGTGCCAGTCGATCTCCAGCCGGCCGGTGTCGGTGACCTCGCCGACCACGACCGCCTCGACGTCCCACTTCGCGCAGATGGCCAGGAACGCGGCGACGTCGTCGGGCTCGACGACGGCCATCATCCTCTCCTGCGACTCGCTCATCAGGATCTCCTCCGGCGCGAGCGTGGAGTCGCGCAGCGGGACCCGGTCGAGCTCGACGTGCATGCCGCCGTCGCCGGCGGACGCGAGCTCGGAGGTCGCGCAGGAGAGCCCCGCGCCGCCGAGGTCCTGGATGCCGGCCACCAGGCCGGCCGCGAAGATCTCGAGGGTGCACTCGATGAGGAGCTTCTCCATGAAGGGGTCGCCGACCTGCACGCTGGGCCGCTTGGCGGGGCCGTCGGCGTCGAAGGTCTCCGACGCGAGCACGCTCACGCCGCCGATGCCGTCGCCGCCGGTGCGGGCGCCGTACAGGATGACCTGGTTGCCGACGCCGGACGCCTTGGCGAGGTGGAGGTCCTCGTGGCGGAGCACCCCGATCGAGAGGGCGTTGACCAGCGGGTTGCCGAGGTAGGTCTCGTCGAAGACGACCTCGCCGCCGATGTTGGGCAGGCCGAGCATGTTGCCGTAGCCGCCGACACCGGCCACGATCCCCGGCAGCACACGCTGGGTGTCGGGGGCGTCGAGCGGGCCGAAGCGCAGCGGGTCCATCACGGCCACCGGCCGCGCGCCCATGGCGAGGATGTCGCGGACGATGCCGCCGACGCCGGTCGCGGCGCCCTGGTAGGGCTCGACGTACGACGGGTGGTTGTGCGACTCGACCTTGAAGGTGACGGCGTAACCCTGGCCGATGTCGAGGACGCCGGCGTTCTCGCCGATGCCGGCCAGCATCTTGCCGATCGGCGTCTCCTGCGGGATCTCGGAGAACTGCTTGAGGTGCACCTTGGACGACTTGTAGGAGCAGTGCTCGCTCCACATCACTGAGTACATCGCCAGCTCGGAGCTGGTGGGCCGGCGACCGAGGATCTGCCGGATCTCCTGGTACTCGTCGGCCTTCAGGCCGAGATCGGCCCAGGGCTGCTCGCGGGTGGGGTCTTCGGACGCAACGGCGACGGTGTCCAGCACGGCCACAATCTACCGGCGCTGGGCGGCTGACCACTCATCGGCTCGGTCGGTGGCTCACGCTGGACCAGTTGCAGGCGAAGCGAGCCCCCACGCCGGTTGAGGTGCGAGCGAAGCGAGCCCCACGCTGGTTGAGGTGCGAGCGAAGCGAGCCTCGAAACCCGTCTTGCCGACAGTCGGCCTCGGCCCAGGCCGACCCCCTGACCACCGGGTTTCGAGGCTCGGGCCTAGCGGCCCTCACACCTCAACCAGCGTCAGTCTTCGCACCTCTCACCAGCGAGGGCCTGATCAGGCCTTCAACAGCCCGTCGGCCACGACCTCGAGCATCGGTCGCACAGCAGCCACGTCGAGCTCGCCCTGGTCGGCGACCGTCGCCACGCCCCCGACCAGCCGGGCCACCTGGAGCGCGCTGACGTCCTCGCGTACGGCGCCCTCGGCCCGGAGCCGGTCGAGCACCCGGTCGCCGGCCGAGCGCAGCACCTCGCACTTGGTGCGGATCGGGGAGCCGTCGTCGCCCATCGCGCAGGTGATCTTGGCCGGGCCGCCCTTGTGGACGCTGATCAGCCGGACGTAGTCCTCGAACCAGCCGAGCAGCACGTCGCGCGGGCCGCCCTCGCGGGCCAGCGCCTTCTCGGCGGTCTCGTTGACCCCGTCGACCCAGCTCTGCATGACGGCGTCGATCAGGTCGTCGCGCGACGGGAAGTGCCGGTAGAGCGTGCCGGCACCGACCCCGGCCTGCTTGGCGATCAGGTCCAGCGACGCGTCGTACCCCTGGGCTCGGAAGACCGTTCGGGCGACCTCGACGATGCGGTCGCGGTTGCGCTGGGCATCGGCGCGCACGGGTCCTCCAGAGAATTCGCTTGCTAAACGGAGACAGTCTCCGTATCGTTCTGGGAGGAAGCGGAGCCATCCTCCGGATCTAATGTACCTCGGCCCGTCGGGCCAGAACAGGACTTCCTCCTCATGTCCACAGACACCACCGCCCCACCTGCTCGCACCATCCCCGCGAGCCCCATCGCCGCCGGCCCCGGGCTGCCGACCGAGCTGCCCGACAACGCGGGCCGGGCCGCCGCCGGCATCGCGATCGTCCTGGTCGCCCAGCTGATGCTCATCCTCGACGCCACCGTCGTGAACGTCGCCCTGCCGCACATCGACGCCGACCTGGGCTTCGGCCCGGCCGGGCTGTCCTGGGTCCTGAACTCCTACACGCTCGCCTTCGGCGGGCTGCTGCTCCTCGGCGGCCGGTTGGGCGACGTCTTCGGACGGCGCCGGATGTTCGAGTCCGGTCTCGCCGTCTTCACGCTCGCCTCGCTGCTCGGCGGCCTCGCCCAGAGCCCCGAGGTGCTGGTCGGCGCCCGTGCCCTCCAGGGCGTCGGCGCCGCGATGGCCGCCCCCGGCGTGCTCGCCCTGCTCACCACGAGCGCCCCCGACCAGGCCGCCCGCAACCGGGCCCTCGCCCTGTTCGGCGCGGTCTCGTCGGGCGGCATGTCCATCGGCCTGCTGCTCGGCGGCTTCCTCACCGACGTCGGCTCGTGGCGCTGGACGATGTTCATCAACGTCCCGATCGGCCTCGCGGTGCTGGCGCTGACCCGCCGATTCCTCGACGAGACCGCCCGCCGTCCCGGCCGCTTCGACATCGTGGGCGCGGTCACCGCCACCGGCGGTGCCGTCGCGATCGTCTGGTCGCTGATCGGCGCCCCCGACCACGGCTGGACCTCCGCCCGGACCCTGATCGGGCTCCTCGTGGGCCTGGCCCTGGTCTGCGCCCTCGCCGTCACGGAGCGTCGGGTCGCGCACCCGCTGCTCCAGCCGGTGCTGCTGCGCAGCCGGCAGCGGGTCGGGGGGCTGATGATGATCGCCCTCGTCGTCGGCGGCCAGCTGTCGATGTTCTTCCTGGCCGTCCAGCTGATCGAGGGCCAGCTCGGGTTCGGCCCGATGCAGACGGGTCTGGCCTTCCTGCCGCTGACCCTCGGCATCTTCGGGATGTCGCGGGTGACGCCGCGCCTGCTGGGCCGGGTCGGCGCCGTCCCGATGATGGTCGTCGGCTCTCTCGGCCTGGCGGCCAGCTTCGCCTGGCTCTCGACCGTCTCGGCGAGCGACACCTACCTCAGCGGCGTCTTCGGCCCGATGCTCCTCAACGGCCTGTCCGCCGGCCTGGTGTTCATGCCGGTGACCTCGACGATCCTCGCCGGGGTCGAGCCCGAGCACGCCGGCTCGGCGTCCGGGCTGCTGCAGACCTTCCAGCAGCTCGGCGGGGCGATCGGCCTGGCCGTGATCGTGTCGGTGTACGCCGCCGGCGCGGAGCCCGGTCAGTTCCTCCCGGGCGCGGACGCGGCGTTCCTCACCTCGTCGCTCTTCGCCCTGCTCGCCCTGGCCGCGGCCCTCGGACTGGTACGACGGCGCCGGGTCGCCGCGGTCCTCGAGACCGCCTGACCCGCTCCGCCTCGCGCCCCGACCCGGGCGTCGGCTCAGCCCTCGGCTGTGTCGGCGTCCGGGTCGCGGCGTTCCCAGGCCGATCCGGTCCAGGTCCAGCGACCGTCGGGGCTGTAGACCGGCGGCCCACCCAGGACGGGCTCGGGATGCACGTCGACGATCGTGCTCATCGTGGTTCCCTCCTTCGCCGCACTCCCCCCGAGCGCGGACCGGACGACCAGGATGGGGCAGCGGTGTCACCGGCGCGGCCGATCGGCTCAGATTTCACGGGGCGACGACCGAATCCCCCTCTGACCTGCGAAGACGTGTCGCCGAACTACAGCGTTGTAGTTCATCCGAACCTCTGTTACGCCTGTGACTGGTGAGGTTAAGGTGACGCGGAATCGACGGATTCGCCCCCGCCTTCTTCCCCTGGAGCTCCGCCATGCGCCGCCCCCGCCTGCCCTTCCGCGCCGTCCTCGCGACGACCCTGACCGGCCTGCTCGTCGCGACCACCGGGGTCGTCCTGGCCACGGGCGGAGCCGGCTCGACGGCCGCCGCCGAGACCCCGTCGTACGCCGCCGTGAGCTCAGCCGCCGCGGCAACCGCCGCTAGGAAGACGACCAACCCGGTGACGCCGGGCGACTTCACCGGCTTCGGCTTCGACCAGTGCGTCGCGCCCACGCAGGCCGCGATGGACCGCTGGCTGGCGACCTCGCCGTTCCTGGCCGTCGGCATCTACATCTCCGGCAAGTCCCGGGCCTGCCGCAACCAGCCCAACCTCACCCCGACCTGGGTGGCGACCCAGCTCCGCAAGGGCTGGCGGCTGCTGCCCATCACCCTGGGCCCGCAGGCCTCCTGCCAGCCGCGGTTCCCGCGCTACAAGGACGACGTCCGGATCGACCCGCGCCCCGGCAACGGCACCTACGGCCGGGCCTTCAGGATGGGCCGCGCCGAGGCCGACACCACCGTCACCGACGCGAAGGCGCTCGGCATCGTCGCCGGCAGCACGCTCTGGTACGACCTCGAGGGCTACGACAGCAAGAACACGAACTGCCGCGAGTCGGCGCTGCGCTTCCTCAGCGGCTGGACCGAGCGACTGCACGAGCTCGGCTACGTCTCCGGCGTCTACTCCAGCGCCGGGTCCGGCATCAAGGACCTCGACGACGCCCGGGTCGCCCGACCGA
Source organism: Nocardioides sp. CCNWLW216 (assembly GCF_037120545.1). Classification (NCBI taxonomy): domain Bacteria; kingdom Bacillati; phylum Actinomycetota; class Actinomycetes; order Propionibacteriales; family Nocardioidaceae; genus Nocardioides; species Nocardioides sp. CCNWLW216. Next base: position 81,370 of record NZ_JBBBBJ010000005.1, read on the forward strand.
CCGCCTTCACCTTCCCCGACCGGATCTGGGTCGCCCGCTGGGACGGCGTCGCGAACACCTCCTCGCCCGGCTACCTCCGCGAGGAGGGCTGGCGCCCCGGCGGCCGGGTCAAGCAGTACCGCGGCGGCCACGACGAGACCTGGGGCGGCGTCACGATCAACATCGACAGCAACTTCCTCGACCTCGGCCGTGGTTCGGTGGCCGCGCGCGAGACGCGCTGCGGCGGCGTCCCCCTCGACCTGCGGACGTACGGCGCCATCCGCCGGCCCACCGCCACCCGGTCGGCCCCGGCCGGGCAGGTCAAGGCGCTGCAGTGCCTGCTGAAGGAGAAGAACCTCTACCGCGGCAGCACCAACGGGCGCGTCAACAAGCGCACCGTGCGCGCCTACCGCGTGTGGCAGAAGCACGTCGGCCACACCGTCTCCGACTCCTGGTCGCGCCGGAACTGGATGTCGCTGCTCGCCCACGGCAGCGCGCCGCTGCTGAAGTACGGCTCCGCCGGCGAGGCGGTCCGCCGCCTGCAGCGCAGCCTCAACGCCGCCCGCCCGGCGAACAAGCTCCCCGTCGACGGCGTCTTCCGCGCCAGCACCGACAAGGCGCTGAAGACCTACCAGGCGCGGATCCGGCACCGCGCCAGCGGCGTCGTCACCGCCGCGACCTGGCGGGCCCTCGCCCAGGGCCGGGTCCGCCGCTGACCGTCGGCGGGTCTCGATACGCCCCGCTCGTCCCTCGCGGAGCTACTCGACCAACGAACCGGCTCCCCTCGGTGGTCTCTCTCGCGAGCGCCAGCGAGCGTATCGAGACCCGAGCAACCACCCTCGCTGGTCTCTCTCGCAAGCGCCAGCGAGCGTATCGAGACCCCCGGCTGGGTCAGCCGGAGGCGGGCGGGCCGACGAGGAGCGCGAGCACGGTCAGGACCAGGACGGCCACGACGCCGGCGGCCAGGCCCTGCTGCGGCTTGCGGATCAGCCAGGAGACCAGGCGCTGGACGGGTCCGGCGGGGGTCTCGGTGCGCAGCCGCCAGGTGGTGCCGAGCAGGCCGCGGTGCTCGGCGTACCGGTCGAAGAGCACGGTGAAGAACGGCGGGATCGAGGAGACCACGCCGAGCACGGTGCGGCCGGTCGACCACTTCTGGTCGACGGCGACGACCAGCGTCGTGAGCACGTAGGCGATGAAGACGATGCCGTGCAGCATGCCGCCGACGCTGACGACCGCCTCGGTGGTCTCGGTGACGTACTTCAGGAACATGCCCGTCAGCAGCAGCGCCCAGGTGATCGCCTCGGCGACCGCGACGGTCCGGAACAGCTTGAGCGGCGTCATGAGAAGGCGGCGACGGCGAGCGAGGTGAAGAAGCCCAGGCCGTCGGTGCCGGAGCCGGTGAGCTCCTCGACCGCGTGCTCGGGGTGCGGCATCAGGCCGACCACGTTGCCCCGCTCGTTGGTCACGCCGGCGATGTCGCGCAGCGAGCCGTTGGGGTTGACGTCGAGGTAGCGGGCGACGACGCGCCCCTCCCCCTCGAGCCGGTCGAGGGTCTCGGCGTCGGCGACGAAGCCGCCCTCGCCGTTCTTGAGCACGACGGTGATCTCGGCGCCCTCGTCGTACGACGAGGTCCAGGCCGTCGAGGCGTTCTCGATGCGCAGCCGCTGGTCGCGGCAGACGAACTTGCGGTGGTCGTTGCGAATCAGCGCCCCGGGCAGCAGGTGGGACTCGCAGAGGATCTGGAAGCCGTTGCAGATGCCGAGCACGGGCATCCCCTTGCCGGCCGCCTCGATCACCTCGGCCATCACCGGGGAGAACCGCGAGATGGCCCCGCAGCGGAGGTAGTCGCCGTACGAGAAGCCGCCCGGCAGCACGACCGCGTCGACCCCGCGGAGGTCGTGGTCGCCGTGCCACAGCGCGACCGCCTCGTGTCCGCCGATGCGGACCGCACGCTGCGCGTCGACGTCGTCGAGCGAGCCGGGGAAGGTGACGACCCCGACCTTCACGCCACGGTCCCAGCGTCCGACGCAGCCACGCGCACGGCGAAGTTCTCGATGACCGGGTTGGAGAGCAGCGTCTCGGCCATCTGGTGCACCTGCTCGAGCACGGCCTCGGTCACCTCGCCCTCGACGGTGATCTCGAAGCGCTTGCCCTGGCGGACGTCGGTGACGCCGCTGAAGCCGAGCCGGGGCAACGCCCCCTGCACGGCCTTCCCCTGCGGGTCGAGGATCTCGGGCTTGGGCATGACGTCGACGACGACTACGGGCATGGCCGTCAGTCTAGAGCGGACCGCGGACGGTCCGGCACACTGGAGGTATGAGCATGCCCACCTCCGGCACCCCCCGCGCCAACGCCGCCTCGCCGCTGAGGCTGGAGTTCCCCCAGTCCCTGGCCACCTACGACGACTACGCCGCCGCGCAGAAGTCGGTCGACTACCTGTCCGACCAGAAGTTCCCCGTCGAGCAGCTGATGATCGTCGGCACCGACCTGAAGCGGATCGAGCGGATCACCGGGCGGCTCACCTGGAACCGGGTCGCCATGGGCGGCGTGCTCTCCGGCGTCTGGCTCGGCCTGTTCGTCGGCGTGATCCTGTCGCTCTTCTCCGACGAGGGCTTCGTCACCATCGTCTCGACGATGCTCTTCGGCGCGCTGTTCGGCCTGATCTGGGCCCTCGTCGGGTACGCCGCCACCCGCGGCCAGCGGGACTTCTCGTCGGTCACCCAGGTGGTGGCGACCCGCTACGAGGTGCTGGTCGAGCACAAGTCCGCCGCGCAGGCGCGCGAGCTGCTCGCCGGGCTGCCCGGCGCGCTCCCCAACCCCTTCGCCTGATCCGCCGACGCTGGTTGAGGTGCGAGCGGAGCGAGCCTCACACCTCAACCACCGGGGGCGTCAGGTGAGTTCGCGCTTGAGGATCTTGCCCGTCGCGGTCATCGGGAGGCTGTCGACGACCTCGACCTGGCGGGGGTACTTGTAGGCGGCCATCTGCTCCTTACCCCAGGCCACCAGCTCCTCGGGCGAGAGGGAGGCGCCGGCGTTGAGGATGACGTACGCCTTGATCTCCTCGCCGTGGCTGTCGTGCGGCACGCCGACGACGGCGGCCAGCGAGACGTCCGGGTGGGTGAGGAGGACCTCCTCGATCTCGCGCGGGTACACGTTGAAGCCGCCGCGGATGATCATGTCCTTGGAGCGGTCGACGATGTAGTACCAGCCGTCCTCGTCGCGGCGGCCGAGGTCGCCGGAGCGGAACCAGCCGTCCCGCAGCACCTCGTCGGTCGCCTCCGGCCGGCCGTGGTAGCCCTTCATGATGTTGTGGCCCTTGATGGCGATCTCGCCGATCGCGTCGGGCGTCCACTCGACCTCGTCCCAGCTCTCCGGGTCGAGCAGGGTCATCTCGACGCCGGGGATCGGGGTGCCGACCGAGCCGACGCGGGCCGGCTCGCCGTAGTGGGAGAACGACGCCACCGGCGAGGTCTCGGAGAGGCCGTAGCCCTCGAGGATGGTGACGCCGAAGCGCTTCTCGAAGTCCTTGTGCACCTCGACCGGCAGCGCCGAGCCACCGGCGGCCGCGACCCGGAGGTTCTGCGCCAGCGTCGACACGTCCGTGTCGGGGGTGAGCGCGCCGAGCAGGCCCCAGTACATGGTGGGGACACCGGCGAAGAAGGTGACGCCCTCCCTCAGCATCAGCCCGAGCGCCGGCTCGGCCTCGAAGCGCGGCAGCATCACGACGGTGCCGCCGAAGGCGAAGGCGCCGTTCTGGATGACCGTCTGGCCGAAGGAGTGGAAGAGCGGCAGCACGCACAGGTAGGTGTCGGGCTTGTCCGCGTCGGCGCCGAAGAGGTCCTTGCTGGCCAGCGCGTTGTCGCGCATGTTGCGGTGCCGCAGCTCGGCGCCCTTGGGCTGGCCGGTGGTGCCGGAGGTGTAGAGGATGACCGCGGTGTCGTTCTCGTCGGTGGCGACCGAGGTGAAGGTCGAGGGCTGCCCGGCGGCGGCCTGCATCAGCGTCTCGGTGCCCTCGATCGGCGAGTCCGCACCGGGGTCGGCGGTGATCACGAAGAAGTGCTCACAGCCCTCGGCGTCCTGGAAGCCGGCGTACCCCTCCTGGCCGATGGGCAGCTCAGGGGTGCCCTGGAAGCAGAAGTAGGCCTTCGCGTCGGAGTCGCCGAGGTGGTAGGCCACCTCGCGGCCCTTGAGCAGGACGTTGAGCGGCACCACGGTCGCGCCGGCCTTGAGGATGCCGAAGTAGACGATCGTGAAGTAGGGCAGGTTCGGGCAGCTCAGCGCGACCTTGTCGCCCGGCTCGATCCCGCGCGAGGTCAGCAGGTTGGCGACCAGGTTGGCGGCCCCGTCGACCTGCGCGTAGGTGAGCCGGGTGTCCCCGAACACGATCGCGTCGCGGTCGGCGTACTGCCGCGCGCTGTCCTCGAGAAAGGTCGACAGGTTGTAGATCAACGTGGCCTCCGTCACGAAAGGGGATGGTCGCCAACCTACCCCCGGACCCCGAGGCCGACTCAGGGTCGGCTCAGGGGTGCGCCGGGGCTCGCTCCCGATGCCGGTGGGTCCCGGGAGCGCGAGGCTGAGGGTCATGATCACCGCGCGAGCGCTCACGAAGACGTACGGCGAGACCACCGCCGTCGACGGCATCGACTTCACCGTCCGCCCCGGACTGGTGACCGGCTTCCTGGGGCCCAACGGCGCCGGCAAGTCCACCACCATGCGGATGGTGATCGGGCTGGACCGGCCCACCGCGGGCGAGGTCCGCGTCAACGACCACCGGTACGCCGACACCCCCGCGCCGCTGCGCGAGGTCGGCGCGCTGCTCGAGGCCCGGTCGGTCCACCCGGGCCGGTCCGCGCTCGACCACCTGCGCTGGCTGGCCGCGACCAACGGCATCCCGCGCTCGCGCGTGGACGCCGTCCTGGAGCAGGTCGGTCTCGGGGCCGTCGCGGCCCGGCGGGTCTACAAGTTCTCGCTCGGCATGGGCCAGCGGCTCGGCATCGCCGCCGCCCTGCTCGGCGACCCGCCGGTGATCGTGCTCGACGAGCCGGTGAACGGCCTGGACCCCGAGGGCATCCGCTGGGTCCGCACCCTGGCCCGCGAGCTGGCTTCCGAGGGCCGCACGGTGATGGTCTCGAGCCACCTGATGTCGGAGATGGCGCTGACCGCCGACCACCTGCTCGTGATCGGCCGGGGCCGGATCCTCGCCGACTGCTCGATGTCGGACTTCATCAGCGAGCACGCGGCGTCGTACGTGCGGGTGCGGAGCCCGCAGCAGGTGGCCCTGGCCGAGAGGCTGCAGGCGCGTGGCCTCGCCGTCACCGCCTACGACGGGGAGCTGCGGGTCGACGGCCGCGACGCGGTGACGATCGGCGACACCGCGGCCGCCGCCGGGCTGACCCTGCACGAGCTCACCGTCGTCAGCTCGTCGCTGGAGGAGGCCTTCATGACGCTGACCGCGGACAGCGTCGACTACCACGCCACGGCGGGAGCAGCGGCATGAGCGCCACCGCGATCGGGACTGCCGAGCGGGCGACCGCGTCGTACCCGCCGCAGACCTTCGGGCGGGTGCTGCACGGCGAGTGGATCAAGTTCTGGAGCGTCCGCAGCACCCGCTGGTCGCTGGTCGCGCTGGTCGTCCTCGGCGTCGGGCTGACCGCGATGATCTGCGCCTCGAGCGCGGACTGGCTGGCCAGCGGCGACGCCGACGAGTCGCCCGGCTCGTTCGTGACCTGGGGGATGATGCTGGCGCAGGTGACCGGCGTCGTGCTCGGCGCGATGGTCGTCACCAGCGAGTACGGCACCGGGATGATCCGCTCCACGCTGGCCGCCGTCCCGCGGCGCGGGCGGGTGCTGGCCGCCAAGGCCGTCGTGCTGACCGGCGTGCTGCTGGTCGCGGGCACGGTGACCGCGTTCGCGGGCTACCTGGCCGGCAACTTCTTCCTCGACCGGGCCGGCGTGGGCGTGCCGCTCGACGGCGACGGCGTCGTACGGGCGCTCTTCGGCAACGGGCTCTACCTCGCCACCCTCGGCCTGCTGACCGCCGCCGTCGGCCTGCTCGTGCGGCACACGGCGGCCGCGCTCTCGATCGTGCTCGGCACGGTCTTCGTGGTCGGCACCATGGCCAACCTGCTGCCCGGCACCTGGGGCGAGTGGGTGTCCAAGCTGCTCCCCGGCAACGCCGGCATGACCATCGCCACCCCCGTCTCGTTCAACCCCGAGGCGCTCGGTCCCTGGACCGGCTTCGGCGTCCTCGTCCTGGAGACCGTTGTCGTGCTCGCCGCGGGGTGGTGGGCCCTGGTCCGCCGCGACGCCTGACCACGCCGGTGGTTGAGCAGGCTGCGCGGCAACCGTCTCGAACTCCCCCGTCCGGTGGTTGAGGAGGTTGCGCCAGCAACCGTCTCGAAACCCGGTGAGGCGGCAGTCGGCCCCGGAGACCGACTGTCGGCCCACCGGGTTTCGAGACGGGACTTCGTCCCTCCTCAACCACCGCCGCCACCGGTGGTTGAGCAGGTTGCGCTAGCAACCGTGTCGAAACCCCCGCAACCCGACCACGGCGCTCGGGTGCAGGGGTTTCGACACGGTCAGGACTTCGTCCTTCCCTGCTCAACCACCGTCGCCGGCGGCGAGGAGGCGGGCGGCGCGCTTCAGGTCGGACCGGACGGCGTACGGCGCGGCCGCCGACAGGGCGCGCGCGAGCGGGGCGGCGAGGCCGGTGGCCCGGAGGGTCATCGTGGGCTCGACCTCGCAGCCGCCGGGGGCGAGCGCGAAGTCGAGGGTCAGCTCGGCCGAGAAGCCGCGCCAGGTGCCGCGCTCGGTCCAGCGGTGCGGGCGGTCGAGGGCGGTGGTCTCCATCCGCGGGCGGAGGCCGGGCGTGGTGACGTCGACCCAGGTCTGGCCGACGGCCGGGCCGGGCGAGACGTCCTCGACCCGCGCCAGGCTGGACTGCCAGGCGGGCCGGTTGGCCGGCTCGACCAGGTAGTCGAACGCGGCCTCGGGAGACACCCGGAAGTGGACCATCAGAAGGTCTGGCCGGTGAGCAGCTCGTAGGCCTCGACGTAGCGGGCGCGGGTGCGCTCGACGACCTCGGCCGGCAGCGGCGGCGGCGCCTCCCCGGAGGTGCGGTCCCAGCCGGACGCGGGCGAGGTCAGCCAGCCGCGGACGACGTCCTTGTCGAACGACGGCTGCGGGGCGCCCGGCGTCCACTGGGCCGCCGGCCAGAAGCGCGAGGAGTCGGGGGTGAGGACCTCGTCGGCGAGCACGGTGGTGCCGTCGGCTCGGCGGCCGAACTCGAACTTGGTGTCGGCCAGGATGATCCCGCGCTCGCGGGCCAGCTCCTCGGCCCGCGTGTAGACGCGCAGGGTCAGGTCGCGCAGCCGCTCGGCGACGTCGGCGCCGACCTCGCCGACGACGGCCTCGAAGGAGACGTTCTCGTCGTGGTCGCCGACGGCCGCCTTGGTGGCCGGGGTGAAGATCGCGCCCGGCAGCCGGCTCCCGTCGACCAGGCCGCCCGGGAGCGCGAGCCCGCACACCTCGCCGGTCTCGTCGTACTCGCGGAGGCCGGAGCCGGTGAGGTAGCCGCGGGCGACGCACTCGACGGGGAACATCTCCAGCCGCTCGCAGACCACGGCCCGGCCGCGGACGGAGTCCGGGACGTCGGTGGAGACGATGTGGTTGTCGACGATCTCGCGGAGCTGGTCGAACCACCACAGCGACATCCGGGTGAGGATCTCGCCCTTGTCGGGGATGGTCGTGTCGAGGACGAAGTCGTACGCCGAGATCCGGTCGCTCGCGACCATCAGCAGCTCGCCCGACGGCAGCGTGTAGAGGTCGCGCACCTTGCCCGAGTGCAGGTGCTCGGCGCCCTCGATCGCAGGGGCGGCGGGGATGTTGAGGTCGGCCACGGCCCCAGCCTAGTGAGGGCCGCCGGACCGGGCGTGGGAGGCTGCGGCATGGCTGAGTCTGCGGAAGAGGTCTACGCCCGGGTCGTCGCCGCCGTCGGGGAGGGCGGGCACCTGCCGCTGCCGTCCATCGGCGAGTGGGACGTCTTCCCCTGGCAGGCGGAGGGGGGCGCCGTCGTACCGAAGGTGCTGCAGCCGCCCGCCGACGAGCCCCCGCGCTGGGGTGAGTCGCCCGAGAAGCCGTGCGGCTCGTGCGCCGGCTTCGACCCCGATCGGGTGGTGTGGGAGGACGAGCACTGGGTGCTCACCCACGAGGGCGCGCCCTCCGGGTTGCCGGTGCTGCTGATGCTGCACACCCGCGAGCACCTGGACATGCCCGACCTCAGCGACGAGCTCGCCTCCGAGCTGGGCCGGATCAGCGTGCGGCTGACCCGCATCATCGGCAGCCTGCCCAACATCGGCCGCGTGCACGTCGACCGCTGGGGCGACGGCGGCTCGCACTTCCACCTCTGGGTCATCGCCCGGACGGCGCGACTGGGGCAGGTGCTCGGGTCGTACGCCGTCGAGTGGGACGCCGTGCTGCCGCCCGGGCCGGAGGACGTGTGGCGCGCCGACCTGCACACGGTGGCCACCAAGCTGGCCAACTGGGGCGGGCACGCCCGGGCCTGAGGGCGGGCGGTCGGGCTGCGGGGGTCGACACGGTCGCTGCGCGACCTGCTCAACCACCGGTACGGCGCCAGGGGGCCGGCCGGCCCTGCAGCCACCACTCCATCCGCTTCGTGATCCACGGCAGCGCGGCGTAGGTCATCACCGGGGTCATCACCGCGATGGTGACGAAGACCCGCAGCGGGAGCGGCCAGTCCGGGATCAGGTGGCTGGTGGCGACGTTGACCAGCAGACTCAGCGGGAAGAAGACCAGGAAGATCACGCTCGCCTGCTTCCACCGAGGCGGGGGCGTCGGCGCCGGGCGCAGGTCCTCGACGTCGCGGGTGGTGGGCGGGTCGAACCAGCCCTCGATGCCCGTCCGACGCTCGACCCGAGACTCGACGACGCCGAGCCCGGCCGCCGACGAGCGCCACCACTGCCGCTCGTGGGACTGCTCCCACCCGAGCAGCGAGTCCTGGTCGGCGAACCGGTAGAGCATGTGCCACTCGGTCGAGCCCGCCTCGGGACGCACCCAGCCGGAGCCGAGGAAGCCGGGGAACTGCTGGGCCAGCGCCGTACCGGCCTGCAGCCAGCTGAGCATCTCGGGCTCGTGCCCGGGCTCGAGGTGGCGGGTGATGGAGACGGTGACGGGCTCGCTCATCCGCGCACCTCGAAGGTGCGCGCCCCGGTGTCCGGGCCGGGGCGGACGTCGACGGCAGTCATGCCCCCATCATCGCGCGGGCCCTGTCGGCCCGGTGGTTGAGGAGGGACGAAGTCCTGTCGCCCCGGTGGTTGAGGAGGGACGAAGTCCCGTCTCGAAACCCGGTGGGCCGATCGTCGGTCTCCCGGGCGCCGGTTGTCGGGTCACCGGGTTTCGACACGGTTGCTGCGCAACCTGCTCAACCAACGGGACACGGTTGCTGCGCAACCTGCTCAACCACCGGGGCGCGGTTCTGGGCGCCTGCTCCACCACCGAGGGGGGACGGGTGGGTACACAGGACCCGTGACCGAGCACCTCGTCGACGACCGCCCGCACGAGGAGCAGGACGAGGGGTACGAGCCGCACCCGCGGCGCTGGCGGATCCTCGGGGTGTCGCTGGTCGTCGGCTTCATGTCGCTGCTCGACGTCTCGATCGTCAACGTGGCCATCCCGTCGATGCAGGACGGGCTCGACACCTCGGCGGGGACGGTGCAGTGGGTGGTCTCGGGCTACGCGCTGGCCTTCGGGCTGACCCTGGTCGCGGGCGGCCGGCTCGGGGACGCCCACGGTCGACGGCGGATGATGCTGATCGGGCTGGCCGGGTTCACGGTGGCGAGCGCCGCGGTCGGGCTGGCGCCGAACGCTCCGCTGGTGATCCTGGCCCGGCTGGCCCAGGGCGCGTTCGCGGGCCTCCTCACCCCGCAGAACTCCGGGCTGATCCAGCAGCTCTTCCGCGGCCGCGAGCGGGCCAAGGCGTTCGGGCTGTTCGGGTTCACGGTCTCGACCGCCTCCGCGACCGGGCCGGTCCTGGGTGGGCTGATCATCGCGGTGGCCGGCGAGGAGGACGGCTGGCGCTGGCTGTTCCTGGTCAACGTCCCGATCGGGCTGGTGGCCGCGGTCGCGGTCATGCGGATGGTGCCGAAGCGCCGCCCGGACTCCGAGCCGGCCGACAACCGGATCGACGTACCCGGGGCGGTGCTGCTGGGGCTGACCGTACTCTGCCTGCTCTACCCGGTCGTCTCGATCGAGGGCGGCCACCGGCTGCCGCTGGTGCTGCTCGCCGGGGTGCCGCTCTTCGGCTGGGCGTTCGTCCGCTGGGAGCGCCGTACGACGCACCGGGGTCACCCGCCGCTCCTCGACCTCCGACTGCTGCGCACGCTGCCCGGCTACGTGAACGGGCTGGCCATCGGCGCGCTCTACTTCACCGGCTTCACCGGCCTGCTGCTGGTGCTCTCGATCCATCTGCAGGAGTCGCTCGGCCTCTCGCCGCTCCAGGCCGGGCTGGCCATCATGCCGTTCGCGGTCGGCTCGGCGATCGGCGCGCCGCTGGCCGGCCGGTACGTCTCCGACGCCGGGCGGATCCTGACCGTCGCGGCCCTCGCGGTGATGGTCGTCGGCGTGGTCCTGGTGGCCCTGCTCGCACCCGGCCGCGACCCGATCTGGCCCTGGCTGCTGCCGACCCTGCTGCTCACCGGCCTCGGCGGCGGCGCGGTCGTCTCGCCCAACATCACCCTGACGCTCGCCGAGGTGCCACCGCGGATGGGCGGCGCCGCCGGCGGCGCCCTGCAGACCGGCCAGCGGATCGGCGCCTCGATCGGCGCCGCCCTGCTGGTGACCGTCTACCAGGTCAGCGCCGACAGCGTCTCGACCGACGCAGCACTCCGGGCCGCGCTGCTCACCGGCGCCGGGCTGGTGCTCGTCGCCCTGGCGATGGCGTTCAGAGGATGGCGCCAGGCGCGTACGACGCCGCCTGCGGGTAGCGGGCGCTGACCTCGGCGACCCGTCGTACGACGGTCTGGACCTGGTCGACCGCCGCACCGGTGAAGGTGATCGGGTCGGCGACCAGGCCGGCCAGCTGCTCGGCGGTCAGCCCCAGGCGCTCGTCGGCGGCCAGCCGGGCGAACACGTCGTTCTCGGCCTGGCCCTTCCGCATGTCGAGCGCGGTGCCGACCGCGGCCTCCTTGATCGCCTCGTGGGCCGACTCGCGGCCGACCCCGTTGCGGACCGCGGCCATCAGCACCTTGGTGGTCGCGAGGAAGGGCAGGTAGCGGTCCAGCTCGCGCTGGATGACCGCCGGGAAGGCGCCGAACTCGTCGAGCACCGTGAGGAAGGTCTGGAACAGGCCGTCGGTCGCGAAGAACGCGTCGGGCAGCGCGACCCGTCGTACGACGGAGTCGGAGACGTCGCCCTCGTTCCACTGGTCGCCGGCGAGCTCGCCGACCATGGAGACGTAGCCGCGGACCACGACCGCGAGGCCGTTGACCCGCTCGCAGGAGCGGCTGTTCATCTTGTGCGGCATCGCCGAGGAGCCGACCTGGCCCTCCTTGAAGCCCTCGGTGACGACCTCGTTGCCGGCCATCAGCCGGACGGTCGTCGCGAGGTTGGACGGACCGGCGACCAGCTGGGCGAGCGCGGTGACCACGTCGTAGTCGAGCGAGCGCGGGTAGACCTGGCCGACGCTCGTCAGCACCCGCTCGAAGCCGAGGTGGGCGGCGACCCGCTGCTCCAGCTCGGCCAGCTTGGCGCCGTCCCCGTCGAGCAGGTCGAGCATGTCCTGGGCGGTGCCCATCGGGCCCTTGATGCCGCGCAGCGGGTAGCGCCCGAGGAGGTCCTCGACCCGCTCGAGCGCGATCAGCATCTCGTCGGCGACGGTCGCGAACCGCTTGCCGAGCGTGGTCGCCTGGGCCGCGACGTTGTGGCTGCGGCCGGCCATCACCGTCGTCTCGTGCTCGGCGGCCAGCCGCGCGAGCCGCGCGAGGGTGGCCACGGCCCGGTCGCGGACGAGCTCCAGGGACTGCTTGAGCTGGAGCTGCTCGACGTTCTCGGTGAGGTCGCGCGAGGTCATGCCCTTGTGGATGTGCTCGTGACCGGCGAGGTCGGCGAACTCCTCGATCCGCGCCTTCACGTCGTGGCGGGTGATCCGCTCACGGGCGGCGATCGACGCCAGGTCGACCTGGTCGACGACCTTCTCGTAGGCCTCGACGACCCCGTCGGGGACGTCGATCCCGAGGTCGCGCTGGGCCTTCAGGACCGCGATCCAGAGCTGGCGCTCCAGGACGATCTTGTGCTCGGGCGACCAGATGGCCGCGAGGTCGGCCCCGGCGTAGCGGGTGGCGAGGACGTTGGGGACGGTCACGGTGCGTCATCCTCCCACGTGCTGATCCCCGGTCGGCAATGCATCGAAGCCCGCCAGCGACCACGGCCGTCCCGGCCCGCGCGCGAGGCGGCGGCCGCTCATCGCCTCCACCCAGCGGTGGCGGGACGCAGGGTCAGGGCGTTCGCCGGACGGCTCAGGTCGTGGACCCGCCCGAGTAGTAGGGCGAAGGCGCCAGGTGGCCCCTCTCCCTTACTCGGGCGGTTCGCAGTACCTCACAGGCTGGATGGATATCGCGTTGTTTAGATACCAATTTTGCTAGGTTGTTGCCATGGCTACCGGCGTCCTCCGCCCGTTCACGCCAGCAGGCGAGGACGCGCGCGACCTGCGGCGGCGCACGGTCGGCCGCGACGACCTGCTCGACCACCTCGCGAGCACCCTCCGGACGGCGGCCACGGGACGGCGCCGGGACCACAGCCTGCTGGTCGGCCCCCGCGGCTCCGGCAAGAGCCACCTGCTCGCGGTCGCGGTCGGAGCGCTGCTCGACGACCCCGACCTCGCCGGGAGGTACGCCGTCGTGCGCGTCCCGGAGGACGGGCTGGGCGTGACCCGGCTCGCCGACGTGCTCGACGCCGTGCTGACCACGCTGGGGGCGGCGACGACCGACGATCGCGCTGCCGCGGTGCGCGACGCGGTCGGCGACCGGGTGCTGCTGCTGACGGTCGAGAACCTCGACCGAGTGCTGGGCAACCTCGGTCCGGCGGGCCGCCGCGACCTGCGGGCCTGGCTCCGGTCGTCCGGGGCCCTCGTCCTGGCGACCACCCCGACCGTGCCGGATGCGCTCCGGGAGGAGGACTGGTCGGGCACGTTCACCGACCTGGCCCTGACCGCCCTCGCCACCGACGACGCGGCCGAGCTGGTCACGCTGCTGGCCCGTGACCGCGGCGACCACGCGACCGCCGAGCTCCTCGCCGGCGCGACCGGCCGCGCCCGGCTCGCGGCGCTGGGTCACCTGACCGGAGGCTCGCCGCGATCCTGGACGATCCTGGCCGGGTTGCTCGACGAGCGGTCCCTCGACGAGCTGACCCCGGCCGTCGTCCGGCTCGTGGAACAGCTGGTCCCCCACCACCAGCAGCTGCTGTGGGAGCTGCCCCCGAACGAGCAGCGGGTGGTCCGCGCCCTCGCCGACGGCGGCTCGACGACGCTCACGGTCGGGGACCTCAGCGACCGGGCCGACCTCGGCCAAGCGGTCACCTCGACCACGCTGAAGCGACTGGCCGCGGGCGGGTGGGTCACGAGCGCGAAGCTGCGGACCGGCGACCGGCGCCGGACCTGGTACCGGCTGCGCGACCCGCTGCTGCGCCACCACGTCCAGGACCGCTCGCGGCAGACGCAGCCGCTCGCGCAGGCCGCCGCTCTCCTTCGCGTCCTGCTGGACCCCGCGGAGCGCGAGCGGCACCGGCCGGCCGAGCCGCCGGGCACGGACCTGCTCCGCGAGCTCGCGGCGACCCTCGACCGGGTCTCCGAGCGCCTCGCCCCCAACCCGGCACTCCGTCGGGACGTCGACGGCCTCCAGCTGCTCGCCCACCAGTGGCAGGCCCGGGAGGACCTGACCTACCTCGGGACCGACCTCGTCGAGCTGGTCGACCGGGCGCGGGACCGGTCGACGGGCGACCTCGCGGAGGCTGTCGGCGCCCTGCTCCGCACGGCCGACGGGAGCGGGCTGACCGCCCCGGAGGCCGTCCTGCTCGACCTGACCGCCGTCACCTGGGACGCGCACCGCGACCCGGCCGCGACCCGGGCCGCCCTGGCCGGGCTCGCCCCGGCCGCCGGTGAGACGGGGCTGCTCCGCCCCCTCGACACCACCATCGCCGCGCTGGCCGCCGAGCACACCGGCCAGGGCGCGTTCGACCACGCGCGGGAGCTGCACGCGCTGCTCGTCGACCTCCGGGGCGAGCACGCCGGCCGGCTGCACCCCGCCAGCCTGGCCGCCCGGGGCGACCTGGCCTGGGCGACCGCGATGGCCGGGGACCTCGCCGGCAGCCTGGCGCTCCACGAGGAGGTCGTCGCCGACGCGGTCGACGCCCTCGGCGCCATCGACCCGACCACTCTCCGCCTCCGGCAGGCCCAGGCCGTGGTCCGGGGCTGGGCGGGCTCGCCCGAGCAGGCGGCCGAGGACACCGCCGCCCTGGTCGCCGATCTGGAGGAGGTCGGCGCACCCGGCCGGGCCGACCTGCTGCGGGCCCGGAGCTGGCTGGCCCTCGACCTCGGCCGCCGGGGCCAGTACGACGAGCAGGTCCGTGAGCTAGAGCGGCTGCTCCCCGAGGCGGTCACGACGTACGGCGCGAGCGCGCACACCGTCCTCTTCCTCCGGTCCGACCTCGCGGCCGCGCGCGCCCGGGCCGGCGACCACGAGGGCGCAGCGGCCGACCTCGACGCGGTCGTCGCCGACGCCACGGGGGCCGACGAGCCGACCGGCACCCTGGCCCTCCACCACCGGGCCCGCCGGGCGGCCGTCGCCGTCGGCGCGGCCGACCGGGCCGGTGCCCTGCGGTTCCTCGTCGCACTGGCCGACGACGCTCCGCCGCCGCGCCCCCTGCACGACTGGTGCGTCCTGAGCGTCCTCGCCGTCACCGACGGGCCCGCGGACGCGGCCGTGACCGAGGCGCTCCGAACGGAGACCGGCCTGCTGGCCCGCGTCGCCGCGGCGCGCGCCGGCGACGAGGAGGCGCTGGTGGCCCTGCCACCCGAGCTGGCCGCGGCGCTGGACCACCCACCCGGTGGTTGAGGAGGTCGCGCAGCGACCGTCTCGAGACCTCGTGACCCGACGATGGACGACCAACCGCCGAGGGCTAGACCGACCCGGCGATGTCCGTGCGGTGCTGGGCGCCGGGGAAGTCGATCCGGGCGACCCCGGCGTAGGCCGCGTCGCGGGCGGCGGCGACATCGGCACCCGTGCCGACCACGGCCAGGACCCGGCCGCCGGCGGTGACCAGCTGGCCGTCGACCACGGCGGTCCCGGCCTGGATGACGTGCACGCCGGCGAGCGCCTCGGCGGAGTCGACCCCGATGATGGCGTCGCCCTTGCTGGCGCTCTCGGGGTAGCCCTTGCTGGCCATCACCACGCCGACGGCGGAGCCGGCCCTCCAGACCGGCGGCGGAACCTCGGCGAGGGTCCCGGTCGCAGCGCCGAGGAGCAGCGGGCTGAGCGGGCTGTCGAGCAGCGCGAGCAGCGGCTGGGTCTCGGGATCGCCGAAGCGGGCGTTGAACTCGACGACGCGGACGCCACGGGAGGTGAGCGCGAGGCCGGCGTACAGGAGGCCGGCGAACGGGGCACCGCGGCGGGCCATCTCGTCGACGGTGGGCTGCAGGACGGTCGCCAGGACCTCCTGGACCAGGCCGGGCGGCGCCCACGGCAGCGGCGTGTAGGCGCCCATGCCGCCGGTGTTCGGGCCGGCGTCACCGTCGAAGATCCGCTTGAAGTCCTGCGCCGGCTGCAGCGGGTAGACCGTGCGGCCGTCGGTGATGGCGAACAGCGAGACCTCGGGGCCGTCGAGGTACTCCTCGATGAGCACCCGCTCGCACTGGGCCGCGTGGTCGAGCGCCTCCTGGCGGTCGGTGGTGACCACGACCCCCTTGCCGGCGGCGAGGCCGTCGTCCTTCACGACGTACGGCGCGCCGTACTCGTCGAGGGCGGCGGCCACCTGCTCGGCGGTGGTGCAGGAGCGGGCCGCGGCGGTCGGGACGCCGGCGGCGGCCATCACGTCCTTGGCGAACGCCTTGGAGCCCTCCAGCCGGGCGGCCGAGGCCGAGGGGCCGAAGACGGGGATGCCCCGGGTGGTGACCGCGTCGGCGACCCCGGCGACGAGCGGCGCCTCCGGGCCGACGACGACCAGGTCGACACCGAGGTCGAGGGCGAGGGCGGCCACCGCCTCACCGTCCATCGGGTCGACGTCGTGGAGGGTGGCGACAGCGGCGATGCCCGGGTTGCCGGGTGCGGCGTGCACCTCGGTGACGCCCGGGTCCCGCGCCAGGGCACGGGCAAGGGCGTGTTCGCGGCCACCGGTGCCGATCACGAGCGTCTTCACGACGCGACAGCCTAACGGCGTCGCCGCCGCGGGCCGACCGCCCCACTCGTCGGCGGCACCGAAGTTCCGCGCCAGAACCCCTGAGGGGGTGCGACCTACGCTGGCCGGCGTGCCCCCCACCCACCCCGGCAGCACCGCGACCCGGCGCCCCTCCGAGCCGCGCGCGCGACTGCTCCGCACGGCGGCGTCGCTCTTCTACCGCGAGGGCATCAACGGCGTCGGGGTCGACCGCGTGCTCGCCGAGGCCGGGGTCACCCGGGCCACGATGTATCGCCACTTCCCCGGCAAGGAGGCGCTGGTGACGGCGTACCTCGAGCTGGAGGACGCCACCGTCAAGCAGTTCGTCGCCGACGCCGAGGCCGCCGGTGGCTCACCCTCCGAGCTGCTCGCCGCCGTCATCGAGGGCATCGCCCAGGACGCGACCCGGCTGCACACCCGCGGCTGCCCGTTCATCAACGCCAGCGCCGAGTTCCCGGACCCCGCGAGCCCGGTGCGCGCCGTCGTACGAGGCCACCGCGACTGGTTCCGGCAGGCCCTGACCGAGCTGACCACCGCCGCCGGCGTGGGCGACCCCGCGCAGGTCACCGCCGCGCTGGTGCTGCTGCGCGACGCGATGCTGGTCGGCGGCTACCTCGACGGCGACAGCGTCGCCGACACCTTCCGGGCCACGGCCCGCCAGGTCGCGGGCCTCACCCCCGCCCCCGGTGGTTGATCAGATCAGCTCGTGCCGCACGATCGTAGCGGCCCGCGACGGACCGACGCCGATCACCGAGATCCGCGCGCCCGACATCTTCTCGACGGCCAGCACGTAGTCCTGGGCGTTCTGCGGGAGGTCCTCGAAGGTGCGCGCCTCGCTGATGTCCTCCCACCAGCCGGGGAAGTACTCGTAGACCGGCACGGCGTGGTGGAAGTCGGTCTGGTTGACCGGCATCTCGTCGTGGCGGACCCCGTTGACGTCGTACGCGACGCAGACCGGGACCTGGTCGAGACCGGTGAGCACGTCGAGCTTGGTGAGCACGAAGTCGGTGACGCCGTTGACGCGGGCGGCGTAGCGGGCGATGACGGCGTCGTACCAACCGCAGCGGCGGGGACGTCCGGTGGTGGTGCCGTACTCGGCGCCGACCTTGCGGAGGTGCTCGCCGTGATCGTCGAAGAGCTCGGTCGGGAACGGGCCCTCGCCGACGCGGGTCGTGTAGGCCTTCACGATGGCGATGACCTGGTCGATGCGCATCGGCGGGATGCCGGAGCCGGTGCAGGCACCGCCGGCGGTGGCCGACGACGAGGTCACGAACGGGTAGGTGCCGTGGTCGACGTCGAGCAGGGTGGCCTGGCCGGCCTCCAGCAGCACGACCTCGTCACGGTCGAGGGCCTGGTTGAGCAGCAGGCCGGTGTCGCAGACCATCGGGGCCAGCCGGTCGGCGTACTCGAGGAGCTCCTCGACGACGGCGTCGACCGTGGCGGCCCGGCGGTTGTAGATCTTGGAGAGCACCTGGTTCTTGTGCTCGAGGACCGCCTCGACCTTCTGGCGCAGGATCTTCTCGTCGAAGATGTCCTGGATCCGGATGCCGACCCGGTTCATCTTGTCGGCGTACGTCGGACCGATGCCGCGGCCGGTGGTGCCCAGGCGGCGGCTGCCGAGGAAGCGCTCGGTGACCTTGTCGAGGGCCCGGTTGTAGCTGGCGATGACGTGGGCGTTCGCGCTGACCTTCAGCCGGCTGGTGTCGAGCCCGCGGGCCTCCAGGGCGTCGATCTCCTGGAAGAGGACCTCCAGGTCGACCACCACGCCGTTGCCGATCACCGGGGTGACGTTGGGGCTGAGGATGCCACTGGGCAGCAGGTGCAGGGCGTACTTCTCGTCGCCGATCACGACCGTGTGGCCCGCGTTGTTGCCGCCGTTGAACTTCACGACGTGGTCGACGCGGCTGCCGAGCAGGTCGGTCGCCTTGCCCTTCCCCTCGTCGCCCCACTGGGCACCGATGATGGCGATGGCGGGCATCTGCTCTCCTCGTCACAAATAAAAAAGGCCCCGGCACAAGTGCACCGGAGCTCTTGCGACCTCACGCTACCAAAGAACGCCCTCCGGCCCTCATGGCCGCGGGATAGGTTCGCCGCGTGGACCCCCTCCTCGTCATCACCAACAGCGACGCCGGGACCTCGGACGAGGAGAGCCTCGGACGAGCCCTGGCCGTGCTGCGCGAGCACGCCTCGGTCGAGGTGGTCGGCACCGCCAACCCCGGCGAGCTCGACGGCGCGCTGACCCGGGCCGGCTCGCGGCGCATCGTCGTGGCGGGCGGGGACGGCAGCATCCACGCGGTCGTCAAGGCGCTCTACCGGCGCCACGACCTGGCCGGCAGCGTCCTGGGCCTGCTCCCGCTCGGCACCGGCAACGACTTCGCCCGCGGCAACGGCATCCCGCTCGACGTCGAGGACGCCGCCCACGTCGTCCTGGAGGGCCGGGTCGCGCCGATGGACCTGATCGTGGACGAGCTCGGCGAGATCGTGGTCAACAGCGTGCACGCCGGCGCCGGGGCGCAGGCCAGTCGCCGTGGAGCGCGCTGGAAGACGCGGCTGCACGCGGTCGGGGTCGGCAAGGCCAACCTCGGCAAGCTGGGCTACCCGATCGGAGCCGCGCTCGCGGCGGTCCAGCCGCCGTTCATCCGGGTCCGCATCGAGGTCGACGGCGAGGTCGTCTGCGACTTCGACCAGCCCGTCCTGATGGTCGCCGTCGGCAACGGCTCCTCCGTCGGCGGGGGCACGGTGCTCACGCCCGGCGCCGATCCGGGTGACGGCCGGGTCGACGTGATGATCTCCCGCTCGGTCGGTCCCCTGGCCCGCCTCGGGTACGTCGCCCAGCTGGTCCGCGGCCGGCACGCGACGCGTGACGACGTGATCGCACTGCGCGGCTCCACGGTGTCGGTGCGCGGCGAGGAGTTCTGGTGCAGCGCGGACGGCGAGATCTACGGCCCCGAGCGCGCCCGCACCTGGCGGGTCGAGCCGGCGGCGTACTCGCTCATCGTCCCGACCTGACCTCCGCTTCTCCGCTGGTTGAGGTGCGAGGGCCGCCAGGCCCGAGCCTCGAAACCCGTCTTGCCGAGAGTCGGCCTCAGCCGATGCCGACTCTCGGCTCACCGGGTTTCGAGGCTCACCCGCTAGCGCGGCTTCGCACCTCAACCAGTGGCTTCCTTCGCATCTCCACCAGCGGCAGCGCGTCAGAGCCAGCCGCGCCGGGTCGCCTCGACGCCCGCCTGGAACCGGCTGTCGGCACCGAGCTCGGCCAGGATGTCGGCGACGCGGCGCCGTACGGTCCGGAGGCTGACGCCGAGGCGGCGGGCGATCTGCTCGTCCTGGGCGCCGGTGGCGAGCTGCTGCAGCAGGAAGTGCCGCAGGTCGGGGCGGGTCTCGGGGCCGTCGAGCCCCGTGACGGGCACGGCACGGTCCCACAGCGCCTCGAACCAGAGGGTGAGCGCCTCGACCAGCCCGCGCTGGCGGGTCAGGGTCCGCGGCTCGTCGCCGAAGCCGAGCGGCTCCGGCATGATCGCGTGCGTCGTCCCGATGATGAACAGCCGCGTCGGCAGGTCGGGCAGCACCCGCACCTGCTCGCCCGCCTCGGCCCGCAGCACCAGGGTCTCGCGGGCCTCGGTCAGCGCCCGGACGGGATAGATGGCCCGCGACTGGCGCCCCTCCGCGACGCAGGCGGCGACCACGGCCGCCATCGCCTCCTCCCGCGGACGCTGGAACTGCTCGGGGCGCAGCCACAGCAGGTCGCCCTTGCTGGCCCCGATCAGCGCGGACAGCAGCTCCACCGGCTGGCCGCCGGAGCTCACCTCCCCGTCCAGGGGTACGACGTCGAGCACCTCGCCCGGGGCCGGTTTGGCCGCCGGGGCGGTCAGGAACGGGATCGCCGCCGCGACCGCGTCGAGCTGAGCGTGCGCGCGGGCGGCCGAGGCCGCGGTCTCGGTGAGCATCTGGCCCACCGCCTCCACCGGGCCGGCGACGAACAGCCGTGAGTCCTCGATCCGGGCGATGCCGTGCTCGAGGAGGGGCGCGAGCTCGCCCATCAGGTCCTCGAGCTCGACGTGCAGGGTCGCGGCCACCGAGACCAGCTCGCGGCCGCTCTGGCCGAGGACGCGGTGGTAGAGACGGTCGACGGGCTTCGCGAACCCCAGGGCGGTGAGCAGGGACTCTGCCGACTGACGGGCCATGGTGGCAACTTAGGGCCAGCGGCCGTTCATAGCCAGGTGGCACGGACCGGTCAATGTCATGATCGGCAGACGTCGGCCGGTCCGCTGCCCGTCTCGGGGGAGGCGGCGCGCCGGACGACCGGGCGCACCCGGTGGGATGCACTCGGACGACCGACGTCCCGCAAGGGCGCCGGAACCGCCACAGGGGACGGTTCCGGCGTCCTTCCCCGCGGCGACTACGCTGGCCGGTCGGACCGACATCCACCGAGCAGGAGCGTTCGCGGCATGGCACGAGGCAGCAACCAGGGCGAGCCCACCGACTGGGTGACCCGCGCCGCCGACGACACCGTGCGGCACGCCGGCGAGAGCGGCGGCGACGCCGATCGGGTCATCACCTGCGCGTCCGGCGCGAGCCCGTCCGGGCCGATCCACCTCGGCAACCTGCGCGAGTTCCTGACGCCGCACCTGGTGGCCGAGGAGATCGGGCGCCGCGGCATCGCCGTACGCCACCTGCACAGCTGGGACGACTACGACCGGTTCCGCAAGGTGCCCGCCGGCGTCGACCCGTCCTGGAGCGAGCACATCGGGCGGCCGCTGTCCGCCGTACCGGATCCGTGGGCGTGCCACGAGTCCTGGGCCGAGCACTTCAAGGCCCCCCTGCGCGAGGCGCTCGCCGAGCTCGGCGTGGAGATGCTGGAGATCTCGCAGACCGAGCAGTACCGCGCCGGCGCCTACACCGAGCAGGTCCTGCACGCGATCCGGCACCGCGACGTCATCGAGGACGTGCTGGCCAAGCACCGCACCAAGAAGGCCGACCCGGAGCCCGAGAACGCCCAGGAGGCCGAGGCGCTCGCCGACTCGGTCGCCGACGCCGACGCCGACGAGGCGACCGGCAGCGGCTCCCTGGCCCGCTTCCCCTACAAGCCCTACTGCCGCGAGTGCGGCCGCGACACCGTCGAGGTCACGGCCTGGGACGACGAGACGACCGACCTGTCCTACACCTGCTCGTCGTGCGGGTTCGCCGGCGTCACCAACGTCGCGACCCAGCACGAGGGCAAGCTGGTGTGGAAGGTCGACTGGCCGATGCGCTGGGCCTACGAGGGCGTCGACTTCGAGCCCGGCGGGCTCGACCACTCCACGCCAGGGTCGTCGTACACGGTCGGCAAGGAGCTGGTGAAGCGGGTCTTCGACTTCCGGGCGCCGTCGTACGTCGCCTATGCGTTCGTGGGCTTCGCCGGCATGCAGAAGATGTCCTCGTCCTCGGGCGGCGTGCCGACCGCTTCTGACGCGCTGCAGATCCTGGAGGCGCCGATCCTGCGCTGGCTCTACGCGCGCCGGCAGCCCAAGCAGGCCTTCGACATCGACTTCGGCGCCGAGGTCGTGCGCCTGTACGACGAGTGGGACGCGCTCGGCCGCAAGGCCGCGAACCCCGACAAGCGCGACGCGACCGTGCTCGCCTTCGAGCGGGCGTCGTCGACGGCCGCGGCGGGCGTGCTGCCGACACCGCGCGTCGTCGTCCCGTTCCGGCTGCTGTCGTCGGTGGCCGACGTGACCGCCGGCAACCTCGACCAGGTCAGCCGGATCGTCGGGGAGGTCGGCCACCCGCACGACTCGATCCGCGACCTCGAGCCGCGGCTGGTCAAGGCGGCGACCTGGGCCACCGAGTTCGTGCCCGAGTCCGAGCGCACGACCGTCCGGACCTCGCCGGACCTCGAGCGGCTGGCTGCGCTCGACGAGGACGAGGAGCGCTGGCTGGCCCAGCTGCTCGACCGGCTTCCCGACGCGCCCTCCCCCGACGAGCTGACCGCGCTGATCTACGGCGTGCCCAAGCTGGCCCGCGGGCTCGGTCTCGACGACGCCCCGACGGACCAGGTCAAGGCCGACCAGAAGGCCTTCTTCAAGCTGCTCTACAACCTCCTGGTCGACGCCGACCGCGGCCCGCGGCTGCCCACGCTGTTCCTCGCGCTGGGCTCGGAGCGGGTCCGGTCGCTGCTGCGGGCGCCGCAGCTGTAACGCGACGTTCGCCGCACTCGGTACGCGCTGCAGCGCGTATCTAGTGCGGCGAACGTCGCGTTACATGGCGGGCTGGGCGCTCAGGCGCCGCCGAGCAGCTCGTCGTACGCGGTGGGGCTCGAGTCGCGGAGGAACTCCGAGCAGCGCTCCCACTCGGCGGTCTCCCCGATCGCCTTGGCGGAGAGGGCGAGCAGGGCCAGGGCGCTGAGGAAGCCGCGGTTGGGCTCGTGCTCCCACGGGACCGGGCCGTGGCCCTTCCAGCCGTTGCGGCGCAGCAGGTCGAGGCTGCGGTGGTAGCCGACCCGCGCGTAGGCGTAGACGGTCACCGGGTCGAGGCCCTCGTCGGCGGCCTTGGCGGCGAGGGTCGCCCAGGCGAGCGGCGACTCGGGGTGACGTCGTACGACGTCCACGGGCTCGACGGAGCCGGTCAGCTCCGCGCTCGCGGGGTCGACGGGCAGGTGGGTGGGCGGAGGTCCGGCCATCAGATCGACGTGGCTCATGGCCCCAGTGTCCACGGTGTGGTGTTCAGTAGGACCGTGACCCACCCCGCTCCCGCCACGACGCCCGCCACGGAGGAGAAGGACCCCTGGCCGGCACTGTTCGCGCTGTGCCTCGGCTTCTTCATGATCCTCGTCGACTCGACCATCGTCTCCGTCGCGACGCCGGCGATCATCGCCGACCTCGACGCCGACGTGAACTCGGTGGTGTGGGTGACCAGCGCCTACCTCCTGGCGTACGCCGTGCCGGTGCTGATCACCGGGCGGCTCGGCGACCGGTTCGGGCCCAAGCGGCTCTACCTGGTCGGGCTGACCGTCTTCACGCTCGCGTCGCTGTGGTGCGGGCTCACCCAGTCGATCGAGGGGCTGATCGTGGCCCGGGTGGTGCAGGGCCTGGGAGCCTCGATGATCACGCCGCAGACGATGGCGATCATCACCCGCATCTTCCCGGCCCAGCGCCGCGGCAAGGCGATGTCGCTGTGGGGCGCGACCGCGGGCGTCGCCACGCTGGTCGGCCCGATCCTGGGCGGGGTGCTGGTCGACGGCCTCGGCTGGGAGTGGATCTTCTTCATCAACGTCCCGGTCGGGATCATCGGCTTCGCGCTGGCCTGGAGGCTGGTCCCGACGCTGCCGACCAACCGGCACCGCTTCGACTGGCTGGGCGTCGCGCTCAGCGGCGTCGGCATGTTCCTGCTGGTCTTCGGCATCCAGGAGGGCCACTCGCTCGACTGGAGCAGCACGGTGATCGCGATGATCGTCGGCGGCGTCGTGGTGCTCGGCGCGTTCGTCACCTGGCAGGCCCGCAACACCCGAGAGCCACTGGTGCCGCTCGGCCTCTTCCGCGACCGCAACTTCTCGTTGGCCAACGTCGCCATCTCGGTGATGGGCTTCGCGATCACCAGCATGGCCATCCCGCTGATGCTCTGGGCCCAGGTGGTCCGCGGGCTGAGCCCGACCCGCGCGGCGCTGCTGCTGGTCCCGATGGCCGTGATGACCATCGCGCTGGCCAAGCCGGTCGGCGGGCTCACCGACCGGGTCCACCCGCGGTCGATCACGGGCGTCGGGTTCACGCTGCTCGTCGGCTCCACGGCGTGGATCGCCGCGGTGATGGCGTCCGGCGCGGCGACGCTGTGGCTGGTGCCGCCGATGGTGGTCTTCGGCGTCGGCAACGCCTGCGTCTGGGCGCCCAACTCCGCCACGGCCACCCGCAACCTCCCGCTCCAGCAGGCCGGTGCGGGCTCGGGGGTCTACAACGCCACCCGCCAGGTCGGGGCCGTGCTCGGCTCCGCGGCGATCGCCGTCCTGATCGACGCGCGGCTGGCCGCGGAGGGGCTGCCGTCGTTCTCCGGCGCGGCCGAGAGCGCGACCGGCGGACTGCCTCAGGCCGCGCTCGACGGGTTCGCCGACGCGATGGCGGCCTCGACGCTGCTGCCCGCCGCGGTGCTGGTCATCGGCCTGGTCGCGGTGCTCTTCTTCGAGCGCCCCGGCCACGCCGGCTTCGGGGCCGCGGCCCCCGCACCGGCCGCCGCGGCCGAGTAGTCCGCCGAGTCAGGCGGTGCTCAGCGCAGGCTCTTGCCGGCCGAGCGCAGGTTCTCGCAGGCCTCGACGACCCGGGCCGACATGCCGTTCTCGCCGGCCTTGCCCCACGCGCGCGGGTCGTAGGCCTTCTTGTTGCCGACCTCGCCGTCGACCTTCAGCACGCCGTCGTAGTTGCTGAGCATGTGGCCGGCGATCGGGCGGGTGAAGGCGTACTGGGTGTCGGTGTCGACGTTCATCTTCACGACGCCGTAGTCGACGGCCGCGGCGATCTCATCGGGCGAGGAGCCCGAGCCGCCGTGGAAGACGAGGTGGAACGGCTTGCTGCCCGGCTCCAGGCCGAACTCGCCGACGACCGCCTCCTGGGCCTCCTTCAGCACCTCCGGGCGCAGCTTGACGCCGCCCGGCTTGTAGACGCCGTGCACGTTGCCGAAGGTCAGCGCGGTCATGTAGTAACCGCGGTCGCCGTACCCGAGGGCCTTGGCCGTCGCGATCGCGTCCTCGGTCGTGGAGTAGAGCTTGTCGTTGATGGCGTGCTCGACGCCGTCCTCCTCGCCACCGACGACGCCCACCTCGATCTCGAGGATGATCTTGGCGGCGATGCTCTTCTCGAGGAGCTCGGCGGCGATGACCAGGTTCTCGTCGAGCGGCACGGCCGAGCCGTCCCACATGTGCGACTGGAACAGCGGCGCCTCACCGCGCTGGACGCGCTCGATCGAGATGTCGAGCAGCGGCCGGACGAAGTCGTCGAGCTTGTCCTTCGGGCAGTGGTCGGTGTGCAGCGCGATGTTCACCGGGTACGCCTTCGCGACCTCGGCCGCGAACGCGGCGAACGCCGCGGAGCCGGTGACCATGCTCTTGACGCCCTGGCCGGAGAAGTACTCGGCCCCACCCGTGGAGACCTGGATGATGCCGTCGGAGCCGGCGTCGGCGAAGCCCTTGATGGCGGCGTTGAGGGTCTGCGACGAGGAGACGTTGATCGCCGGGAACGCGTAGGCGTTGCCCTTCGCGGCGTCCAGCATCTCGGCGTACTTCTCGGGGGTGGCGATGGGCATCAGCAGGCTCCTCGGGCGACGACGGCGATCGCTGCTCACCCTAGTCCTAGGCTCGGAGCATGCGTCGTCGTCCTGGGCTGTCGGGCACGTCACGGTCCTCCGAGCTGGAGGTGTCCGCGAACGACGTGTGGCGCGTCGTCGCCAACGGCCACGACCGCCCCCAGTGGTACGTCGACGCCGCCCCCTTCGTGGCCCGCGGAGCCCTCGACCGGGTCCTCGGCGGGGCCGGCCGGCCCTGGCGCCCCCCGGGGACACCGGTGCTGTCGACCGGGGATCGGGCCGGCTTCTGGCTGGTCGAGGAGGCCGACCACGCCGCGCGGCGGCTGGTGCTGCGCGCGGAGGTCCGCGCGCCGGGCGAGGTCCGGCTCGAGAGCCTGGTCGCCGGACTCGCCGACGGGCGCAGCCTGCTGGTGCAGCGGGTCTCCTTCGCCCCGACCGGGCTGCTGGGCCGCGCCTACCTCGTGGCGGACCTGCCGGCCCGCGAGGTGCTGCTCGAGCTGGTGCACCGCCGGCTGCTCGACGACGTACGACGGGGGACGTGAGCCGGACCGCCGACGGGGTACCGGCCGTCCTTCCCCTGGCCGACCCACCCGAGGACACCCCGTGGACCGACCCCCGGCGTACCGCCTGCTGATCCTGACCACCGCCCTCCTGGGGGCACTGCTCGCCCCGACGCCGAGCGCCACCGCGGCCGCCGACCGGCGCGACGAGTACGAGCGGACGACCATCGAACCGACCCGGGCCGTCCGGCGCGGCACCGGCGCCCAGCAGTCCGACGGCGACGCCCGGCACGGCACGCTCGGGGTCGTCTCGTTCAACGTCTACCGCAAGCTCAGCGACCGCGAGCTGCGTGCCGACCTGCGGCGGCTGACCGCGAACCGGCACGTCGACGTCATCGGCTTCCAGGAGTCGGACGGTCTGCGCGGGGTGCTGCGCGGCCTGCCACGGGGCTGGCGGTTCTGGATGTCCGACCGCCGGACCAACAGCCGTGAGGTCGCGATCGCCTGGCGGACCCGGCACCTCGACCTCCGACGGGCCAGGGTCGCGCACATGCACCCCGGCATCGACGGGGTCACCCGGCGACCGGGCCGCTGGGACTACCGCTTCCCGGCGCGCTACACGACCCGCGCCCTGTTCCGGGAGAAGCGCTCGGGCGCCGAGCTGCGGGTGCTCAACACCCACGTGAACCACCGCACCGAGGCCTACTACTCCGGTCGGCCCGGGGTCCCCTACCGCAACCACAACACCCGTCAGGCCCGGAAGCACCTGCGCACCCTGCGCGCGATGGTCCAGGACTCCGCCGCGCGCTACACCGTGGTCACCGGCGACCTGAACTTCGACCACGTCGCCGACCGGATCAAGAAGCCCCGTGGCTTCGTCCACGACGTGCTGACCCCGGTGGCGGTCTCCTCGTTCTCCTCGCTCGGCATCCGCGGCGTACCCCCGACCAATCCCGAGAGCGGTCGCTACATCGACTACGTGATGCTCAAGCGTGGCGGCCCGGCCACCTTCGTGCGGCAGAAGGCGCTCGGCGGCTACCGGTCCGACCACCGGCCGCTGCTCGCCGTGGTCGCGCTGGACTGAGCGAGTTCCCGCATTCCGCTCCGGAGCGGGTCCTGGGAGACATACGGTGTCGCCCGCCTATCCCACGACACCCCCCGGAGCATCCCGTGCGTACCACCACGCCCACCCTGGCCCGCCTCCTCGGCCTGCCGATGGCCGCCGGCCTCGTGCTGGCCGGCCTCGCCGTCGCTGCCCCGTCCTCCGCGCAGACGGCCGACCCGCTGACCGGCGCGCCCGCCGTCGGCTCGTGCCACGACGCGACCATCAAGCAGGCCGAGGCCGAGACGCTCACGACGCCCGTCGTCGCGTGCACCGCCGACCACACCCTGCTCACCACGGCCGTCGTCGCGCTGCCCGCGAACGCCGACCTGTCGTCCGACGACCTCGACATCGACTGCACCGCGGCGAGCCGTCGGGCGATCGGTCTGAACCCGCTGCTGCGCTCGCTCACCCTCTACTCCTCGTTCGCCTTCCTGCCCACCGCCGCCCAGCAGGGGGCCGGCGCCCGCTGGTACAGCTGCCACCTGGGCGTCTGGGACACCAAGGGCCTCAACGACCTGCCGGCGAAGCTGCCGAAGCTGACGAAGAAGCCGGCCAAGTCGGTGGCCAAGTGCGCCACCAAGCGTGACTACGTCACCTGCGCCGAGAAGCACACCTACCGCGCCACCTCGGCGGTCTACGTCAAGGCCAAGGGCAGCGACAAGGCGGTCGAGAAGCGCTTGGGCGCGGAGGGCCCGCGGATCTGCGCGAAGCGCGCGGGCCGCACCGGCTTCTACGCCTACTACCGCCACACCCCCAGCAAGGTCGTCCTCACCTGCTTCAAGAAGACGAAGAAGTGAGGCCGCTCCGCGCGGTCGCCGCGCTCCTCGGCCTCACCCTCGCCGGCTCGCTCGCGGCCGGCGTCGCCCCGGCGTCCGCCGCGGACCCGCTGTACGGCGCTCCCGCGGTCGACTCCTGCCACGACATCACGATGAAGCAGTCCGAGGCGGCGACGATCACCGAGGCGGCCGTCGCCTGCTCGGCCGACCACACCCTGGCGACCACCGCGGTCGCCGTCCTCCCGGACTCCGTCGACCTGACCGACTTCGACGCGGTCGTCGCGGCCGCGCCGTGCACCGCCGCCCGTCGGAAGGCCGTCGGCAAGAGCCCCCTGCACTACGCACTGACGCTCTACTCGACGTTCCTCTTCGTCCCCACCGCCGCCCAGCAGGACGCGGGCGCGCGCTGGGTGTCGTGCCACCTCGGCGTCGCCGACACCCAGGGTCTCAACGACCTGCCCACGACCCTGCCGAAGCTGAAGCGGAAGCCGGCGGCCTCGGTCGCCAAGTGCGCCACCGACCGCACCTATGTGACCTGCGCCGAGAAGCACGCCTACCGCGCCACCACCGCGGCCTACGTCAAGGCCAGGGGCAGCGACAAGGCGGTCGACAAGAAGCTCGGCGTCCGGGGTCCGCGGATCTGCTCCCGCAAGGTCGGCAGCACCGGTCGTTGGGACTACCACCGCTACAGCTCCAGCAAGGTGATCCTCATCTGCCTGAAGAAGACGAAGAAGTGAGGCCGTTCCGCGCGGTCACCGCGCTCCTCGGCCTCGCCCTCGTCGGCTCGCTCGTCACCGGCACGGCCCCGGCCACGGCCGCCGAGCCGGACCCGCTGTACGGCGCTCCTGCGGTCGGCGACTGCTACGACCTGACCAAGGAGCAGGCCTGGGGGTCGTCGACGCGCGAGAAGCCTGTCGACTGCAGCACGCGACACACGCTTCTCGTGGGCGCGGTGGGCACGCTGCCGGCCTCGGTCCGGTACGACGAGTCCGCCAAGTTCCGCCGAGCCGTGAAGCGGATCTGCGACCCGTTCTGGCTCACCTACTACGACCTCGACGACCACCGCTCCTACCGCACGGTCCTCCAGGGGATCTGGCTGGGGCCGACCAAGACGCAGCGGAAGAACGGTGCTCGGTGGGTCAGCTGCTCGATCTCACTCGCCCTCAGCACCAGTCTCCAGCCGCTGCCCGAGGGCGGGCCGGCCAAGGCCACGGCGCGCCCCGACGACTCGATCGCCCGGTGCGCGACCAAGCGCTACCTCACGACCGTCTGCACCAAGAGGCACGCCTGGCGGGTGACCCACTCCTTCTCCGCGAAGGCCCGCGGGAAGGGTGACGTCCTGGAGGCGCGCCTGGAGCGGGCTGCGGTGCGCGTCTGCTCGCGTCGCATCGACGGGAACCGGTGGCTGTGGGGCTCCCGGTCGACGACGAAGCGGAACACGTACGCCTTGGTCTGCCTCGCGAGGACCCGGAAGTAGCTCACCCCCGCCACGCCGACCCCTCACCGAGGTCGGCGTGGCGCCGGATCCACGCGTGCATGGCGATCGCGCCGGCGGCGGAGGCGTTGATCGAGCGGGTCGAGCCGAACTGGGCGATCGAGAAGGTCGCGTCGCAGGCCTCCCGAGCCGTCTCCGACAGCCCCGGCCCCTCCTGCCCGAAGAGGAAGCAGACCCGCTCCGGCACCTCGGTGGTCTCCAGGTGCAGCGAGCCCGGCAGGTTGTCCACGCCCCACAGGGCGACCCCGGCGCCGTCGTGGCACGAGGCCAGGTACGACGCCAGGTCCGCGACCGTCGGGTGGTGCCGGACGTGCTGGTAGCGGTCGGTCACCATCGCCCCGCGCCGGTTCCACCGGCGGTTGCCGACGATGTGCACCTCCGCGGCGAGGAACGCGTTCGCGGACCGCACGATGGTCCCGATGTTGAAGTCGTGCTGCCAGTTCTCGATGGCCACGTGGAAACCGTGCCGGCGGGTGTCCAGGTCGGCCACGATCGCCTCGAGCCGCCAGTAGCGGTAGCGGTCGACGACGTTGCGCCGATCCCCCTCGGCGAGCAGCTGCTCGTCGTACTGCTCGCCGGTGGGCCACTCCCCCGGCCAGGGCCCGACGCCGACCTCGGCCGGGCCGTGCGGCATCGGGTCGTACGGCGCCCGCTGATTCGCGGAACCCGCGTCGTATTCCCGTTCGTGACCCATGTCCCAGAGACTAAAGACGGCTCTCCTCACGGTGCACGCACAGGTACCGTAGGACCGTGATCTCCGGCCTGGTCCTGACTCCGCTGCTGCTCGGGATCAAGTGGCTCGACCCCGAGTGGCTGCAGCACGAGTACGGCAGCTACTTCATCTGGATCAGCCTGGCCATCGTGTTCGTCGAGTGCGGGCTGTTCTTCCCGTTCCTGCCGGGCGACACGCTGCTCTTCGCCCTCGGCCTGTTCATCGCCGGCGGCCAGATCTACCTCTTCGGCATCCACCACGAGGGCGTGGAACTGGTGCTCGCGGTGCTGATGCTGGTGCTCGCCGCCTTCCTCGGCAACGTGGCCGGCTACGAGATCGGCCGCCGGATCGGGCCACCGCTCTACGAGCGCGACGGCCGGTTCCTGAAGAAGAAGTACCTCGACCAGACCTCGGCCTTCTTCGAGAAGCACGGGTCGATGGCGCTCGTCGGCGGCCGGTTCGTGCCGTTCGTGCGGACCTACATCACCGTCGTCGCGGGCATCACGCTCATGGACCGGCGCCGGTTCTTCGCCTGGAGCGCCATCGGCGCGCTGCTGTGGGTCGTCAGCATCACGCTGCTCGGCTACTTCCTCGGCGCCGCGTTCCCGTGGCTCGGCGAGAACATCGACTACGTCACGATCGCGATCCTCGCGTTCACGATCGTCCCGTTCGCGATCGAGTGGGTGCGGCACCGCCGTACCTCCGGGCACCGGGGCGACGACAACGACGGTGACGGCCGCCCCGACCTCGACATCGCGGGCTTCGACAACACCCAGGCGAGCTGACGCCCTACGCCGTACGGCGCTGCCGCAGGCGTTTGACCAGCCACCGGCCGACGAACAGCACCACCGCGGCGATCACCACCCACTGCAGCCACCCGACGACGGGCTCGACCCGGTGCCACTCGTGGCCGAGCAGGTAGCCGGCCAGCACGAACGTCGTGTTCCAGATCGCGCTGCCGACCGTGGTCAGCAGCAGGAACTGCCCGACCGGCATCCGGTCGACCCCCGCCGGGATCGAGATCAGGCTGCGGAAGAGCGGGAGCATCCGCCCGAAGAACACCGCCTTGCGTCCGTGCCGGCCGAACCAGGCCTCGGTGCGCTCGAAGTCGTGCTGCTCGACCAGCGGCAGGCGCAGCCAGATCGCCAGCACCCGGTCGCGGCCGAGGGAGCGACCCAGCAGGTAGAGCACCAGCGCGCCCACGACCGACCCGGCCGTCGTCCACAGGATCGCGCCGGTCAGCGAGAAGCTGCCGCGGCTGGCCGCGAACCCCGCGAGCGGCAGGATGATCTCGCTCGGCAGCGGCGGGAAGAGGTTCTCCAGCGCGATGAGCAGCCCGGCGCCCGGACCGCCCAGCCCCTCCATCACGTCGACGGCCCAGCCAGCCACCCCGGTCAGGTCGTCGGGATCCTCGGCGGCCGCGGCGTACATGCCCCAGACCGTAGGGGCAGGCACCAACCTCAGCCGGTCGCGTCCGCGCGGGCGGCGTCGAGCTCGGCCTTGGTGAGGACCGCGCGGATCTCGAGGCCGACGTCGGCGAGCGGGTTCTCGTCGCCCGGGCTGCGGTCGATCGCGCAGACCACGACCTCCACGACGGCCCCGGCCTCGCGCAGCGCCCGCGTGGCGTCGCGTACGGCGCCCCCGGTGGTGATCACGTCCTCGATCAGGGTGACCCGCTTGCCGGCGACGTCGGGGCCCTCGGCGAGCTTGCAGGTGCCGTACTCCTTGGCCTGCTTGCGCACGAAGAGCGCCGGGTGACCCGTCAGGTAGCTGACCATCGTCGCGATCGGCACGCCGCCCAGCTCCAGCCCCCCGAGCAGCTCGGTGTCGGCCGGCAGCAGCTGCACCATCTCCCGCGCGACCCGCGACAGCAGCGCGGGGTCGGCCTCGAAGAGGTACTTGTCGAAGTACTCGGACGCCACCTGCCCCGAGCGGAGCGTGAAGGTGCCGGTCAGCCGGCAGCAGGCGTCGATGTCGGCGGCGAGGTCGGTGTCCACGGTCGTCACGCCCCCATCATCGCGCACGCCCGCGAGGGGTGAGCAGCGAAGCCCCGCAGCCCGACGACGGCGCCCGGGTGCGGGGGTTTCGACACGGTCGCCGGCGCGACCTGCTCGACCACCGGCAGCCGCCGCCACCAGCCGGTGGTTGAGCAGCCTTGCCGACCCTCGACCCCGATCAAGGCCACCTCTCGGGTGCAGGGGTTTCGACACGGTCGCTGCGCGACCTGCTCAACCACCGGCAGCACCGGTGGTTGAGCAGCGAAGCCGCGCCAGCGGGTGAGCGTGTCGAAACCCCCGCAGGCCGACGGCGGCGCCCGGGTCCGGGGGTTTCGACACGGTCGCCGGCGCGACCTGCTCGACCACCGGGATGCGTACGCTCGCTCGCATGCCTCAGGAGCGACTGGCCCAGCGCCTGCACGGGATCGCGCCGACGATCTTCTCGGAGATGTCGGCGCTGGCGGTGCGGACGGGGTCGGTCAACCTGGGGCAGGGGTTCCCGGACGAGGACGGGCCGCCGGCGGTGATCGCGGAGGCGGTGCGGGCCCTCGAGGGCGGGCAGAACCAGTACGCGCCGGGGCTCGGGGTGCCGGCGCTGCGGCGCGCGGTGGCGCGGCACCAGCGCCGGCACTACGGGGTCGAGCTGGATCCGGACACCGAGGTGGTGGTGACCACGGGCGCGACCGAGGGGATCGCCGCGGCGCTGCTGGGGCTGGTCGACCCGGGCGACGAGATCGTCGTGCTGGAGCCCTACTACGACTCCTACGTCGCGATGATCCAGATGGCCGGCGGCGTACGACGTCCCGTCACCCTGCGGGCCCCCGACTTCCGGCTCGACCCCGACGAGCTGCGGGCCGCGGTCACCGACCGGACCCGGTTCGTGCTGCTCAACAGCCCGCACAACCCGACCGGCACCGTGCTGACCCGGGCCGAGCTGCAGGCGGTCGCCGACCTGGCCGTCGAGCGCGACCTGGTGGTCATCACCGACGAGGTCTACGAGCACCTCACGTACGGCGCCGAGCACGTCCCGATCTCGACCCTGCCCGGCATGGCCGAACGGACCCTGACCCTGTCGAGCGCCGGGAAGTCGTACTCCTTCACCGGGTGGAAGGTCGGCTGGGCGAGCGGGCCACGCGAGCTGGTCCAGGCGGTGCTGGCCGCCAAGCAGTGGCTGACCTTCACCTCGGGCTCGCCGCTGCAGCCCGCCGTCGCGCACGCCCTCGACGAGGCACCCGACTTCCCCCGGCAGCTGGCCGCCGCGCTGCGCGAGCGGCGCGACCGGCTGTGCGCCGGGCTCACGGAGGTGGGGCTCGAGGTCCGGGTGCCGCAGGGCACCTACTTCGCGACCACCGACATCGGCGCCCTGGGCTGGGCCGACGGGCTGGCCTTCTGCCTGGCCCTGCCCGAGCGGGCCGGCGTGGTCGCGATCCCGCACCAGGTCTTCCACGACGGCCCCGCCGGCGACCAGCTGGTCCGCTGGGCGTTCTGCAAGGAGCCCGAGGTCGTCGAGGAGGGGCTGCGCCGCCTCGCCGCGGCCGACCTCCGCGCCTGACCGGGACGCGACGCGGCCCCCGACCGGGGTCTCCCCCGGCCGAGGGCCACGCGCTGGTGCTGGTGCTGCTCAGGCCACCGGAGCCAGGACGGCGTCGATGCCCGTGCGGACCACCTGGGCGACGTCGACCTGGACGGCCTCGGCCTGGGCCGGAGCCCCGCCGGCGACGCCGGTCCACCACTGGGTGGCGTAGCGGGCCGCCGGGTCGAAGAACGCGACCTGGTAGCCGCCGGCACCGGCCGGCACCTGGTAGGTGCCGTCGGCCACGCTGCAGGTCGCGTACGACGCGGACGTGGTCGTCCCCGGCGCGTAGAGGAAGACGCACGCCCCCTCGACCCCGCCGGCCGCGTCGCTCACCCGGCCCGCGACACCGCCGCGGACCGGGACGGCCAGCACGGCGTCGGCGGTGACGGTCGCGCCACCCGTGAGCCCGGAGAGGACCACGGCGCCGCCGAAGTCCGCGGCCCCGCCCGTGCTGCCGGTCCACCACTGGGTGAGGTGCGCGTCCGCCGGGTCGGCGACCGCGAGCCGGTAGGAGCCCGGCTCCGCGACCGGCAGCCAGTAGCCGCCGTCCGCGTCGGTGCAGGTGGCGTACGACGCTGGGCCGGCCGCGTCGGCGTAGAGGTAGACGCACGCCCCTGCGACCGGACCGGCCGCGTCGGTGACCGTGCCCCGGACCACGCCGACCGCCGGGTCGGTCAGCACCGCGTCGACGTCCCGGACCACCGCGCCCGCGGCCACCGCGACGGCGGCGGCGCCGGACTGGCTGCCCGCACCGCCCTCGGCGCCCGTGAACCACTGGGTCGGGTGCGCCCCGGACGGGTCGAAGAACGCGACGTCGTACTCGCCGGCGTCGACGCCGTAGAGCCCGTAGCCGCCGTCCGCCGAGGTGCACGAGGCGTACGCCGCCGCGTCGGAGCGGTCGGCCGGGTAGGCGAACGCGCAGACGCCGGCCAGCGGGCCGGAGGCGTCGCCGACGGCTCCCGTGACGGCACCCGCGGCCGGGACCGTCAGCGTGATCGCGCTCGGGCCGGACTCCTCGTCGACCGTCACCGGGGCCGGGCTCCACCAGGTGGCGTAGCGGCCCGACGGGTCGACCACGGCGACCGTGTAGTCGCCGGCCAGGACGCCGTCGACCACGAACGAGCCGTCGTCCTGCGAGCACGAGGCGAACGACGC
Source organism: Nocardioides sp. CCNWLW216 (assembly GCF_037120545.1). NCBI lineage: Bacteria > Bacillati > Actinomycetota > Actinomycetes > Propionibacteriales > Nocardioidaceae > Nocardioides > Nocardioides sp. CCNWLW216. The sequence continues at coordinate 116,369 of NZ_JBBBBJ010000005.1, forward strand.
GGCCGGCGCGTCCCGCCCGGCGTAGAGGTAGACGCACGCCCCGGGCACCGGGGCGCCCCCGGCGGAGACGGTGCCGGTGAAGCTCACCGGGAGCCGCTCGCCGACGACCAGGTACGTCGTCGCGTGCGACCCGGCGTACTCCGCGTTGCCGAGGTACGTCGCCCGCACCTCGAAGGTGCCCTGCCCGACCAGGGTCGCCGTGGTGCAGGTCGCCGTGCCGTCGACCAGCTCGGCCTCGCACCACACCTCCTCACCGGTCAGGAACTGCACCGTGCCGGTGGCGGTCGCCGGGCTGACGGTCGCCGTGAGCGTGGCCTCGTCACCGACGGTGACCCGGACGTCCGAGGAGGCGACCGTGGTCGGCAGCAGCTCGGGGGCGGGCGTGACGGTGAGCGTCCGGGTCGCCGCGGCCTGGTTGCCGTTGTCGTCGGCGACGCCGTAGGTGAGGACGTACTCGCCGGGGACGTCGAGGTCGACGTCGCCGTTGACGACCACGCGGCTCAGCAGGTCACCGTCGACGGCGTCGAGCGCTGAAACGCCGTCGAGCGCGTCGAAGGGACCACCCTGCGGGACCGTGGACGTCGCCGGCACCGTGAGCACCGGCGGCGCCGTGTCGACGCCGTCGGCCGTGGCCACGAAGGTGCCGGTGAACTCGCCCGAGAACGGGTCCGCGCTGGTCGACGCCGTCCAGGCGTAGACCTGGCCCGGGACCAGCCGGTTCCACCGGACCGAGGACCGGGCCCCGGACGCCGCGGTGCTCGCGCCGATCACCTGGTCGGTGGGCGTGAGCAGCACCAGGCTGTCGGTCGCGAAGCTGGTGGTCCGGCTCGACAGGTCGACCGGCAGGACCAGGTTGTCCTCGGCGCCGTTGTAGCGGCCGCGGCCGTCGTACTCGCGCGCCCCGAAGTTCTCGAGGAACGGCGAGTAGGTGTCGACGATCATCTCGCTGCGGTCCACGTCGAACTGCAGCAGCCGCAGGAAGCTCGCGCCGAACTGCAGCTCCTTCGAGTTCGCGTGGTCGACGGTGCCGTCGCCGTTCACGTCGATGCCGGTGCCGGTCCGCACGCAGGTCGGGCAGCGCTCCTGGTTGAACAGCTCGCGGGCCGTCACCGTGTAGAACTGGTAGTCCGCGAGGAGCTCGACCACGTGGTGCTGCTGGTCCACGATCGGGCCGACGTTGGTCTTCACGTTGGTCGCGACGCCGTGCTCGTGGCCGGCGAGCACCAGGAACACGTTGGGGTTGCCGGCGACGACCGTGTTGTAGAGCCGCGAGCCGTCGGCCGAGAAGCCGCCGCCCCGCCCGTCCGGCGCCGAGGACGGCGTCAGGTAGGCGTGGGTGAGCAGGATCCCGTTGCGGTCGGGGTAGCGGGCGAAGACCCCGCTGGCCCACTCCGCCTCGGCCGCGGTGACGCCGTACGACAGGCCGACCGCGACGAAGTCGAGGCCGCCGGCCGAGAACAGCACGTAGTTGTTCTGGCTGTCCTGGCCCCGCACCGTGGTCCGGCCGTCGGCGTCGGTGGTCTCGTCCCAGGCGTGGTACGACGCGTCCTGGCCGGCCGGCCACTGCGCGGCGGCGTCGTAGGAGCGCTCGGTGGTGAACGCCTTGCTGAACCGGCTGGTCGGGCCGGTCTCCTGGCCCAGCTGGTTGTCGTGGTTGCCCGCGATGAGCTGGTTGGGCATGGCCGCGTCCAGACCGCGGTAGGCCTCGGTGGTGAACGCGAACTCGCGGTCGACCTGCTCGTCGAGGCCCGGGCGGACCAGGCCGCCGGAGGAGTTCTTCAGGAGCGGGTCGTAGTAGTCGTTCTCGATCACGTCGCCGGTGTGCGCGGTGTAGGCGATCTTGCGGTCCGCGGCGTTGTCGCGGATCCACTGCACGGACTTGGACCAGGCCTGCTCCCACACGAGGCGCTCGGCCTCGTGCTCGACGTCGGAGGCCTCGGCGACGCCGTCGAAGTCGTCGTACGTGCCGCCGGCCGCCCCCTCGGTGAGGTACTGGGTGTCGGTGAAGTGGGCCATCGAGAAGTCGTACGCGTCGCGGTCGGCGAAGTGGTCCTCGTCGGCGGCGGCGGTCGCGTCGCGCGGCGACAGGTCGTCGCTGAACGGGTCGGCGCCGGTGACCAGGACGTGCACGACGCCCGCGTCGACGAAGTCGGCCGTGAACGCACCCGCGAGGGACGTGTGGGCGTCGGCCGCGCCGCGCGAGGTGTCGAGCTCCACCCACGCCTCGGTCGCGACGTTCCAGGCCCGCAGCGACACCGAGCGGGCCGGGTCCACGTCGCCCTTCCAGAGCAGCTCCTGGCCCCGCGTCTGCGTGGCCGGTACGTCGAAGCGCTGGAACGGGATGGCCTCGCTGGCCGGGCTGGCCGCGGTCTCGCCGTCGGGCAGCATCGAGCCCGCGACCGTGCCGCCGTCGGTGTAGGTGAAGGAGAGCGCGGACGGCAGCACGGGCACCGAGCCCTGGATGCCACCCTCGGCGACGGTCGGGGTCGCCACGTAGTAGGTCGTCGTCACGTCCCCGCCGCCCGGGCGGGTCGCGGTGGTCGAGAGCGTGACCTTGCCGCTGCCCTGCTCGGTGCCGGAGTCGCCGGTGGTCGGGATGTCGGCCGAGGTGAACGGGATCCGCCAGGTACGGCGCGCGCCCAGGACGTCGGTCGCGGTGATCACGATCTCGTGCGCGCCGGCGCCCAGGCCCGCGCCGATCTTCTGCCCGGGCACGACGGCGGCGCCGTCGAGCGTGTAGGTCCACCCGCGGGCGTTGCCGGGGTGGGTGAAGTTCGGCTGGAACCGGACCGCCGAGGTCAGGTGCGCGTCGGCCGCGGGGACCGACGAGGTCAGCTCGACGTTCGTGCTGGCGCCCGCGAAGGTCGCGGCGCTGAGGGCCTGCACGAGGGTCGCGCTCGCGGGCTTGCTGTAGACGCGGGACCGCGCGATCGTGGCCGGCGCCAGCTTCTCGATGCCGTTGCTGCTGGCCGAGTCGCCGCCGATCACCCAGTTGCGCGCGGTGCTGCCGGGGAGCCCGATGGCGCCGGAGACGCTGGCCCGGGAGACCAGCTCCCCGTTGAGGTAGAGCTTGACCTCCTGGCCGTTGTAGACGCCGACCGCGTGGTACCAGACGCCGTTCTGAACCGGCGCCGACAGGGTGACGTAGGCGCCGCCGACGTAGGCCAGGAACTGGGCCTTCGCGTCCGAGGTCATGATCGAGTAGCCGCCGGTCTGCAGGTTCGAGCACAGGTCGTGCTCGCCGCTCAGCACACCGTCGTGGCGGAAGACGCACTCGACCGTCACGCCCGCGGTCAGCTTCGACCACTGGGCCGAGAACGGGTACGAGAACGCGTCGTCGACGCCGTCGAAGCTCGCGACCTTGCGGCGCAGCACCGGGTCGTCGGTGACGGCCGGGGTGCCCCAGGTGGTCGCCTCGAGGTTCTGGGCGCGGTCGGTCGGGGTGCCGTCGGCGAAGTCGACGTCGAGCACGTCGGCGCTCAGCTCGTCGTACTCCTGCGGGGCCGGGGCCCCACCCAGGAGCCCGCGGGACTCGGCGAGGGCGGTGACCTGCTCGGCGCTCAGGGCGCTGCCCCAGATCCGGGCGCCGGCGATCGAGCCGATCGCCCCGAGCTCGGCGAGGCCGGCGGCGTTCGCGTCGGCGCCCAGGGCCCAGTAGCCCTTGCTCCCCGTGAAGACCGGCACCTTGACCGCGCCGGAGGTCGGCTTCGAGGCCGCCAGGACGCCGTTGACGTAGAGCTGCAGCTCGGTGCCGGTGTAGACGCCGACGACGTCGAGCCAGGTGCCGGCGGCCACGCCGCTGGTCTCCACCGTCACGTAGCCGGACCCGATGTAGCCCATGATCCCGAGCTTCCCGGCGCTGGCGTAGATGCCGAACCCGCCGGTCTGCTTGCCCGAGCAGAAGTCCTGCTCCGGCGTGGTCGGGATCGCCGAGCCGTCCATCCGGAGCAGGCACTCGAAGGTGGCCGCGGTCTTGACGTTCGGCGACTGGTACCAGGCGTCGGTGATGTCGAAGACCAGGCCGCTGTTGGTCGCGGTGGTGGTCCCGGTCGAGGCCACCTTCATGACCTGCTTCCCGAGGGTGCTGTCGGTCGGGTAGCCGACCGTGTTGCGGGTCGTCGCGGTGCGGGCCTTCGGCGAGTGGTCGACCGCCTTGCCGCCGGCGAAGTCGACGTCGAGGATGTCGGCGGCCGGGACGGTGACCGGGTCCGCGGCGGCCGCGGCGGCTGGTGCCGGGGCCGGGGCGGCCTGGCCGGGGGACGCCAGCATGCTGCCGGCGACCGCCGCGCCGAGCGCGACGGCGGCGATCCGGCGCCACGCGTGGCGGCCGGGGTGTCGTGAGGTCACGACTGCTCCTTCGGGAACGGGATGGACAGGGCAGGACCCGGCGACGGCGACGCTGCCGTCGACCGGGAGGACAGGACCGACTCAGGCGGCCAGGCGCGGGGTCTTCACCCAGGCGTTGCGGCGCAGCGCCAGGTTGCCGAGCGCGCGGACGGAGACGAAGAACCAGACGTAGCCGTAGCAGGTGAAGGCCAGGGCCGCGGCCGGGACCTGGTGCCAGCGGAACGGGTGGGCGCTGTGCCGCTGGTAGGTCCCGAGGAAGACCATCACGGGCAGCACCGACAGCAGCAGGCTGACCAGCCGGCGCGGGACGCCGTACGGCACCCAGAGCAGGAAGTCGTTGGTCACCTGGACCAGGCCGGCGGCGCCGAGCAGCCCGACCAGCACCGTGTAGGACACCAGCATCACCGTCACGACGAGGACCAGGTAGAGCATCAGGTCGAGCCGGGCGACGAGCGGGGTCCGGCCCGCTCGCGCGAGCGGGACGAGATGACGCCAGCACTGGTAGTGGCCCTGGATCCAGCGGGTGCGCTGCCGGATGAGCGGCCGCCAGGCGGTGAGGCCCTGCTGGTCGACGTAGGTGAGGTGGCAGAATCGGGTGCGCCACCCGGCCTCGACGAGCCGCAGGCCCAGGTCGAGGTCCTCGGTGAGCGCGCCGCGCTGCCAGGGGTCGGCGCCGAGCCCGCGCAGGGCCGAGAGCCGGGTGAACTGGCCGTTGCCGCCGAGGCCCGACGACCCGACCCAGTCGCGCGCGATCTGAACGAGCCAGCTGAACCCGACGAACTCGATGTCCTGCATCCGGGCGAGCGCGTTCGCGTCGGCGTTGGCGATCCGGACGCCGATCTGGACCGAGCCGACCCGAGGGTTCCCGAAGTACGGCGCCACCGCGGTGAGCGCGTGCTTCTCCAGCCGGCCGTCGGCGTCCACGATCACGAGCACGATGTCGTCGGGCGCCCGGCCCTCGAGCCACGGGTCGCCGGCCTCGAGCCACTCCCCGACCAGGCGGTGGGCGTGGTTGAGCACCTCGCTCTTGCCCTGGCCCGCCTCCGGCGGGACCCGCCGGCTGGTGCGGACCCGGTCGTCGCGCGCCGCCCAGGCCGAGGCGATCACCGGGGTCGCGTCGGTGGAGGCGTCGTCGACGACCAGGACGCGGTGGCCCCCGTCGTACTCGAGCGTCGTGAGGGCGGCCAGGGTGCCGTCGAGGACCAACTCCTCGTTGCGGGCGGGGACGAGCAGCACCATCAGCGGCCGGACGTCCGGGTCGGCCGGCGGGCGGCGGCGCGCCCAGCTGGCCACGAAGAGGACGAAGTAGTAGCAGACGACGATGGCGACGATCCAGCTGACGACCGTCAGGTCGATGGTCACGACGGCCCTCAGCTCGGCATCGCGAGCGGTGCCAGGTCGGCGAGGAGATCCTGCTCGGAGAGCCGGCCCAGGTCGCGCAGCGCCGCCTTCCACACCCGGTCGTTGGCCTGCAGCCGGGCGAACCAGGCCGCGGGCAGCGCCGCGCCACTCGGCTTCCAGTCGGCGAGCCGCCCGGACAGCGTCCGGTACACCTCGAGCGCGCCGACCAGCTTCGCGGCGGGGCTGTCGGCGGGCGGCGGGAGCATCGACGCGTCGTCGATCTGCCGGCCGAGCTCGCCGCGGATGTTCGCGCCGAGAGCGGGGAGCTGGTCGGCCGGCAGGCCGCCCTGCCCCGTAGTGGCCACGCCCATCGCGTGCAGCTGCGTCACCTGGTCGCGGCTGCGGGCCGCGACGGCGGTCGCGGCGACCACGAACGGCGAGTTCGGGTCCGCAGCCGGTCCGTCCGGCGTGCCGCCGTCGGCCCCACCCGAGCCGCCGGCGCCCGGGCCGGAGCCGCTCTTGCCGCCGCCCCCGCCGGTCGTGGCGGGGCCACCGTCGGAGCCGGCACCCTCGCCGCTGCTCCCACTCTTGCCCTCGCCCGAGCCGGAGCCGGAGCCGCCCTCACCGGAGCCGCCGACCGCGGACGGTGCGGGATCGGCGGGCGCCGCGGCACCTCCGTCGGCGGACGCGGACGCGCCGGCGACCGGCGGGCCGCTCGGCGTCGCCGCCGGGTCGGCCGAGGTCGACGAGGCGTCGCCCCCGCAGGCCGTGAGAGGTACGGCGAGCAGCGCGAGCGCGGCCAGGCCGGCCGCGGTCCGAATGCGCAGGGAGCGGGTCGGGGACAGGTGGTCAGGCAGGGGTCGCATGGGAGTCCAGGTCAACGAGAGGGCCAGGGAGCGGGACGGGGAACAGCAGGTCGAGCGCGGCGACGGCCCGCGCGGACGCGGTCCCGTCGCCGAAGGGCAGCGAGCGGCAGACGAGCGCGCCGTACGCCGCCGGGTCGGTGAGCAGCCGAGTCGCCTCGGCGACGATCCGGGCGGGGTCGGTGCCGACGAGTCGGAGCCCGCCGGCCTCGATCCCCTCGGGCCGCTCGGTGGTGTCGCGGGCGACCAGGGTGGGCCGGCCCAGGGAGCAGGCCTCCTCCTGGATGCCGCCGCTGTCGGTCAGCACCAGGTCGGCCCGGGCGAGCAGCCGGACGAACGACGGGTAGTCCAGCGGCTCGGCCAGCAGCACCCGGTCGCTCCCGCCGAGGCGGCGTCGTACCGGCTCCCGGACGAGGGGGTTGGGGTGCACCGGGAAGACCACGGTGAGGTCGGGGTGGGCGTCGACCAGGCGGCCGACCGCCTCCGCGATCCCGTCGAGCCCGACGCCCCACGACTCCCGGCGGTGGGCGGTGACGAGCAGCAGCCGCCCGGCCCCCTCCGCGTCGGCGAGCGCCGCCGCGTCGGGGCCGGCGTACGGGTGTCGACGCCGGACGGTCTCGAAGAGCGCGTCGATGACGGTGTTGCCGGTGACCAGCACCCGGGAGGGGTCGACGCCCTCGGCGAGCAGTCGCTCGGCGGCCCGGTCGGTCGGGGCCAGGTGGAGGTCGGCGAGCTGGGTGACCGCCCGCCGGTTCACCTCCTCCGGGTACGGCGAGAGCCGGTCGTCGGTGCGCAGCCCGGCCTCGACGTGGACCACCGGGACCCGGTGGTAGAAGCCGGCCAGCGCGCCCGCGAGGGTCGTGGTGGTGTCGCCCTGGACGACGAGCAGGTCGAGGCCGAGGTCCTCGATCGCCTGCCCGATCCGGGTGGTGGCCAGGCCGGCCAGGTCGGCCAGGCTCTGCCCCGCCCGCATCAGGTCGAGGTCCAGGTCGGGCTGGACGCCGAAGAAGCCGAGCAGCGGGGCGAGCAGGTCGCGGTGCTGGCCGGTCGAGACGACGACCGGCTCGTAGTGCGCCGACGCCCGCAGCGCGACCACCAGCGGCGCGAGCTTGACGGCCTCCGGCCGGGTGCCCAGGACGACGCCGACCCGACGGGTCGGCTCGGCCACGGGGAAGAGGCTGCTCATCAGTAGCTCGTCACCGGCAGCATCGTCACGATGCCGCTCTCGCGGACCCGGACCGACGCCCGGTAGGAGCGGTTGTTGCGCAGGGTCATGGTCCGACTGACGCTCTTGGTGCGGCCTGCGGCCTTCAGGGTGATGGTCACCCGGTAGCGGCCGGGCACCAGCCGGGTCCGGGCGCGGAAGGCCTTGCCGACACGGCCGATGCGGACCGTGGCGCGGTACCTGCGGGTCTTCTTCTGCACGCCCTTCACGACCAGGCGCGCGTTGCTGACCGGCACCCCGGCGCTCTGCACGGAGCCGTAGAAGGTCTGCTTGTTCCTCCGCTTCGTGCGGGCGACCTCGGCGGCGGCGAGCGAGTACTCGACGCCCAGCTCCTCGTCGACGTGCGGGGCGTCGCCGGCGATCTCGCCGAAGCTCGCGTCCAGCGTGGGCGTGGCCGGGGCCACGACGTAGAGGAGCCCACCGAGCAGGACCAGCAGCGAGGTGGCGCCGACCAGGGCCGAACGGGCCCGACGGCGCAGCGGGCGGGGCGACGAGGCCGGGCGGGTGACCGGGGCGTCGGTCAGGGTGGCGGACATCAGAGGCCTTTCGAGCAGGGCGGTGAGAGGGGCCCGATCCCGGCGGGATGCTGGCGAGCCCGGGTGAACGGACGACGTCCGGGAACCGGCCGCACGGCACCGGCTGGACGGCGGTCTCCCGACCCGGCCGGACCGTGCGGTCCGACCGGGTCGGGAGCCGGGTGAAGCAGTCGGTCAGCCGACCGGCTGCAGGGTGGCGTCGACGCCGCCCGTGGTCTGGCCGGCGGTGACCGGCCCGATCACGGCGCCACCGGCGTACGACGGCGCACCGGCCGCGCTGCCGGTCCACCACTGCGTCGCGTACGACGCGCTCGGGTCGGCGAAGCCGACCCTGTAATGCGCCGACGGGGCGACCCCGCCGAGGTACCAGGTGCCGTCGGCCTGCGTGCAGGTGCCGTACGACGCCGGGCCGGCGGCGCTGGTGTAGAGGTAGACGCACACCCCGGCCAGCGGCGAGCCGTTCGCGGCCAGGACCCGGCCCGAGACGACGCCGGTGGTCTCGCCCGACATCGCGGCGTCCGCGACGGCGGTGGAGGCCCGAGTGGCCAGGGCGACCGCGGTCGCGCCGGACTGCGCCGGGGCGCCGCCCGTGCTGCCGGTCCACCACTGGGTGTTCGTCGCCCCGGTCGTGTCGAAGAACGCGACGTCGTACCCGCCGGTCTCCAGGCCGTCGATCGAGTAGCTGCCGTCGGCCAGCGTGCAGGACGCGTACGCGGCGGCGGTCGAGACGCCGTCCTCGTAGGTGAAGGCGCACACGGTGCCGAGGGCGGCCCCGCTGGTCCGGTTCGTGACCGAGCCGGAGATGCGGGTGGTGAGCGGGCGCTCCAGGACCACGTCGATCCCGGTCAGCGGCGCCCCGACGGTGACCGTGCCCTCGCGCCACGTGGTCTGGTACGACGCGGTCGGGTCCGCGACGGCCACGTGGTACTCGCCGGCACCGACGTTCATCCAGTAGGCGCCGCTCGCGTCGGTGCAGGTGGCGTACGACGCCGCCGCGGCCGAGCGCGAGGTGTAGAGGTAGACGCAGGCGCCCGCGACCGGGACACCCCCGTCACCGGTGACGCTGCCGGCGATCGACGGAGCCGCAGGCACCGCACCGCCGACCCCGACCCGGGTCGAGGACGGCTCGGCGGCGAGGCCGACCTCCCAGCTCCCGGCCAGGCCGGCCGGGACGGTGAAGGCCACGGTCGCGCTGCCGTTGGACACCGCGTAGGTGCCGATGCTGCGCCGCTCCTCGCCCTGGGCGAGGAACACCCGGACCCGCTCGTTCGCCGGGGCGCCGAGGGAGGTCAGGTTGAGCTTGGCCAGCGAGAAGGACACGGCCTGGCCGGCCGTCACCGACGCGGGCAGGCCCGGGGCCTCGACCTGCTGGCGCGCGAAGTCCGGGCTGACCGGGGAGTTCGCCGCCAGGTAGTCCCGCCACAGCTGGGCGTCGAGGAGGCCGGTGTCGACGTACGAGCCCTGCTGGAAGGCCCGGAAGTTGTCACCACCGGCGGCCAGGAACGACAGCGTCGAGACGGTGTAGGTCCGGGTCGGGTCGAGCAGCTGACCGTCGATGCGGACCGAGGTGATCCGCTGGCCGGCGGCCCGGGTCGGGTCGGCGGTGACGCGGACGTTCTCGGACAGGCCGAGCTGCAGGTAGGGCCGCGACGGCACGGTGCCGTCGGGGTTGGTCTGCCACTGCTGCTCCAGGACGGCCTTCAGCTGGGCGCCGGTGAGCTGCACGACCGCGACCGTGTTGTTGAACGGCAGCACCGCGTTGGCCTCGGCGAAGGTGACCACGCCGTTGGTGTTGGCCGGGTTGGTGGCGGTGTCGCCGGCGTGGAGGAGCTCGGCGCGGAGGCCACCGGGGTTGGTGATGCCGAGGTCCGGCGTCGCGAACTGCGAGACGCCGTCCTTCAGCGCCTGCGCGACCAGGTCGCCCAGGGCCGACTCGGAGGCCCGGTCGTCCCGGGTGCCCCCGGCGTAGGTGCCGCCGGTGAACGAGCCGCCCGCGTAGGCGGTGGTGATGTCGCGGCTGATGGTGCCGACCGGCTGGTTCCCGACCACCGCGGCGTGCGCGAGGGCGGCGTCGGTGATGGTCTTGACCTCGGCGACCGCCGGGAGGCTCAGGTCCTCGGTCGCGACCCGGGCGACGTTGCGCTGGGTGTAGCTCACGACGTCACCGCTGACGGGGTCGACCTCCAGCTGGACCTGGCCGATCCTGTCGCCGTACGAGCCGGTCTGCAGGATCGGCCGGGTCTTCGTGGCCGAGCCCGGCACCGGGCCGGCGCAGGCGTACTCCTTGTGGGTGTGACCGGTGAGGATCACGTCCACGGTGGCGGCGGTGTTGCGGGCGATGTCGCCGAACACGGTGTTCGCAGCGATCTCGTCGGCGCACGTGGCGGTGTCGGGCAGATTCGCGCCGGCGCCCTCGTGGAACTCCGCCACGATGACGTCGGCCTCGCCGTTGGCGGCGTCGCCGTCGCTGAGCCGGGCCGCGACCCGGTTCACCGCGGCGACCGGGTCACCGAACTCGATCGTGTCCACGCCGGCCGGCGAGACCAGCGAGGGGGTCTCCTCGGTGACGGCGCCGACGACGGCGACGCTCACGCCGTTCACCTCGAAGGTGCGGTACTCCGGCAGCGCCGGGGTCGTGGTGCCCTTCAGGTAGACGTTGGCCCCCAGGTAGTCGAAGTCCGCCTCGTCGCTCACCCGACCGGTGAGGTCGGCGAAGCCCAGGTCGAACTCGTGGTTGCCGACCGCGGAGACGTCGAGCCCGAGGGCGTTGAGCACCTCGAGGGTCGGCTGGTCCTTCTGGGTCGCCGAGGCGAACAGCGAGGCGCCGATGTTGTCGCCCGCGGAGAGGAACAGGGTGCTGTCCGCACCCGCCGCGGCGCGGAGCTGCTCGACGGTGGTCGCGAACTTCGTGGTGTTCGCGTCGATGCGACCGTGGAAGTCGTTGATGTTGAGCAGGTTGACGTCCACCGTCTCGACCGGCTCGGCCAGGTCCAGGCCCACCACGATCGGGTCGTGGTCGGAGGCCCGGTAGTGGTCGTTGGAGTAGAGCTGGTTGACGTTGTAGTTGTAGCGGCTGTACTCGTAGGCGATCGGCTCGGAGGAGTTGATGCTCCACACGTCGGCGCCGCTCACCAGGTCGGCGGCGGCCCCGTTCGCGAGGATGTGGTCCAGGGAGCCGGCGAGGCCGTCGAAGCTGTAGGTGTCGACCTCGGGCTCGTACGTCGCGGCGAGGTTCACGTAGCCCTCACCCCGCAGGACCTGCATCGGGTCCTCCTCGGTGTAGGAGTTGAAGTCGCCCGCGAGGAAGAGCGGCGTGACCCCCCGGTCCTGGGCGAAGTTCTCGGCGAACGTCGCGAGGGCCTCGGCCTGGGCGACGCGATCCGGGTTGGACGCCCCCTGGCCGGTGCCGTCGTCGGTGCCGGAGCCCTTGGACTTGAAGTGGTTGGTGACGACCGCGAACCCGTCGGCGTCCGCGTCGCCGACCTTCTTGAAGGCCTGGGCCAGCGGCTCGCGGGCGTTGTCGAACGCGCTCGCGCCGACGAGCACCTGGGAGGCGCCGACCAGGCTGACCTCGGCGGGCTTGTAGATGAAGGCGTTGCGGATGACGTCCTGCTCGGCCGTCGAGGGCAGCGTGGTCGGCGACGCCACCGCCGCCCAGGTGCCGGGGCCGGCCGCGGCGTTGAGCGCGGTGACCAGCGTGTTCAGCGCGAAGTCGCGGCTCTTCCCGAGCTTGACCGAGTTCTCGATCTCCTCGAGCGAGACGACGCTGGCGCCGAGCCTGTTGATCGCCTTGACGATCTTGACCTGCTGGCGCTCCAGGTTGACGGCGTTCGCCGCGCCTCGGGGACCGTCGGGGGTGCAGGTGTTGTTGGCGATCCGGTTGCCGGCGCGGTCGGTGTAGTAGGTGCAGCTGCCGCCGTTCGACACGAACTCCTCGCCGGTGGTCGGGAAGTAGTTCAGGACGTTGAAGGTCGCGATCCTCACGTCGCCACCGACGTTCCGCGGGTTCGCGTTGGCCGCGCGGACGTCGGAGAAGGTCGCCACGTCCGCGCCGGTGCCGGTGACCTGGCTCTGGGGCTGGAAGCGCCACGCGTCGAAGCCGTAGCTGAGGATGACCGGCCCGGTGAAGGTCACCGACGCGCCGATGCTCACCGACGCGCTCTGGGTCAGCCAGGGCAGGGGGGTGTCCTTGGCGCTCGTGAAGTAGTTCGTGCTCGAGCCGTCGTCCAGGATCACGCCCCGGGCGAGGTTGTCGGACGTGACCGCCGCGATCGCGGAGGCGTTCTGCGCGTCCGCCACGTCGGTCGGCTGCAGCAGCGGCTTGCCGCCGGTGGCCAGGCCGATCTCGGCGAAGGTGTTCATGCCGTAGGTGTTCGACACCACCACGTCGGTGTCCGTCGGCGCGAGCAGCTCGCCCTCGTGCGCCTCGCGGGCGGCCTCGGTGGTCGGGTAGGCGATCGCCAGCGGGGTGACCGCGGCCAGCGCCGGGGTCACGGTGCCGACCGTGGTCGCGGTCACCTGGGTCAGCCCGAAGTACTCGCTGACCGCACCGGTGACGCGCACCGAGGCGCCCACGGCCGGCTTGGTGCCGCTCGGTGCGTAGACGAAGATCGCGTCCGAGGCTCCCGGGGTGGCGTCGGTGCCGCCGCCCGTGCCCGCGGTCTGCAGGTAGAAGCCGTTCAGGCCCCCGCTCGGGTACGACGCCGTCACGACGCCCTCGGTCGTCACGGTCTGGCCGGTCATCGGCGAGGCCGTGGCGTTCGTGCCCTGGATCTGCGCGATCGGGACGACCGTGCCGGGCTCCGGGTCGGGGTTCCCGCTGCCGCCGGAGCGGGTGGGGGTGGGGGCCGCGGTCCTAAAGTCCGCCGAGTTCACGTTGGTGTCGGCACCGGCCGACCGGTTCAGCGAGACCGTCGCGGACGCCGTCCCCGCCGCCGAGCCCTCGAAGCTGGTCGAGCCGCTGGCGCCGACCATGTCGACGACGGTGGCCGCCCCGGCGAGGTTGCCCGACCCGTAGGTCGTGGCGGTGCCGAGGATCGTCTGGCCACCCGCGGCGGCCATCGCGATCGCGGGCGAGGCGACCAGGTCCGGCGTCGGCAGCGCCGCGCCGGTGCTGCCCGCCGCGCTCATCTGGATCAGGAACGTGCTCTTGGCCGGGACCGAGCCGGTGAGGGTCGCCGTACCGCCGACGCCGCCGGCGGCGGAGCGGTACTGCAGCCGCAGGCCGCTCAGCGGGAGTGCGGCGTTGGTGGGGTTGTAGAGCTCGACGAAGTCGGCGTTGTAGAGCGCGCCGCTGTTGCCGCCGGCGCCGTACACCTCGTTGATGACGAGGGCGGTTCCCGCAGGGTTGGCCGAGGCCGTGGTCGGCGCGGCGACGAGGCCAGAGGACAGCACCGCGGCGGCGGCGAGGCCGAATCCGAGGCGCTTCCGATGTGATCGCATGAGATAGGTCTCCGGAAAGAGTCAGATGCAGGGCGAGCAGGACGATGGGGACGACGGTTCCGAGACCTGCCCGTCGTCACCCGCTCCGTAGGCAACCGCTCCGGGGCGGAATCCACAGGGCGTCCACATGAACCGTCGGCGACGGGTCCACCACCGGCCGGCCGCGATCGGTCCAGACCGGCAAGACGACTCTTGACACCAGCCGATCCCGGCCGGGTACGACGACGGCCCGCCGGGTCCGAGGACCGGGCGGGCCGTACGTGGGGGTGGGGGGCGCTCAGCCCCAGGGCTGGGTGGTGCCCGTCGGCAGCGCCGGCTGCCGACCGCGGCGGGCGTACCAGTCGTTGGCCCCACCGGTGAACAGCAGCACGACCACCGCGACGCCGGCGATCAGGGTCAGCGCGCTGACCCCGGAGGTGATCGCGAGCAGGCTGATCAGGGCGGTCATCACCGACGAGACCACCAGCAGGATCCGGGCCACGTTGGAGCGCCGCATCGAGAAGATGCCGAGCAGGACGGCGATCAGGCACCACACGGCGAAGATCACGAACACGACCGTGACGAAGGTGGCCAGGTCGTCGCCCGAGAGACTCTCGCGCTGGCTGGAGCTCAGCTCGTCCTCGATCGCGTCCACCATGTCGTCGCGGGCCACGAGGGTGGCGACGGCGAGGCCGGCGTAGAGGAGCAGGCTCAGCGCGGACAACACGATCGTCACGATCCCGGCCGCCGTGACGGTGCCGGGACGCTTGTCGGGGTCACGGGTCGGGCCGCCGTACGGCGCGCCGTAGGGCTGGCTGTACGGCGCAGCCGGGGGCTGCTGGCCGTAGGGGTTGGCCGGGGGCTGCTGGCCGTAGGGGTTGGCCGGGGGCTGCTGGCCGTAGGGGTTGTCCGAGGGCGGCGGGCCCCAGGGAGGCTGCTGGTCGCTCATGGGTCAGATGGTTCCACGCCCGGCGTACCAGGCGCGCACTTCCGGCCGCATCAGCAGGGCGAAGGCCGCGACGCAGCCGGCCAGCGGGAGCACGAGGGGGAGGCTGCCGACGGCGACGCCGAGGAGGCAGACCGCGCCGGCCCCACCGGCCGAGACCAGCAGGGCCATCTGACCCCACCGTGCTCGCCGGAAGGCGAACCAGGTGACCACCGACGCGGCCACGCTCCAGACCACCAGGAGCACCGCGACGACCGCCGTGGCGGCCAGCCGGTCGTCGGTGAGCTCGTCGGCCAGGCTCGCGTCCCGCCGGCGGACCTCCTCGAGCACCAGGTCGGGCGCCAGGCCGACGACGATCGCGGTCATCAGCATCATCGCCGCGACCAGGCCGGACAGCGACCAGGCCACCACGCAGGCCCAGAGGACGGCCGGGGGCCGCGCAGAGGCGGGCGGCCTCGGAGCGCCGTACGGCCCGGGCTGGGGTGCCCCGTAGGTCGGGTACGGCGCGGGCGCACCCGGCTGGGGCGCCTGCGGGGGAACGCCGGGCTGGGGCGCGGCGCCGAAGCCGGGGTAGGCCCGCGGCTCGGACGAGGACGGCGGAGCGACCGGGCCGGCCGGCGGGGCCGGCGGGGTCGGCGGCGGCCAGACGGCCGACGGCTTCCGGTCCGGCGCCCGCTCGGGCTCAGGACGCCGCTCGATCCCGTCGAACCAGTCGCGGGCGGGCTGGAGCCACAGCATCACGACGGCGACGGTGACCACCGGCGCGAAGATCCCGCCGGACACCAGTCCGGTGACGGCCAGCACCGGCGCCAGCACCGAGAGGGCCAACCGGGCCGGCCGGGAGCGCTGGAGGACGTAGACGCCCAGGACCGCCATCGCCGTGGCGGTGGCGGCGGCGATCATCGTCAGCACCCGCAGCAGGCCCAGGACGCCGTCGACGTCGATGCCGAGGCCGTCGCCGAAGGGCCGGGAGAGGAACTCCTCGGCCGCGTCCCGCATCTCCAGCGACTGCAGGCCGGAGAGCGAGTCGAAGGCGGAGAGCACCAGCAGCACCGATCCGCCGATGATCAGGCCCGCCGCGAAGGTGGCCTGACGGGGACGGATCGGGGAGCTCATGTCGCACATTCCACCAGAGGCCCGGTCACGGGCGAGAGGCGTGGGCCCCGGGCCGCGCGCAGGCGCGACCCGGGGCCCACCCGGGCACGTCGACGATCGGCGTGAGCCCGATCAGCTCCCGCGGAGCACCAGCCCGCCGCCCTCGGCGACGTCGACGTGGACCGCGGCCCCGTCGCCGACCTCGCCGGCGATCAGCAGCTTGGCCAGAGCGTCCCCGATCGAGGTCTGGATCAGCCGGCGCAGCGGCCGGGCGCCGTACGCCGGGTCGTAGCCGGTCTCGGCCAGCCAGCGCTTGGCCTCGTCGGCGACCGTGATCGTGATCCGGCGGACCGCCAGCCGCTTCTCCAGCAGCGCCAGCTGCAGGTCGACGATGTGGGTCAGCTCCTCGGGCGTCAGCGCGTCGAAGGTGACGACCTCGTCGAGCCGGTTGAGGAACTCGGGCTTGAAGGTCGAGCGGACCACCGACATCACCGACGACCGCTTGGTCTCGGGGTCCAGGGTCGGGTCGACGAGGAAGTTCGAGCCGAGGTTGCTGGTCAGGATCAGGATCGTGTTGCGGAAGTCGACCGTGCGACCCTGGCCGTCGGTCAGCCGGCCGTCGTCGAGCACCTGCAGCAGGATGTCGAAGACCTCCGGGTGCGCCTTCTCCACCTCGTCGAGCAGGACCACGGAGTACGGCCGGCGGCGGACCGCCTCGGTGAGCTGGCCGCCCTCGTCGTACCCGACGTAGCCGGGAGGGGCCCCGACCAGGCGGGCGACCGAGTGCTTCTCGGAGTACTCGCTCATGTCGATGCGGACGATGGCCCGCTCGTCGTCGAAGAGGAAGTCGGCCAGCGACTTGGCCAGCTCGGTCTTGCCGGTGCCGGTGGGGCCGAGGAACAGGAAGGAGCCGGTCGGTCGGTTCGGGTCGGCGATGCCCGCGCGCGAGCGTCGTACGGCGTCACTGACGGCGGTGACCGCGGCCCGCTGGCCGATCAGCCGCTCGCCGAGCACGTCCTCCATCTTCAGCAGCTTGGCGGTCTCGCCCTCGAGCATCCGGCCGGTCGGGATGCCGGTCCAGGCCTCGACGACCTCGGCGACCTGCTGGGCGCCGACCTCCTCGCCCACCAGGGGCGCCTCGTCGGTCTCCACGGTCTCGGCGTCGGAGGCCTTCGTGATCCGCCCCTCGAGCTCGGGGATCCGGCCGTAGAGCAGCTCGCTGGCCTTCTCGAAGTCGCCGTCGCGCTGCAGCCGCTCGGCCTCGATGCGCAGCTGGTCGAGCTGGCGGCGCAGCTCGCCCTCGCCCTCGAGCGAGGACTTCTCCCGCTCCCAGCGGGCCTCGAGGCCGCGCAGGTCCTCCTCCTTGTCGGCGAGGTCCGCGCGCAGGTCGGCGAGCCGGGCCTGGGAGGCGGCGTCGCTCTCGCGACCCAGGGCGAACTCCTCCATCTTCATCCGCTCGACCTGGCGGCGGAGCTGGTCGATCTCCTCCGGGGAGGACTCGATCTCCATGCGCAGCCGCGAGGCGGCCTCGTCGACCAGGTCGATGGCCTTGTCGGGCAGCTGGCGGCCGGTGATGTAGCGGTCGGAGAGCGTGGCGGCGGCGACCAGCGCGGCATCGGTGATCCGCACGCCGTGGTGGGCCTCGTACTTCTCCTGGATGCCCCGCAGGATCTGGATGGTGTCCTCGACGCTGGGCTCGCCGACGAAGACCTGCTGGAAGCGGCGCTCCAGCGCCGGGTCCTTCTCGATCCGCTCGCGGTACTCGTCGAGGGTGGTCGCGCCGATCATGTGCAGCTCGCCGCGGGCCAGCATCGGCTTGAGCATGTTGCCGGCGTCCATCGCCGAGTCGCCGCCGGCGCCCGCGCCGACGACGGTGTGCAGCTCGTCGATGAAGGTGATGACCCGACCCTCGGCCTCCTTGATCTCGTCGAGCACCGACTTCAGCCGCTCCTCGAACTCGCCGCGGTACTTCGCGCCGGCCACCATCGCGGCCAGGTCGAGACTGAGCACCCGGCGGCCCTTCAGGGAGTCGGGGACGTCGCCGTCCACCACGCGCTGGGCGAGCCCCTCGACGACGGCGGTCTTGCCGACGCCGGGCTCGCCGATCAGGACCGGGTTGTTCTTGGTGCGCCGGCTCAGCACCTGGATCACGCGCCGGATCTCGGAGTCGCGGCCGATGACCGGGTCGAGCCGACCCTCCTCGGCGGAGGCGGTCAGGTCGACGGAGTACTTCTCCAGCGCCTCGTACGTCGACTCCGCGTCCTGGCTGGTCACGCGGCGGTTGCCGCGCACCGCGCTCAGGCTCTCCCGCAGGCCGTCGGCGCTCAGGCCGGCGTCGGCCAGCACCTTCTGGGCGGCGCTCTCGACGGTCGCCAGCGAGATGAACAGGTGCTCGGTGGCGACGTACTCGTCGTTCATGCCGTTGGCGAGGTCGAGCGCGCCGGCGAGCACCCGGGTCAGGGCCGGGGACGCCTTGGGCGTCTGCACGCTCGACCCGCTGGCCTTCGGGAGGGTGTCGCGCTGGGCGGCGGCCGCGCGGACCAGCGCGGCGGGGTCGGCCCCGGCCTTGGTCACCAGGGAGGCGGTCGTCCCGCCCTCCTGGAGCAGCAGGGTCACCAGCAGGTGGATGGGCTCCACGGTGGAGTTGCCCGCCGTCGTCGCGGCGAGCTGGGCGGCCTCGATCGCCTCGCGGCTGCGCGTGGTGAACTTGTCGGCGCCGAACTGGCTCATGTGCGTCGTCTCCTGGTCTGTGCCTGGTCGGTGACTGGTCTCGCGAATGCTCCGGCGGGGCAGTCTCCCCCGCCATCGGGATCAACGCACCACAAGTTGAGTCTGTTCCGCTCAAGTTTGGCGGATTTCGGGCGATTCTTCCCGTGGTGGCCCACCCTTCCTTACCCTCGAGCCCTAGGGGGAAGGATTGAGATGACCGCGATGTCGGTGATCAGCGCGAGCGCACTCGCCCACGGGGTCCACTACGGCCTGATCGTGGGCGGGCTCGTGGGCATCAGCGCGCTCCTCGCCCCGGCCCTGGTCGCCCGGCTGCGTCCCGTCCCGGCCCCGGCGTACGACGAGCACGCGGTCCGGGTCGCCGACCTGCGCAGCCGGATCGCCACCGGGACCCTGGCCACCGTCGCGCCCGGTCCCCGCCCGGCCCCGGTGTCGCCCGCGCGCGGAGGCCGGAGCGACCTCCCGGTCGCCGTGGTCGCGAGCGCGGCCGCCGCCGGCGTGCACGCGGCCGTCGCCCCCGCCCACCTGGCCGGCGGGTTCGCCATCGGCGGCTTCTTCCTGCTCTGCGCGACCGCCCAGCTCGCCTGGTCCGCGCTCGTGCTGCGCCGCAGCACCGAGCCGCTGCTCGTCCTCGGCGTCGTCGGCAACGTCGTGGTGCTCCTGATCTGGCTGGCCTCGCGCACCGTCGGTATGCCGGGGGTCCACGGGGTGGAGCCGTTCGGGCCGTGGGACCTCGCGTGCGCCGCCTGGGAACTGCTCGTCGTCGGCGGGTGCCTGGCCCGGCTGGCCCACGGTCCCGTCGAGGATCGCGTGGCTCCCTGGCAGACGTGGAGCACGTCCGCCCTCGTCCTCCTCGGCGGCTCGGCCTTCGCGCTGCTCGTCCTGACCTTCAGCGGAGCGTCGTCATGACCACACCACACGGACCGGAGGCCCGGGGATGAGCTGGCAGATCGGCCTGGTGGCCAACGGCATCATCATGGTCGCGTACCTGTTGATCTCGATCTCGATCGTGGTCCCGCTGGCTCGCAGCGGACAGCTGCGCACCAACCCCCTCGGCGGCGCGACCGCCGCGATCTTCTTCTCCTGCGCGGTCCACCACGGCGCCCACACCATCCACATGCTGGTGGGCGGCACGGCCGGCGAGGCGATGAAGATCGCGTGGACCTGGCCGATGGCGATCTCCGACATCTTCGGCGCCGCGATCGGCGTCTACTACTGGACGCTGCGGCGCACCTACGCCTCGCTGATGGAGGGTGCCCAGCTCTTCCAGGACCTGCGGCTGCGCGAGCAGCAGGCCCTGGAGCTGAACGACAGCGTCCTGCAGGGGCTGGTGGTCGCCAAGATGGCCCTCGACCTCGAGCAGCCGACCAAGGCCCGTGAGGCCCTGGCCACCTCGATCGACTCGGCGAGCCGGATCATCACCGACCTGCTCGGCAACTCGCCGTTCGACGTCGACCTGCGGCGCAGCACCCCGGCGATGACCGAGCCCGAGGACCCGCCCACCGGTCCGCCCACCGACAGGGCGGTCCCGTGAGCGCCGTCCCGAGCCCCAAGGCGCTGCGCACCGTCATCGTCGACGACACCGAGGACCTGCGCGAGCTGCTCCGCTTCGCCCTCACCCGCGGCGGCTTCGACGTCGTCGCCGAGGCCGGCGACGGCCGGCAGGGCATCGAGATCGTCCGCGAGCTCCGCCCCGACCTGGTGCTGCTCGACCTGTCGATGCCGGTCATGGACGGGCTGGAGGCGCTGCCGAGCATCCGGCGCCTGGTGCCGAAGGCGACCATCGTGGTGCTGTCCGGGTTCGGCGCCACCCAGATGTCGGCCCGGGCCCTGGCCGCCGGCGCCGACGGCTACGTCCAGAAGGGCACCTCGCTCTCCACGATCCTCGACTACGTCCGCGACCTCGCGATCGGCGTCGACCCGCAGGTGCCGCCGACGCTCGCCGTCGTCCCGGAGGCCGAGGCCGCCGCCCCGTCCGCCCCGTCCGCCCCGTCCGCTCCGGAGGCGACCCGGATCGAGAGCGGACCGACCGACACCGCGCCCGCCGGCGCCCAGGCGGAAGGCACCCACGTGTCGGCGTGGGAGGCGCTCAGCATGGCGCCGTACGGCGTCATCGAGCTCGCCGACGAACCGCTGTTCCGGGTCGTCTACGCCAACGCCACGGCCCAGCGGCAGCTGGCCAAGCGGGCCGCACCCGGCACCCCGCTCAGCCTCGCCTCCGCCGAGCTCGCGACCCTGGTCGCCTTCCACCGGCTCGACTCGGACGCCTCGTTCGAGGTGCGCCTCGACGGCGGGACCGCCCGGGCCACGATCCGCCGTACCGGCTGGTCGGTCATGGTCTACCTCGACTCCGCCTCCGACGACGTCGGGCTGCTGCGCCGGGCCATCGCCACCACCGCCCACGAGATCCGCGGCCCGGTCTCGGTCATCTGCGGCATCGCCGAGACCATCGGCTGGTCGTCGTCCGAGCTCGACCCCGAGCAGCGGCAGCGCCTGATGGAGTCGGTCGCCCGGCAGGCCCGGATCCTCGACAGCATCACCGCCGACCTGCTCACCGCGGCCCAGATCCAGCGCGGCACCCTGCGCATCGACCTCCAGACCGTCGACCCGCGCGCGGCCGTCGAGGCGGTGATCGCCGACCGGTACGACGTCGCGGTCAGCGTCGAGGACCTGCGCGCCGTGCGCGCCGACCCGCTGCGGCTGGAGCAGATGCTCAGCAACCTGATCGGCAACGCCCACAAGTACGGGCAGCCGCCGTACAGCGTCCGGATCCACCCGGACGGCGACCACGTCCGCCTCGACGTCGTCGACCAGGGCGACGGCGTCCCGGAGGAGTTCCGCGACCAGCTGTTCCGCGAGTTCGCGCGGGCGCACGGCACCGTCGCGACCGGCACCGGGCTCGGCCTGCACGTCGTCCGGACCCTCGCCGAGGCGCAGTCCGGGAGCGTGTCCTACGCCCCCGGTCCCTACGGCGGGTCGGTGTTCAGCATCCGGCTGCGGGCGGCCGTCGGGCGCTGACGCGTCACCTCCCCGACACACCCGTCGGGCAGAATGGGGCCGTGCCCGTCACCCGTGGATTCATCGGCAAGCGCCGCGACCGCGGCGAGCGCGCCGACCGACTGCCGCCCGGTCAGTACGACACCGGCCAGGGCTGGCCGACGCTGACCGCCGAGGTCACGCCGCATCTCGTCCCCGAGCAGTGGACGATGACCGTCGACGGTCTCGTCGACACGCCCCGCACCTGGTCCTGGCGCGAGCTGCACGCGCTGCCCGGGTCGTCGTACTTCGGCGACATCCACTGCGTGACGACCTGGTCGAAGTTCGACGTGACCTTCGCCGGGGTCAGCGTCGACGCGCTCCTCGAGGCCGCCGGCCCGCAGCCCGAGGCGGCGTACGTCATGGCGCACTCGACCACCGGCTACACCACGAACCTCCCGCTCGCCGACGTCACCGGAGGCAAGGCCTGGGTCGTGTGGGAGTACGACGGGAAGCCGCTGCCCGTCGAGCACGGCGGCCCGGCCCGACTGCTGGTCCCCCACCTGTACTTCTGGAAGTCGGCCAAGTGGGTGACCCGGCTGGAGCTGATGGCCAAGGACCGGCCCGGGTTCTGGGAGCAGAACGGCTACCACGACCGCGGCGACCCGTGGCTGGAGCAGCGCTACCAGGGCGATCCGTGAGTTCCTCCGCCCCCGCTGGCGGGTGGACCACCGGACGGCTGATCGACGTCCAGCGCCCGTCCGACAGACTGGTCCGGCTGCGCTTCCACGTCGAGGGCCGGGTCGACCACTGGCCCGGCCAGCACTACGTCCTGCGGCTGCGCGCCCCCGACGGCTACACCGCCCAGCGGTCCTACTCCATCGCGTCGGACCCGCACGACCCGCTGCTGGAGCTGATGATCGAGTGCCTCCCCGACGGGGAGGTGTCCGGGTTCATGCACGACGTCGCCGAGGTCGGGGACGAGTTCGAGCTGCGCGGACCGATCGGCGGCTGGTTCACCTGGACCGGCGAGCAGCCGGCGATCTGCGTCGTGGGCGGCTCGGGCGTCGTACCCGCCGTCTCGATGGCCCGCTACGCGAAGCGGCTCGGCCTCGCCGACTCGTTGCGCGTCGTCGCCGTCGGCCGCACGTACGACGACCTGCCCTACGCCGCCGAGCTCGAGAAGTACGGCGCCTTCCTCGCCCTCACCCGCGAGAACCTCGGCGACCGCGTCGCGCACCCGCCCTGGCCCGACGAGCTGGCGCCGCTGGCCGAGGGCGCCGAGCGGGCCTACGTCTGCGGCTCGGTCGGCTTCGCGTCGTTCGCCACCCGCCTGCTCGGCGAGGTGGGCGTCCGCAGCGACACGATCCGCGTGGAGCAGTTCGGCGCGACCTCGTGATGGTTACCGGGGCGGCATGACCCGGGACCGCGAGACCGCGCAGGGCGAGCTCGTCTGGGCCGCCGCCGAACGGCTGTGGGAGGAGACCGGCGCGCCGGTCGCCGACACCGCCGTCGCCGAGGCCGCCGGGATCGACCTCGACGACGTGCGGGACTGGATCGAGCAGGCCGCGGGCGTGCGGTTCGAGATCACCCGCGACGGCGCGAGCCGCGCCGTCGTAGCGCCGTTGCGCTGACGCGTCCGGCCCGACGGCGACGACCGGCGTACGCTGGCAGGAACAGACCGTCGAGGCTGCGCCCGCCGGGCGCGCGTTCCGGTCGAGAGGCGCGACCGTCATGACGACGTCCACCACCACCACCCGCGTGCCGCTCCGCGTGGCCCTCGCCGACGAGAGCAGCCGCGACACCCTCGACGGCGGGTGGTGGCCGCAGAGCCGCGACCTGGCCGTCGAGCTGGCCGACCTGGTCGACCACTTCCCGGAGGGCCGGCCGCGGATCGTGCGCGTGCTCTACTCGCCGCCGGACTGGGAGAACCCGCCGCGGCGGGTGCAGGTCGCGGGCGGCTGGGTGAAGACCGGCGCGTTCCCCCGCGACGACACCCACCTGGTGCTGCTCACGACGGCCACGTCCGACCGGCGGGTGCTGCGGCTGCTCGTCGTACCGCCCGGGCTCACGCCGGGGCAGGGCGACGAGGCGCTGCTGGCCGCGTCCAGCCGGGGCAACGACCGTCCCGCCGCCGACCTGCTGCGCACGGTGACCGAGCACCCGGACGTCGACCCGCGGGACCACTGGAGCTGACCGGTCAGGCCGTCGGCACCCGGTAGCCGTGGAAGACCACTTCGCGACGCACGGTGAACCCGAGCCGCCCGTAGACGCCGAGCGCGGTGGTGTTGGCCGAGACGACGTGCAGGAAGACGCCGTCGCCACGGGCGCGGATGCCGTCGGCGACGGCGGTGACCAGCCGGGCCGCCAGCCCGCGGCCGCGGGCCTCGGGGGCGGTGCAGACGGCGCTGACCTCGGTCCAGCCGGGCGGGCTCAGCCGCTCCCCCGCCATGGCGACGAGCACGCCGGCGTCGCGGACCCCGACGTACCGGCCCATCGACGGGGTCTCCGCCCAGAACGGGCCGGGGCGGGTGCGGGCGGCCAGCTCCAGCATCTCGGGGACGTCGGCCGCGCCGAGCTCGACCACCTCGGGGCCCGCGCCGAGCGCGGGCAGCGGCCCCGCGACCAGCTGCAGCCCCGGCAGGTGGAAGACCGGCTCCCAGCCGGCGGGCGCGACGACCGGCAGGCTGTAGAGGTCGGCCACCTCGCCCGGCCCCACGAGCGCGGCCAGGTCGGCCCAGTCGTCGGGCGTGGGGTCGAGCGGCAGGGTCAGGAACGAGGCGACCTCCGGGCGATAGCCGCTCACGCGGCCCCGGTGCCGGGCCAGGTGGGCGTGGCGGTCGCGCAGCGACTCCGCCACCGGGAGGTCGAGGACGTCGGTCACGGAGGAAGCCTGCCAGGCCCCGTCGACCCGCAGGACCGCCGGCCCGGGCCGCACGTCGGCCGGCAGAAGGTCCAGGTGACCTGGCCCAGCCGGTCGTCCGCCGCGGTCCCGGCGTCGGCGGTGCCGAGCAGCCAGGTCCGATCGCCCTGCACCAGCTCCAGCCGGACGTCGCGGAGCGGTCGCTCCGGCGGTCCGTCGTACGCGCACGACTCGCAATCCGGCGGCGACGGGCACGGCGCGGCTGCCAGTCCTAGCAGGGCCAGGAGCAGGGCGATCAGCGGGCGGCGCATGCCTGGTGGACGTCGCGCCGGGCACGGACGGTTCCTCAGGGACGCCCGCGGCGCCAGACCACCAGTGACTGGCCGGGGTCGGGCGAACGGAGCACGGGCAGCCGGCTCGGCGGCGCGTCCGTACGACGGGCCGAGAGCGCCTGGCGCAGCGCCTCGCGGGTCGCCTCGAGCTCGGCGACGAGCTCGGCGTTGCGGGAGGCCAGCGCGGCCATCCGGTTCTCGAGGTCGAGGATGCGTCGTACGCCCTCGATGCCGATGCCGGACGACGTCAGGTCGGCGATCTCGCGGAGCCGCTCGACGTCGCGGTGGGAGTAGCGCCGACCGCCGCCGCCGGTGCGACCGGGCGTGATCAGACCCATCCGCTCGTAGGTGCGCAGCGTCTGCGGGTGCAGCCCGCTCAGCTCTGCGGCCACGCTGATCACGAACACGGCGGCGTCGGGCCCCGGCGCCTCGAAGGGCGGCCGGGGCCTCATCGCCTGCTCCCGTGGATCACGACCCCGCCTGATCGAAGAGGTTCGCGCGCAGCGGGGTGCCGGCCATCGCGTCGCGGTAGGCCTCGACGGCCGCCCGCGCCCGGTCGTGCAGGTTGGCCGGGACGTGCACGTTGACCGTGGCCAGCAGGTCACCGGTGGTGCCGTCGGCCTTCTTGGCCCCCTTGCCGCGCACCCGGAAGGTGCGCCCGTTGGGGGTGCCGGCCGGGATCTTCAGGGTGACCGGCGAGCCGCCCAGGGTGGGGATCTTCACCTCGGCGCCCAGCGCGAGCTCGTCGAAGGAGACGGGCACGTCGATGGTGAGGTTGTCGTCCTTGCGGTTGAAGACCCGGTGCTGGCCGACCTTGACGGTGACGTAGAGGTCGCCCGCCGGACCGCCGTTCTCGCCGGCCCCGCCCTTGCCGCGCAGCCGGATCCGCTGCCCGTCCTTGACCCCCGCGGGGATCCGGGCCTGGATGGTGCGCGCGGAGGTGCCGCGCCCCGAGCCGTGGCAGACCGGGCAGGGGTCGTCGTAGACCAGCTGCCGACCGCCGCAGGTCGGGCAGGTCTCGTTCATCGAGAACCCGCCGCCGACCGACGCGACGACGTAGCCCGCCCCCTCGCACTCCGGGCAGACGTGCGGCTTGGTGCCGGGCTTGCCGCCGGTGCCGTTGCACTCCGTGCAGGCCGAGTCGGAGGTCAGCCGCAGCGCGATCGTGACGCCCTCGAGGGAGTCGTTGAAGCTGATCGTCGCCGTGCTCTCGACGTCGGGGCCCTTCTTGACCCGGCGCGACTGCTGGCGCCGTCCGCCGCCCCCGAAGAGGTCGCCGAACATGTCGCCGAAGCCGCCCCCGGAGCCACCGCCCGGCGCCCCGCCGGCCCGCTCGCGGAGCAGGTCGTCGAGGTTGAAGCCGGTGCCGGCGCCACCGAACCCGGGGCCACCACCGCTGTAGCGGTAGCCCCCCGAGCCCGAGGCGTACGACGAGCGGAACTCGTCGTACTTGGCGCGCTTGGCCGGGTCGCCCACGACGTCGTAGGCCTCGGCGACCTGCTTGAACTTGTCGTGCTTGGCGGTGTCGCCCGGGTTGGAGTCGGGGTGGTTGGCGCGCGCCAGCCGGCGGTAGGCCTTCTTGATCTCGTCGGCCGTGGCGTCCTTCTTGACACCCAGCTCGGCGTAGAAGTCCTTCTGGGCCCAGTCGGCCCGGAAGTCGTCGCTCATCCGCGCACCCCCTCTCCTCGTGTCGTCATGGCGCTCCCGCTCAGGCCGTCGGCCCGGCGGGCGGGTCGACCACCAGCACCTGCGCCGCGCGCACGACGCGGTCGCCGATCCGGTAGCCGGCCTTGGCGATCACCTTGCAGGTGGTCACCTCGACCTCCGGGTCCTCGCCCACGTGGCTGAGCGCCTCGTGCAGGCTCGGGTCGAAGGCGTCGCCGGGCGCGCCGTACTTGGTCAGGCCGGCGGCCGCCACGGTGCGCTCGAGCTGCTCGGCGACGGTCTTGAAGCCGTCCTCGAGCGGCGCGTGCTCCCGCGCGCGGTCGATCGTGTCGAGCACCTCGGTGATCGGCGCGAGCGCGGCGTACGTCGCGTTCTGCTTGATCAGGTCGCGGTCGCGCTCGACCCGGCGCTTGTAGTTGACGAACTCGGCCTGCAGCCGCTGGAGGTCGTCGGTGCGCTCCGCCAGGTGGCGCTGCGCGACGGCCAGCTCGTCCTCGGGCTCAGCCGGCTCGGCCGGGCCCTCGGCCGGAGGAGCAGACTCCTGCTCCTCCGGCTCGGGGGTGACCGACTCGTCCGGGGACGAGTCGGTCACTTCTGCTCACCGTCCGTGGTGTCGTCCGCCGGGGTCTCGTCGACGATCTCGGCGTCCACGACGTCGTCGTCGGACTCGCCGGTCGCGCCGGTCGCCCCGCCGGCCGCGGCGGAGTCGGCCTCGGCCGCGGCGTACATGGCCGCGCCCATCTTCTGGCTCGACTCGCCCAGCTTGCTGACGCCGGCCTGGAGCTCCTCGGCCGAGGCCTCGGCGTTCTCCAGGGTCGCCTTCAGGGCGTCGACGTCGGCCTGGACCTCGGTCTTGACGTCCTCCGGGATCTTCTCGGCGTTGTCGGCCAGGAACTTCTCGGTCGTGTAGACGAGCTGGTCGGCCTGGTTGCGGGTCTCGATCGCCGCGCGACGCTGGGCGTCCTCCTCGGCGTACTGCTCCGCCTCCTTGACCATCCGGTCGATGTCGTCCTTCGACAGCGCGGAGCCGCCGGAGATCGTCATCGACTGCTCCTTGCCGGAGGCCTGGTCCTTGGCGTGGACCTGGACGATGCCGTTGGCGTCGATGTCGAAGGTGACCTCGATCTTCGGCACGCCGCGCGGGGCCGGCGGGAGGCCGGTCAGCTCGAAG
The DNA here is from genome assembly GCF_037120545.1 of Nocardioides sp. CCNWLW216. Classification (NCBI taxonomy): domain Bacteria; kingdom Bacillati; phylum Actinomycetota; class Actinomycetes; order Propionibacteriales; family Nocardioidaceae; genus Nocardioides; species Nocardioides sp. CCNWLW216. Next base: position 143,877 of record NZ_JBBBBJ010000005.1, read on the forward strand.
TTGCCGAGGGGCTGGTTCTGGCCCCACATCTGGCGCTCGCCCTGGGCGACCTTGATCTCGACCGACGGCTGGTTGTCGTCGGCGGTCGTGAAGATCTCGGACCGCTTGGTGGGGATGGTGGTGTTGCGCTCGATCAGCGTGGTCATCACGCCGCCCTTGGTCTCGATGCCGAGGGACAGCGGGGTGACGTCGAGGAGCAGCACGTCCTTGACCTCGCCCTTGAGGACACCGGCCTGCAGCGCGGCGCCGACGGCGACGACCTCGTCGGGGTTGACGCCCTTGTTGGGCTCCTTGCCGCCGAGCAGCTCCTTGACGACCTCGGTCACGGCCGGCATCCGGGTGGAGCCGCCGACCAGGACGACGTGGTCGATCGCGGAGACCGCGACGCCGCCGTCCTTCAGCACGCTCTGGAACGGCGCCTTGGTGCGGTCGAGCAGGTCCGCGGTGAGCTTCTGGAACTCGCTGCGGGTGAGCTTCTCCTCGAAGTGCAGCGGGCCGGACTCGCCGTGGGTGATGTAGGGCAGGTGGATCGTGGTCTCGGAGGACGACGACAGCTCGATCTTCGCCTTCTCCGCGGCCTCCTGGAGGCGCTGCTTGGCGATCTTGTCGGCGCCGAGGTCGACGCCGTTGTTGTCCTTGAACTTCTTGATCATCCAGTCGACGACCCGGGCGTCCCAGTCGTCGCCACCGAGGTGGTTGTCACCGGAGGTGGCCTTCACCTCGACGACGCCCTCGCCGATCTCGAGCAGGGACACGTCGAACGTGCCGCCACCGAGGTCGAAGACGAGGATGGTCTGGTCGTCGCCCTTGTCGAGGCCGTAGGCCAGCGCTGCCGCGGTCGGCTCGTTGACGATCCGGCTCACGTTGAGGCCCGCGATCTCGCCGGCCTCCTTGGTGGCCTGGCGCTGGGCGTCGGAGAAGTACGCCGGGACGGTGATCACCGCGTCGGTGACCGTCTCGCCGAGGTAGGCCTCCGCGTCACGCTTCAGCTTCTGCAGCACGAAGGCGCTGATCTGCTGAGGGGTGAAGTCCTTGTCGTCGATCTTCTGCTTCCAGTCGGTGCCCATGTGGCGCTTGACGGAGCGGATGGTCCGGTCGACGTTGGTGACCGCCTGACGCTTGGCCACCTCGCCGACGAGCACCTCGCCCGACTTGGCGAAGGCGACGACCGACGGGGTCGTGCGAGCGCCCTCGGCGTTCGCGATGACGGTGGGCTCTCCGCCCTCCAGGACCGAGACGACGCTGTTCGTCGTCCCGAGGTCGATGCCGACCGCACGTGCCATGTTCTCGATACCTCCGTGTGAAGACTGCGGGGAAGACTCAGCGGACCATCTTGCAAGGCCTCGCCGTGTCGAGCAAACAAGTTGAGTCTCGTGAACTCAAGTTTGCTCACTGGGTCCAACGGAGGGATCGGCCGGGTTGTTCCCGTCCCCGACCGGATTCTTCGCCAGGAACCGGCGCCGGGCCCGCAGGTCGCGCTCCACCGCCGCCGCAGCGGTCCGCAGCAGCGCGGCCACCTCGGGACGGCGCTCCCCGATCCGGAAGGTCGGACCGGAGACGCCCAGCGCCGCGACGACCGCCCCCTCGACCCCGCGCACGGGGACGGCGACGCCGTCGAGGCCCTCCTCGAGCTCGCCGCGGGTGAGCGCGTGACCGCGCTCCCGGGTGAGGTCGAGCTCGGCGTCGAGGTCGGCGTGGGTGGCCACCGACCGCGGCGTGCGGACCTCGAGCCGGCCGGCGGGTCGTCGTACGGCGCCCCAGGCGAGCAGCACCTTGCCGAGCGCCGAGCAGTGGCTCGGCACCTCCACCCCCACCCAGCTCACCGAGCCGAGGACGTAGCGGGCGTCGACCTGGTCGACGTGGACCACCCGGCTGCCCCGGGCGATCGCGAGGTTGACCGTCTCGCCGGTCGCCGTCGCGACGTCCTCGAGGTGGACGTGGGCGACCCGGACCAGCTCCTCGACCCGGTCGAAGCGAGCCGCGTAGTCGGCGAACAGCCGACCGCCGCGGTAGCCCGCCCCCTCCCGCTCGACCAGCCCGCCCCGCTCCAGCGCGCCGAGCAGCCGCGAGACGGTCGAGCGGGCCAGGCCGCTCGACGCGACCAGCTCGGAGTACGACGGGGCCGCGTCGGCCCGCACGACGAGGCGGAGCAGGTCCGCAGCGCGGTCGACGGACTGAGTTCCGCTCATGCCCACATCGTAGATCATTAGTTCCATATTGTGGAACTACGGCAGATCGCGGTCCGGGACTGTTTGCCCAGGTCAACCACGGTGCGCACCGCACTGTTTCGTCCGCGTGAAATCGTCCAACGGATCTGGTTGTTCTCGTTGACAGCGCCCCGATCCCGGCCGCACGCTCGAGCCATGCAGCACGTGTGCGCCCTGGCCGACGTCCCGGTGGGCGAGGGCCTGCGGATCGACGCGGTCAGCCCGCCGATCGCCGTCTTCCGGACCGAGGACGACGAGGTCCTGGCGATCGACGACACCTGCACCCACCAGGACGCCTCGCTGGCCGACGGGTGGCTCGAGGACTGCTGGGTCGAGTGCCCCCTGCACGCCTCCCGCTTCGACCTCCGCACGGGGGCGGTCGACGCACCACCCGCCAAGCTGCCGGTCCGGGCGCACGCCGTCGAGGTCCGCGACGGCGAGGTCTGGGTCGCGCTCTCCGACGCCGTCCCCCACCTGCCTCCGGGCGTCACCTACGAGGCGTCCTGATGGCCGACCCGCGTCGAGTGGTGGTCGTCGGCGCCTCCCTGGCCGGGCTGGCCACCGCTCGCGCGCTGCGCGCCGCCGGGTACGACGGCGACGTCACCGTGATCGGCGATGAGCCGCACCGGCCCTACGACCGGCCGCCGCTATCCAAGGGCTTCCTGGCCGGCACCCTCGCGGTCGACGACCTGTCGCTGGAGACCGACGACGACCTCGCCCTCGACTGGCGCCTCGGCGAGCGGGCCGTCGCGCTCGACCCCGGCACCCGCACGGTGACCCTGGCCTCCGGCGCCCTCGTCCCGGGTGACGCCGTGGTCGTCGCCACCGGCTCGCACGCCCGGCGGCTGCCCGGTCCGCCGCTGGCCGGCGTGCACACCCTGCGCACCCTCGACGACGCGCTGGCCCTGCGGTCCGAGCTGCTCCCCGGTGCCCGACTGGTGCTGGTGGGCGCCGGGTTCGTGGGCGCCGAGATCGCTTCGACGGCCCGCGGCCTCGGGCTCGACGTCACCCTGGTCGAGGCCGCGCCCTCCCCGCTGGCCGGTCCGCTCGGGGTCGAGGTCGGCGCGATGGTCGCCCGTCTGCACGACGTCCACGGCGTCCCGCTGCTCACCGGCGTGCCCGTCGCCGGCCTCACCGGGCGGGGCCGGGTGTCGGGCGTGGTCCTCACCGACGGTCGCGTGCTGCCCGCCGACGTGGTCGTGGTCGGCGTCGGCTCGGTCGCCGCGACCGACTGGCTGGCCGGATCCGGGCTGACGATCGAGGCGGGCGGGGTCGCCTGCGACGCCGCCGGCAGCACGGACGCGCCCGGGATCTGGGCCGTCGGCGACGTCGCCGCCTGGTACGACCCGTCGTACGCCGGCCGCCGCCGGATCGAGCACTGGACCGACTCGCTCCAGCGTCCCGCCCGCACCGTGGCCGCCCTCCTGGGCGGACCCGTGGACGACCCGCTGCCGGCGCCGTACTTCTGGAGCGAGCAGTACGGCGTGCAGGTCCAATTCGCGGGCCGCCGGCTCGGCGACGAGACCGTCACGGTCGAGGCGGGCGCGCCCGAGACCGGCGACGTGCTGGCCGTCTACCGGCGCGGCGAGATGCCGGTCGCCGTACTCGGCATGAACCAGCCCCGCCTGTTCGGCCGGATCCGCCGACAGCTCTCGACGCCCGTCCAGGAGTTCGCATGACCACCACCGAGGAGCCGGTCACCGGGTCCAGCCTGATCCCGACGCTGCCCGGCTCGGCGTACGTCGACCCGGCGGTCTTCGACGCCGAGTGCGAGCGGATCTTCGAGGACATGTGGTTCTGTGCGGCCCGCGAGAGCGACCTGCCGAAGCCGGGCTCGTTCCGCACTGTCCAGGTCGGTCGCGAGTCGATCCTGATCAGCCGGTCCCGCCGGGGCGAGGTGCGGGCCTTCTACAACGTCTGCCGCCACCGCGGCGCGCGGATCTGCACCGAGGACGCCGGCGAGCGCGCGCGGTCGTTCCAGTGCCCGTACCACGCCTGGACCTACGACTTCGACGGCAAGCTGATCGCCGCGCCCAACCTGACGAAGATGCCCGACATCGACCGCGTCGAGTACGGCCTGCGCCGGGTCCACGTGCGGACCTGGCTGGGCTACGTCTGGGTCTCGCTCGCCGACGCCCCGCCGTCGTTCGAGGCGACCGTCCAGCAGGAGGTCGTCGACCGGCTCGGCACCCTCGACAACATCGCCGGGTACGACGTCGCGAACCTCTCCGTCGGCCGCCGGATCGTCTACGACGTCGCGGCCAACTGGAAGCTCATCGTCGAGAACTTCATGGAGTGCTACCACTGCGCGACGATCCACCCCGAGCTGACCGAGGTGCTCCCGGAGTTCGCCGACGGCCTCGCCGCGCAGTACTTCGTCAACCACGGCGCCGAGTTCGGCGAGGACGTCTCGGGCTTCACCGTCGACGGCTCCGAGGGCTTCGGCGTGATCCCGGGTCTCGAGGAGGACCGCGACCGCAAGTACTACGCGATCACCGTCAAGCCGCAGGTCTTCGTCAACCTGGTCCCCGACCACGTGATCTTCCATCGCATGTACCCCATGGCCGCCGACCGGACGGTCGTCGAGTGCGACTGGCTCTATCTCCCCGACGTCGTCGAGTCCGGCCGCGACGTCACCGCCTCCGTCGAGCTCTTCCATCGCGTCAACCAGCAGGATTTCGAGGCCTGCGAGCGCACCCAGCCCGCCATGTCCTCCAAGCTGTACGCCGCCGGCGGCGTCCTCGTCCCCTCCGAGCACCACATCTCCGAGTTCCACGAGTGGGTCACCCACAAGCTGACCCCCACCGGTGGTTGAGCAGGTCGCCCCCCACCGGTGGTTGAGCAGGTCGCCCCCCCCACCGGTGGTTGAGCAGGTCGCGCCCCACCGGTGGTTGAGCAGGTCGCGCTAGCGACCGTGTCGAAACCCCCGCAGCCAGCAAGCGACCCTCAGCCATCCCCCCGCCCCCGCCGCCAGGAGCCCCGCGCCAGCTCCGGCAGCGCGTCGTACCGCCCCTCGATCAAGGCCCTCCGCTTCGCCCGACTCCACCCCTGCACCTGCTTCTCGTAGGCGAACGCGTCCTCCACCCGCTGGAACTCGGCCGCCCACACGAGCGTCACCGGTCGCCTGCGCCGCAGTGCCGTGTACGCCGCCCCCAGCCCGAGGTTGTGCTGACTCACCCGCCCGTCGAGGTCGATCGTGCTGCCGACGTAGTAGCTGCCGTCGGCGCACTGGAGGATGTAGGTCCAAGCCATGGGTGCATGCTCGTCCGTCTGCCCCTTCGACGACAGCAGCGCTCGTCGACCTGTGGACAAGCGCGGTGGTCACCGTCGCCTTTCGGGTGCGGGGGTTTCGACACGGTCGCTAGCGCGACCTGCTCAACCACCGGCCGCACCACCGGCCGCACCACCGGCCGCACCACCGGTGGTTGAGCAGCGAAGCCGCGCCAGCGGGTGAGCGTGTCGAAACCCCCGCAGCCCACCAGCGACGCCGACCACCGACACCTCTCGGGCCACCGGGTCTCGACACGGTCGCTGCGCGACCTGCTCCACCACCGGCGGGGAGGGGCGTGGTGGGATCGCCGCATGGGGTGGCAGGTGCTGATCGGGGTCGTGGGCGGCCTCGCCCTGGTGTGGGCCGCGCTGGTCGCGGCCCTGTACGTCGCCGGCCGCCGGACGGGCGACCCGACGACCTGGAAGGACCTGCTGCGACTGCTGCCCGACGTCACCCGACTGCTGCGCCGCCTGGCGGCGGATCCGACCCTCCCGCGGGGTGTGCGGGTGCGGCTGTGGCTGCTGCTGGGCTACCTGCTCCTGCCGATCGACCTGGTGCCGGACTTCATCCCGGTGGTCGGGTACGCCGACGACGCGATCGTCGTCGCGCTGGTCCTGCGCTCCGTGACCCGGCGCGCGGGGCCGGAGGCGCTGGACCGGCACTGGCCGGGCACGTCCTCGGGGCTGCTCGTCGTACGACGTCTGGTGCGGATCTGACCTCTGGCGTCGCTTGTCGGCTGCAGGGGTTTCGACACGGTCGCTAGCGCGACCTGCTCAACCACCGATGGGCAGCAGGCACGGGCGTCAATCGAAGACGACGACGCGGGAGCGGTCGAGGAGGAGGCGGGACTCGGTGTGCCAGCGGACGGCCTGGGCGAGGACGCGGGCCTCGACGTCGCGGCCGGCCTGCACCATCTCCTCGGGGGTGGTGCGGTGGTCGATGCGGATCACGTCCTGCTCGATGATCGGGCCCTCGTCGAGGTCCGCCGTCACGTAGTGGGCGGTGGCGCCGATCAGCTTCACGCCGCGGTCGTGGGCCTGGTGGTAGGGCTTGGCGCCCTTGAAGCTCGGCAGGAACGAGTGGTGGATGTTGATGATCCGGCCGTCGAGCTTGGCGCAGGTCTCGTCGGAGATCACCTGCATGTAGCGCGCCAGGACCACCAGGTCGATCTGCTCGGAGCCGACCAGGTCCAGCAGCTGCTCCTCCGCCGCCGCCTTGGTGTCGGGTGTGACGGGCAGATGATGGAAGGGGATGTCGTACGTCGAGGTCAACCGCTCGAAGTCGCGGTGGTTGGAGACGACGCCCGCGATGTCGACGTTCAGCGCGCCGGTGCTGTGCCGGAAGAGCAGGTCGTTGAGGCAGTGCCCGAAGCGGGAGACCATCAGCAGCGTCCGGTACGGCGCCGCCGCGGCCACCAGCTGCCACGACATCCCGTGGGCCTGGGCCACCGACAGGAACGAGCTCCGCAGCGCGTCGACGGTCACGTCGAAGGCCTTGAACTCCACCCGCATGAAGAACCGGCCGTTGACCGGGTTGTCGAACTGCTGGGAGTCGGTGATGTCGCCGCGGTGGGCCACGACCCAGCCCGCGACGGCGTGCACCAGTCCGACGTGGTTGTCGCACGCCAGCGTCAGCACGTAGCGGTCCGGGCCTGGTCTCATGCGAAAAGACTGACGGAGCCGTTGCTCCATGCGCAAGTCGTTGCGTAGTGTGCAACGGCATGGGTACCGTGCAGTCCGTCGACCGGGCGTTGATGATCCTCGACATCCTCGCACGCGACGGTGAGGCCGGGGTGACCGAGATCGCCGGCCACCTGGGCGTCCACAAGTCCACCGTCTCCCGGCTGATCGACTCCCTCGAGGAGCGGGACCTGGTCGAGCAGCACGACCCGCGCGGCAAGTACCGCCTCGGCATCGGCGTCCTGCGCCTGGCCGGCGCGACGACCGCCCGCCTCGACGTCGTCCAGGAGGCCCGCTCGGTCGCCAAGTCGCTGGCCGCGGCCACCGGCGAGACGGTCAACATCGCCGTCCTCTCCGAGGGCGCCGCGCTGTACGTCGACCAGGTCGCGACCGCGGGCGCGGTCCAGTCGCACAACTGGGTCGGCCAGCGGATCCCGCTGCACGCCACCTCCAACGGCAAGGTGCTGCTGGCCGGCCTGAGCGACGCGGAGGCGCGCAAGGTCCTCGGCCGGCGACTGGCGTCGTACACGGCCCGGACGGTCACCGACGCGGGCGCGGTGATCAAGCAGCTGGCCGAGGTGCGCGAGCAGGGGTACGTCGTCGTCGTCGACGAGCTGGAGCACGGCCTGACCGCCGTCGCCGCGCCGATCCGCAACGCCCACGGGGACGTCGTGGCGTCCTTCTCGGTCTCCGGGCCGACCTTCCGTTTCGCTGAGCGGGAGGTCGCGGCGGCGACGACCGCCGTGGTCGACCATGCCCTCGAGGTGTCGCGACGCCTGGGCTGGCGGGGGGCCGCGTGACCGGACCACCCGAGGGCCGAAACGTTCCTTCTTCGTCATTCCAGCGAAACGCGGAGTTGCGTAGAATGCCATCCGTTGCGTTATCCGCAACACCAAGCGAGGGGTGAGCCGTGGCCGAGGTCTACGTCGACGGAGCCTGGCGCGAGGCGCTGGGCGGGGGCACGCGCGACATCCGCTGCCCCGCCGACGGCAGTCCGGTGCGCCGGCTGAGCGAGGGGGCGGCGGCCGACGTCGACGCCGCCGTCGCCGCCGCGCGCCGCGCCTTCGACGACGGCCCCTGGCCGCGCACCCCCGCACCGGAGCGGAGCGCGCTGCTGCACCGCGTCGCCGACCTGCTCGAGCGCGACGTCGCGGAGGTGGCCCGACGCGAGTCGCTCGACACCGGCAAGCGCCTCGTCGAGTCCGAGTACGACGTCGCCGACATCGTGACCGTCTTCCGCCACTTCGCCGGGCTGGCCGGTGCGGACGCCGGCCGGGTGGTCGACACCGGCCGGGCGGACGTCGTCAGCAAGGTCGTGCACGAGCCGGTCGGTGTCTGCGCGCTGATCACCCCGTGGAACTACCCGCTGCTGCAGACGGCTTGGAAGGTCGCCCCCTGCCTGGCCACCGGCAACACCTTCGTCCTCAAGCCGAGCGAGCTCACGCCGAGCACCGCGCTGTGGCTGATGGACGCGCTGACCGAGGCCGGGCTGCCGTCAGGCGTCGCCAACCTGGTGCCCGGCGACGGCCCGGGCGTCGGCGCCCCGCTGACCGAGCACCCGGGCGTCGATCTGGTCTCCTTCACCGGCGGGCTCGCGACCGGCAAGCAGGTGATGGCCGCGGCGTCCGGCACGGTCAAGCGGATCGCCCTGGAGCTCGGGGGCAAGAACCCCAACATCGTGTTCGCCGACGCCGACCTCGAAGTCGCGCTCGACCTGGCCCTGGCCGCGGTCTTCCTGCACTCCGGCCAGGTCTGCTCGGCCGGCGCCCGGCTGCTGGTCGAGGAGTCGATCCACGACGACTTCGTCGCGCAGCTGGTCGAGCGCGCGGGCCGGATCCGGCTGGGCGGCCCGTTCGACGAGGCGGCCGAGACCGGCCCGCTGATCAGCGCGGCCCACCGCGACAAGGTCGAGGCGTACGTCGCCGCGGGGCTCGCCGAGGGCGCGACGCTGCTGCTGGGCGGAGAGCGTCCGCGCGGCCCGGCGTACGACGACGGCTTCTTCTACCTGCCGACGATCCTGGGCGCCTGCCACAGCGGCATGAGCGTCGTGCAGGACGAGTCGTTCGGTCCGGTGCTGACCGTCGAGACCTTCAGCGGCCGCACTCCCGAGGAGGCGGAGGACGCCGCCGTACGACTGGCCAACGACAGCATCTACGGCCTGGCCGGGGCCGTCTGGACGCAGGACGCCGGCCGCGCCGAGCGGGTCGCGGCCCGGCTGCGGATGGGCACGGTCTGGATCAACGACTACCACCCGTACGTCGCCCAGGCGGAGTGGGGCGGCTACAAGCAGTCCGGCATCGGGCGCGAGCTGGGGAGCGCCGGTCTCGAGGAGTACCGCGAGACCAAGCACGTCTGGCACAACGTCAAGCCGGTCGTGCAGTCCTGGTTCGACGGCGGCGAGGAGGGCTGATGGCGCGGCAGCCGGCGTACGACGTCGTCATCGTGGGCGGGGGCTCCGCCGGATCGGTGCTGGCCAACCGGCTGTCCGCCGACGGGACGACGAGCGTGCTGGTGCTGGAGGCGGGCCGGAGCGACTCGAGGCTGGACCCGTTCATCCACATGCCGGCGGCGCTGCCCTTCCCGATCGGCAACCCGCTCTACGACTGGAAGTACGAGTCCGAGCCGGAGCCGTTCATGGACGGCCGCCGGGTCTACCACGCGCGCGGCAGGGTGCTCGGCGGGTCGAGCTCGATCAACGGGATGATCTTCCAGCGCGGCAACCCGCTCGACTTCGAGCGCTGGGCGGCCGATGCGGGGATGAAGGAGTGGGACTACGCCCACTGCCTGCCCTACTTCAAGCGGATGGAGACCTGTCTCGCCGGCGCCGACGACTGGCGCGGCGGCTCCGGTCCCCTGGTGCTCGAGCGCGGTCCGGCGACCAGCCCGCTGTTCGGGGCGTTCTTCGAGGCGGTCCAGCAGGCCGGGCACCCGCTGACCGACGACGTCAACGGCTACCGCCAGGAGGGCTTCGCGCCCTTCGACCGCAACGTCCACCGCGGCCGCCGGCTCAGCGCGGCCCGGGCCTACCTGCACCCCGTCCGCCAGCGGTCCAACCTCGACGTCGAGACGCTCGCCCAGGTCACCGGGCTGCGCACCTCGGGGGGCCGGGTGACCGGCGTCGACTACGTGCGCGGCGTCGGCCGCCGCGGCGTACGACGGAGCGTGACCGCGGGCGAGGTGATCCTCTGCGGCGGGGCGATCAACTCCCCGCAGCTGCTGCTGCTCGCCGGCATCGGCCCGGCCACGGAGCTGGAGGCGCTCGGCATCCCGGTCGTCGCCGACCTGCCCGGCGTGGGCCGCAACCTGCAGGACCACCTCGAGGTCTACGTCCAGCACGCGTCCAAGCAGCCGGTGTCGATCGGCCCGTGGCTCAAGCACCGGCACAAGCCGCGGATCGGCGCGGAGTGGCTGTTCCTGCGCCGCGGCGTCGGGGCGTCGAACCACTTCGAGGCGGGCGGCTTCATCCGCTCCAACGACCTGGTCGACTACCCCAACCTGATGTTCCACTTCCTCCCCATCGCCATCCGGTACGACGGCTCGCAGCCGGCCGCCGAGCACGGCTACCAGGTGCACATCGGGCCGATGTACTCCGACGTGCGCGGCTCGCTGACCCTGAAGAGCCGCGACCCCTTCGAGCACCCCGCGCTGCGCTTCAACTACCTGTCGACCGAGACCGACCGCCGCGAGTGGATCGAGATGGTCCGGGCCGCGCGGCACATCCTGGCCCAGCCGGCCTTCGCCGCCTTCAGCGCGGGCGAGCTGTCGCCCGGCCCCGGTGTCGAGACCGACCAGGAGATCCTCGACTGGGTCGCGAAGGACGCCGAGACCGCTCTGCACCCGTCCTGCACGGCTCGGATGGGGGTCGACGAAGACAGCGTCCTGGACCCCGCGTCGCTGCGGGTCCACGGCGTCGACGGGCTCCGCGTCGTCGACGCGTCGGCGATGCCCTACGTCACCAACGGCAACATCTACGCCCCCGTGATGATGCTCGCCGAGAAGGCCGCCGACCTGATCGCCGGGAACGAGCCGCTGGCCCCGCTCGAGGTCCCGTTCTACCGCTACCGAGACGGCTCGCCGCTGCACCCGCCGGGCGACCCGCGCAACACCACCGAGGAGTCCGCATGACCGAGGCAGCCCAGGATCAGGCACTGCGCGTCGACGGGCTCTGGAAGATCTTCGGCGCCCGCGCCGACAAGATCATCGGCACGCCCGACGCCGAGCTCGGCCGCGCCGAGCTGAAGGAGCGCACCGGCTGCGTCGCGGCGGTCAAGGACGTCTCGTTCGAGGTCGCGCCGGGCGAGGTGTTCGTCGTGATGGGCCTCTCCGGCTCCGGCAAGTCCACCCTGGTGCGCTGCCTGACCCGGCTGATCGAGCCGACCGCCGGGACCGTCGTGCTCGACGGCCAGGACATCACCTCCGCCTCCGAGGCCCGGCTCCGCGACCTGCGGCGGCACAAGGTCTCGATGGTCTTCCAGCACTTCGGCCTGCTGCCGCACCGCCAGGTGGTCGACAACGTCGCCTACGGGCTGGAGGTGCGCGGCGTGAAGAAGGCCGAGCGCCGGGCCAGGGCCCAGGAGCTGGTCGACCTGGTCGGCCTCACCGGCTACGAGCACTCCTACCCCGACCAGCTCTCCGGCGGGATGCAGCAGCGGGTCGGCCTGGCCCGCGCGCTGGCCAACGACCCGTCGATCCTGCTCTTCGACGAGCCGTTCTCGGCCCTCGACCCGCTGATCCGCCGCGACATGCAGGACGAGGTCGTGCGACTCCAGGCGGAGCTGCAGAAGACGGCCGTGTTCATCACCCACGACCTCAACGAGGCGCTCAAGCTCGGCGACCGGATCCTCATCATGCGCGACGGCGAGGTGGTCCAGGTCGGGACGCCGGCCGAGATCGTGGCCCAGCCCGCCGACGCCTACGTCCGCGACTTCGTCAGCGACGTCCCGCGCTCGCACGTCCTCACCCTCGAGTACGTCATGCGCCCGCCGGAGCCGACCGACTCGCTCGAGGGACCGGTCATGGATCCGGACGTCGTCGTACGACAGGCCGCCCGGGCGGCGCTGTCCTCCGCGCACCCCGTGCAGGTCGTCCGCGACGGCGAGCTCGTCGGCATCGTCGACGACGACGCGATCCTGCGGGTCGTCGTCGCCGAGGAGAGCGTCCCTGCATGACGACCACGCTGGAACGTCCCCCCGCGTCGGCCCCCGCGCCGCCCGAGGCCGCGCGCACCCGCGGACCCGTGCCGCGCTGGGCCTGGCTGCTCGGCATCCTGGCCGCCTGGATCGTCGCGTCCTGGATCGGGCACGGCAAGGCGACGCTCTACCTGCCGGGCCAGGGCTCGACCGACGTCCACGAGTGGTTCACCCAGCTCAAGCGCGACCTGATCGCCAGCCGCGACGACAACGTACTCATGCAGGCCGTCGGGGCGGTCTCCGACCTGTTCGGCGGCGCCGTGGAGCAGCTGCAGCGGTTCGTCTCGGTCGACGCCTACCCGCGCCCGGTCCCGCAGATCGGCTGGCTCGGCGTGCTCGGCATCGCCGGCTGGGTCGCGCTCGCCGTGGCGGGCTGGAAGCACGCGGTCGGGACCGTCGCCGCCCTGGCCACGGTCGGGCTGCTCGGCTACTGGAACGACGGCATGGACACCCTGGTCGTCACCTTCGTGTCGGTGGCGATCTGCCTGCTGATCGGGCTGCCGGTCGCGGTGCTGATGGGCAACAGCCGGCGCGCCTACGCGCTGATCACGCCGGTCCTCGACGTGATGCAGACCTTCCCGTCGTTCGTCTACCTCGCTCCGGCGACCCTCTTCTTCGGCCTCGGCGCGCCCGTCGCCGTCGCCGTCACCGTCGTGTACGCCGTGCCGCCGGTGATCCGGGTCGCCACCGAGGGCATCCGGGGCGTCTCGGAGACGACCGTCGAGGCCACCACCTCGCTCGGCCAGACCTCGTGGCAGCGGCTGACCAAGGTCCAGCTGCCGATGGCCCGGCGCACGATCATCGTCGGGGTCAACCTGACCACGATGGCCGCCCTGTCGATGTCGGTCATCGCCGGCTTCGTGAACTCCCCCGGCCTCGGCAAGCCGGTGCTGCGGGCCCTGACCGCCGGCACCAACCAGGTCGGCGTCGCGTTCACCGCGGGCCTGGCCATCGTGGTCATCGCGATCATGCTCGACCGGGTCACCACCGCCGCGAGCGAACGGTCCGAGGTGCTCGCCCGGTCCGGCGGCACGGACCGGCGTACGCGGTGGATCGTCCTCGGGGTCGCCGCGATCGCCGCCGGGGTCTGCGTGCTCCTCTCGCGCCGCAACCTCTCGCTCGCCGACTTCCCCGACACCGGCGTCGGGGACACCGTCGCCGACGCCATGCAGCGCGCCACCGACTGGACCACCGACACCTTCTCCGGCCTCACCACCTGGCTGCAGGAGACCACCACGACCCTCTTCATCAATCCGCTGCAGGACCTGATCGCCAGCTCGCCGTGGTTCGTCACCGGCGCCGCGCTGCTGCTGGTCGCGCTGGTCCTCGGCGGCCGGGTCGCCGCCCTCACGACCCTCGTCTGCCTGGCCGGGATCCGCCTCACCGACCTCTGGTACGACGCCATGGTCACCTTCACCAGCGTGCTCGTCGCCACCGTCTTCGTGATGGTGCTCGCCGCCCTCGTCGGCGTCCCGATGGCCCGCCGCCGGATGGTCGACCGGGTGCTGCGCCCAGTGCTCGACGCCGCCCAGGTGATGCCGGCCTTCGTCTACCTGATCCCGGTCCTCGCGCTCTTCGGTCCGGGCCGCTTCACCGCCATCGTGGCCGCCGTGATCTACGCCGCCCCCGTGGCGATCAAGCTGGTCGCCGACGGGGTCAAGCAGGTCTCGGCGACCACCGTCGAGGCGGCGACCGCCGCGGGCTCGACGCCGTGGCAGCTGATCACCAAGGTCCAGCTGCCGATGGCCCGCAGCCACCTGGTGCTGGCGGCCAACCAGGGCCTGCTCTACGTCCTGTCGATGGTCGTCATCGGCGGCCTGGTCGGTGGCGGCGGGCTCGGCTACGACGTCGTCCTCGGCTTCTCGCGCAGCGAGTACTTCGGCAAGGGCCTGGTCGCCGGCGCCACCATCGTCCTGCTCGGGATCATGGTCGACCGGGTGACCCGCCGCGCCGCGGCCCGCCGTACGACGTCACCGACGGTCCGCTCCGCCCTCGTGATCGGCCGCTCGTCCGGCCTCGCCCGCCGCGGCCCGCTCGTCTGACCACCCCGCCAGCCCCGAGAGAAGGAAGAACACCGTGAAGCCCACCAGAGTCAGCGCCCTCACCGGGTCGCTCGCCACGCTCGCGCTCGTCCTGAGCGCCTGCGGCGGCGGTGACATCGAGAAGGAGACCGAGGCCAACGAGTCGCAGGCCGCCGAGACCGGCGACTGCGGCGAGGTGAACCTGGCCGTCAACCCGTGGGTCGGCTTCGAGGCCGACGCGTACGTCGTCGGCCACGTCGCCCAGGAGGAGCTCGGCTGCTCGGTGACCTACAAGGACCTGAAGGAGGAGGTCTCCTGGCAGGGCTTCGGGAGCGGCGAGGTCGACGTCGTCATCGAGGACTGGGGCCACCCGGACCTGGAGAAGCAGTACTTCGAGGACCAGGGCGGCGACGGCAGCGCGATGGACGCCGGGCCGACCGGCAACGTGGGCATCATCGGCTGGTACGTCCCGCCGTGGATGGCCGAGGAGTACCCGGACATCACCGACTGGAAGAACCTGAACAAGTACGCCGACCTGTTCGAGACGCCGGAGTCGGACGGCAAGGGCCAGTTCCTCGGGGCGGACCCGTCGTACGTGCAGTTCGACGAGGCGATCGTCAACAACCTCGACCTCGACTTCAAGGTGGTCTTCTCGGGCAGCGAGGCCGCCTCGATCGCCGCGTTCGAGAAGGCCGAGAAGGACAAGACGCCGCTGATCGGCTACTTCTACGAGCCGCAGTGGTTCATGTCCGAGGTCCCGCTGGTCAAGGTGAGCCTGCCGGAGTACACCGACGGCTGCCAGGACGACGCCAAGGCCGTGGCCTGCGACTACCCCGAGACCGAGCTGAAGAAGATCGTCTCCACGTCGTTCATGGAGTCCGACAGCCCGGCCGTGGGCCTGGTCGAGAGCTTCCAGTGGACCAACGACGACCAGAACCTGGTCGCCAAGTACATCTCCGAGGACGGCATGTCCGCCGAGGACGCCGCCGCCAAGTGGGTCGACGAGAACCCCGACAAGGTCGAGGCCTGGCTGAACGCTGGTTGAGGTGCTCCGGAGCGACGTAGGAGCGGAGGAGCCTCGAAACCCGTCTTGCCGACCAACGACCTCGATCGAGGCCACTTCTCGGGTGCAGGGGTTTCGACACGGTCGCTGCGCGACCTGCTCAACCACCGGCAGCCACCACCACCAGCCGGTGGTCGAGCAGCGAAGGACGAAGTCCTGAGCGCCCGTCGAGACCCCCGCAGCCAGCAGGCGACGTCAACCGACGTCACCTCCCGGGTGCGGGGGTTTCGACACGGTCGCTAGCGCGACCTGCTCAACCACCGGCAGCGGCCGGCGCCGCCACCAGCCGGTGGTTGAGCAGCGAAGCCGCGCCAGCGGGTGAGCGTGTCGAAACCCCCGCAAGCCGACGACGGCGCCCCGGTGCCGGGGGGGCGACACGGTCGGCAGCGCGACCTGCTCAACCACCGGCGGGCGAGCCTGTCGGAACCGGTCGGGTCACCGGGTTTCGAGGCTCGCTGCGATCGCACCTCAACCAGCGTCGGGAAACCGTGTATTCTTGTTGCACATCGTGAGTGTTGTTGCATGATCCGCAACAGTATGAGGAGATCGCCGTGAGTGGTCCGCAGGTCGTGGTCATCGGGGCCGGGGTGGTGGGGGCGGCGCTGGCCGACGAGCTCACCGAGCGCGGGTGGACCGACGTGACCGTGGTCGACGCGGGCCCGATCCCGCACACCGGCGGCTCCTCGACGCACGCGCCGGGGCTCGTCTTCCAGGCCAACGGATCGCGGATGATGACCGAGCTGGCGACGTACACGGTCGAGAAGCTCGTGTCCCTCGAGACCGAGGAGGGGCCCTGCTTCCTCCAGGTCGGCGGGCTGGAGGTGGCCACCACGCCGGAGCGGCTGCGCGAGCTGCACCGGCGGGCCGGCTGGCTGGCCGCCACCGGCGTACCCGCCCGGATCCTGACGCCGGCCGAGTGCGTCGAGCAGCACGACCTGCTCGACCCCGACCTGGTCCTCGGTGGGCTGCTCACCCCGACCGACGGGCTGGCCAAGGCGGTGCGGGCGGTCGACGCCCAGACCCGCCGGGCGGCCGAACGCGGCGCGACGCTCCGGCCCGGCACCGAGGTGCTCGACATCCTGGTCGAGGACGGCCGGGTCGTCGGCGTCGAGACCAGCCAGGGCCGCATCGACGCGGAGGTCGTGGTCTGCTGCGCCGGCATCTGGGGCCAGAAGGTCGCCGCGATGGTCGGCCTCGACCTGCCGCTCACCCCGCTGGAGCACCAGCTGGTCCGCACCACGCCGGTGCCGGCGATGGCCGGCCAGGCCGAGGAGGTACGGCGCCCGATCCTGCGCCACCAGGGCGAGGACCTCTACTACCGCGACGACTTCGACCGGCAGGTCGTCGGCTCCTACGCGCACCGCCCGATCCCGGTGACCGTCGACGACTTCGACGACTGGGGCGGTGAGGTCATGCCGAGCGTGCGGACCTTCACCCCCGAGGACTTCGAGGGCCCGTGGAAGGACTCGCAGACGCTGCTGCCCGCGCTGGCCGAGGCGGCGCCGGAGTCCGGCATCAACGGCATGTTCTCCTTCACCACCGACGGCGGTCCGCTGATCGGCGAGAGCCCCGACGTGGCCGGGTTCTGGGTCGCCGAGGCGGTCTGGGTGACCCACTCCGCCGGCGTCGGCCGCGCCGTCGCCGAGCTGCTGGTCGACGGCGTGCCCACCACGGACCTGCACGAGGCCGCGCTCGACCGCTTCGAGCGCCACCAGCGCGGCCCGGCGTACGTGCTGGAGCGCGACCAGCAGAACTTCGTCGAGGTCTACGACGTCCTGCACCCGCTGCAGCCGATGGAGTCGCCCCGCCCGCTGCGCCTCTCGCCGTTCCACCGCCGCCAGGAGGAGCTGGACGCGTTCTTCCTGGAGGCGAACGGCTGGGAGCGTCCCCAGTGGTACGGCGCCAACGCCTCGCTCCTCGGCCGGTACGACGTGCCGGTCCCCGGGGAGTGGGCCGCCCGCTACTGGTCGCCGATCGCCGGTGCCGAGGCGCGGGCCACCCGCGACGGCGTGGCCCTCTACGACATGACCGCGCTGAAGCGGATCGAGGTGGTCGGCCGCGGCGCGACCGAGTTCCTCCAGGGCCTGGTCACCGGCAACGTGGCCACCTCGGTCGGCAGCGTGACCTACTGCCTGATGCTCGACGAGCGCGGCCGGATCCGCAGCGACGTCACCGTCGCGCGGCTGAGCGCCCCGCCCGGCCAGCAGCGCTACCAGGTCGGCGCCAACGGCAACCTGGACCTGGCCTACCTGCAGGCGCTGGCGCCCGCCGACGTGTTCGTCCACGACATCACCCCCGGCACCTGCTGCCTCGGCCTGTGGGGCCCGCTGGCCCGCGAGGTCATCTCGTCGGTCTCGAGCGACGACTGGTCCAACGACGGGGTGCGGTACTTCCGCGGCCTCGAGGCCCACGTCGGGATGGTGCCGGTCACCGCGCTGCGGCTGTCGTACGTTGGCGAGCTCGGCTGGGAGCTCTACACGACCGCCGACCTGGGCCAGAAGCTCTGGGACACCCTGTGGGCGGCCGGGCGCGAGCACGGGATCGTCGCCGGCGGCCGGGCCGCCTTCACCTCGCTGCGGCTCGAGAAGGGCTACCGGTCCTTCGGCTCCGACATGACCTGGGACCACACCCCCGCCGAGGCCGGGCTGTCGTTCGCGGTCAAGACGGCCAAGGAGGAGTTCGTCGGCAAGGCCGCGCTCGAGGAGCTCGGCGAGCCCACCCGGCGGCTGGTCTGCCTGACCTCCCCCGACCCGCTGGCCGTGGTGATGGGCAAGGAACCGGTGCTGGCCGACGGCGAGCCGGTCGGCTACGTCACCAGCGCCGCCTGGGGCTTCACGGTCGAGCGGGCCATCGCCTACGCCTGGGTCCCGGCCGCGCTCGCGGAGGTCGGCACCGAGCTGGAGATCGGCTACTTCGACCAGCGGCTGCCGTACGTCGTCACCGCGGAGCCGCTCTTCGACCCGTCGATGTCGAGGCTGCGCGGATGAAGGTCTCCCCCCGCCTCCCCGAGCACCCCGACTTCCTCTGGGCCGACGCCGAGCCGCGGACGTCGTACGACGTCGTCATCGTCGGCGGCGGCGGCCACGGCCTCGCGACGGCGTACCACCTGGCCAAGGACCACGGCATCACGAACGTGGCGGTGCTGGAGAAGGGCTGGCTGGCCGGCGGCAACATGGCCCGCAACACCACGATCATCCGCTCCAACTACCTGTGGGACGAGAGCGCCGGGATCTACGAGCACTCCCTGAAGCTGTGGGAGACGCTCGAGGAGGAGCTCGGGACGTCGGTGCTGTTCAGCCAGCGCGGCGTGCTCAACCTGGCCCACAACCTCGCCGACGTCCGCGAGGGCAAGCGGCGGGTGAACGCCAACCAGCTCAACGGGCTCGACGCGCAGTGGCTGACGCCGGAGGAGATCGGCAAGATCGTCCCGATCCTCGACGTCACCGACCGGCCGCGGCACCCCGTCCACGGCGGCACCTTCCAGCCGCGGGCCGGCATCGCCAAGCACGACCACGTGGCCTGGGGCTACGCCCGGGCCGCGCACGCGCTCGGCGTCGACATCATCCAGGGCTGCCAGGTGACCGGCTTCGAGACCTCCGGCGACACCGTCGTGGCCGTGGAGACCACCCGCGGGCGGATCGGCGCCGGTCGGCTCGCCCTCTGCGCGGCCGGGCACTCGTCGGTGCTCGCCGACCTGCTCGGCGTCCGGCTGCCCACCCAGAGCCACCCCCTGCAGGCGCTGGTGTCCGAGCTGCTGGAGCAGGTCCTCGACACCGTCGTGATGTCCAACGCCGTGCACGTCTACGTCTCCCAGGCCCACAAGGGCGAGCTGGTGATGGGCGCCGGCGTCGACCCGCAGATCGGCTACGGCCAGCGCGGGTCGTTCCACGTCATCCAGGACCAGATGGCCGCGGCGGTCGAGCTGTTCCCGGTCTTCGCCCGCGCCCACGTGCTGCGCACCTGGGCCGGCATCGTCGACGTCACCCCCGACGCCTCGCCGATCATCGGCCGCCTCGACCAATGGGAGAACGCCTACGTGAACTGCGGCTGGGGCACCGGCGGCTTCAAGGCCACCCCCGGCGTCGGCTCGGTGTACGCCGCCACGGTGGCCGACGAGCGCGCGCACCCGCTGGCCGCGCCGTTCGCGCTGGACCGCTTCACCACCGGCCGGCTCATCGACGAGCACGGCGCCGCGGCGGTGGCGCACTAGTGATCAGGGTCCCCTGCCCGCACTGCGGCGACCGCGACGAGACCGAGTTCCACTACGGCGGCGAGGCCGGCGTGGCCTACCCCGCCGACCCCTCCGCGCTCGACGACGCCGCGTGGGCGTCGTACCTCTTCGTGCGGAGCAACCCCCGCGGCTGGCTGCGCGAGCGCTGGTTCCACGGCGCCGGCTGCCGGCGCTGGTTCAACCTGGAGCGGCACACCGTGACCGACGAGATCAGGAGCCCCTCCGAGATGAGGCCCCAGTGAGCAGGCGGCTGGACACCGGAGGCTCGCGGATCGACCGGTCCCGGCCCGTCACGGTCACCGTCGACGGCCTCGAGATCGAGGCGTACGTCGGCGACACGCTCGCCTCGGCGATGCTCGCCGCGGACCTGCCGCTGGTCGGGCGCGGCATCTACTCCGGCCGGCCCCGCGGCCTCGTCGGCGTGGGCGCCGAGGAGCCGAACGCCTGGGTGCAGGTGCTCTCCCGCGGCGGCGAGCCGATGGTCCAGGCCACCCTCCTGGACGTGTACGACGGCCTCGCGGTCGAGCTGCTCGCGGGCCGCGGCCGGCTGGTCGCCGAGCCCGACAGCACCCGCCACGACACCCTCTTCTCGCACTGGGAGGTCGTGGTCGTCGGGGGCGGAGCGTCGGGTCGGCGCGCCGCCGCCGCTGCCGCGCCCGAGGGCCGGGTGCTGCTGCTGGACGAGGGGCCGACGGTGGCTCCCCTCGACGGGGTGACCACGTGGGCCCGCACCACCGCGACCGGGCTCTACGGCCACGGCCGGCTGGTCGCGGTCGAGCGTCGTACCGACGGCGACCGGCTGCACCACCTGCAGTGCGGCCGGGTGGTGCTGGCCACCGGCGCCCAGGAGCGCGGCCTGGTCTTCGAGGACGACGACCGGCCCGGCGTGATGCTGGCCGGCGCGGCCGCGTCGTACGTCGAGCGGTACGGCGTGCTTCCCGGCGAGCGGGCCGTCGTCTGGGTCGCCCACGACCCGGGCCTGCGCGCCGCCGTCGCGCTGGCCGACGCCGGCGTCGAGGTGCTGGCCGTGCTCGACGTGCGCGACCGGATCGCCGAGCCGTACGCCGACGCGCTCTCCGCCCGCGACATCCCCGTGCACCTGGGCGCGGAGGTGACCGGCACGTCCGGCGACGACCGCCTCTCCCGGGTCCACACGTCGGTCGGGGACCTGGACGCCGACCTGCTCGCGGTCAGCGGCGGCCGCAACCCGGCCGTCCAGCTGTGGAGCCACCCCGGCGGTCGGACCCGCTGGTCGGACGAGGTCGCCGGCTTCGTGCCGGTGACCGAGCCCGGCGACCGGGTGACGGTCGTCGGCGCCGCGTCGGGCGAGCCGGCGCAGCGCAGCTACCTCCCGCCCGCGACGTGGTTCCGCTCGTCGACCGGCGACCCCGAGCGGATCTTCCTCGACCCGCACCGCGACGCCACCCTGCACGACCTGCAGCGCGCGCACACCGCCGGGCTGACCAGCGTCGAGCACGTCAAGCGGTTCACCACGATCGGCACCGGCGCCGACCAGGGCCGCGGGGCGGGCGTGCTGACCGTCGGCGTGCTCGCCCAGGAGCTCGGCCGCCCGGTCGGCGAGGTCGGGACCACGACCTACCGGCCGCCGTACCTGCCGCTCTCCTTCGGCCTGCTCGCCGGCCGCAACCGCGGCGAGCTGTCCGACCCGGTCCGGCTCTCGCAGCTGCACGACCGGGTCCTGCACGCGCCGATGGAGGACGTCGGGCAGTGGAAGCGGCCGTGGTACTTCCCCGGCGCGGAGGAGTCGCTCGACGAGGCCGTCGCCCGTGAGGTGCGCGCGGTGCGCACCGGCGTCGGGATGATGGACGCCTCGACGCTCGGCAAGATCCTGCTGCAGGGCCGCGACGTCGGCGTGCTGCTCGACCGCGTCTACACGAACCTGTTCTCGACGCTGAACGTCGGCAAGGTCCGGTACGGCGTGATGTGCGGCCCGGACGGCATGGTCGTCGACGACGGCACCACGGCCCGGCTCTCCGAGACCGAGTGGCTGATGTCGACCACGACCGGCAACGCCGCGGCGGTGCTCGACGCGCTCGAGGAGTGGCACCAGACCGAGTGGCCCGAGCTCGACGTGACGATGACGTCGGTGACCGACCAGTGGTCGGTGGTGGCCGTCGCCGGTCCCTCGTCGCGCGACGTGGTCGCGGCGCTGGCGCCCGAGCTGGACTGCTCGGCGTCGGCCTTCGGGTTCATGGAGTGGCGGTCGGCCACCGTGGCCGGGATCCCGGCGCGGGTCATGCGGATCTCGTTCTCCGGCGAGCTGGCCTTCGAGCTGAACGTGCCGAGCTGGTGGGGCGCGGCCCTGTGGGACGCCGTCGCGCAGGCGGGCGCGCCGTACGGGATCACGCCGTACGGCACCGAGACGATGCACGTGCTGCGCGCCGAGAAGGGCTTCCCGATCGTCGGTCAGGACACCGACGGCACCGTGACCCCCCACGACCTCGGCATGTCCTGGGCGGTGTCGCGGAAGAAGATCGACTTCGTCGGCAAGCGCTCCCTGGCCCGCGCCGAGGCGCAGCGGCCGGACCGCCGCCACCTGGTCGGCCTGGTGCCGGTCGACGGCGTCTCGCGGATCGTCGAGGGGTCGCAGCTGGTCGCCCACGGCGCGGACCTGACGGCGTTCCCGGTGCCGATGGCCGGACACGTCACCAGCGCCTACCCCGCCGGCCACGACGGCCGCCCGTTCGCGCTGGCCCTGCTCGACGCCGGCCGTGACCGGCTCGGCGAGGTCCTCGACGCGGTCGACGACCTGGTGCCGGTGCCGGTGCGGGTCACCGGCCCGGTCTCGTACGACGTGGAAGGAACCCGCCGTGACGGCTGACGTCCTCGCCCTCCGCCGCTCGCCCCTCCACGGGACCGCCTTCGGCCTCGCCACGCCGGGCCTGACGATGGCCGAGGAGCCGTTCCGCTCGCTCGTGGAGGTGCGGTCCGCCGTGGCTCCCGCCGGCGAGCTGGTGTGGCGCCTGGGCCCGGACTGGTGGCTGGTCGACGGCCCGCCGGCCCCGGTCGTCGCGCTCGAGGTCCCGCTGGCCGGTGAGCTGCGCGCGGCCGGAGGCGTCGCGACGGACGTCTCCGCCCACCGGACCACGCTCGTCCTGACCGGCCCGCACGCCGCGACGATCATCGCCCACGGCTGCCCGATCGATCTCTCGGTCGTCCCCGTCGGCGGCTGCGTCCAGGGCACCCTCGCCGGGGCCCAGGTCGCGCTCGGCCGGACCGGCCCGGACTCCCTGCGGGTCTACGTGCGAGCGGCCTTCGCCCGGCACCTCGCGGCCTGGCTCAGCGACGCGGCGACGCCGTACGTGGAGTAGTACGGAGCGCCCGCCGGTCCCGGACGCCGCCCCTGCGCCCTCAGTGCCGGACGGCCCACCACCGCGAGGTGGCGTGGGAGGCCAGCCCGACGACGGCGCCGACCGCGGTCGCCCCCATCCCGATCAGGGCGACCCCGATGACGAAGAGCCCGTCGGCCCCCGGCTCGCTGCCCCAGTCCGCGAACGCGACCGCGCAGAGCCCGAGGACGGCGCCGGTGACGACCGCGACCGGCGACCACCACCACGCCGCGAGGAACACCAGCACGATCAGCGTCACGCCCAGTCCCACGACCTCGTAGGGGTGGTACGGGCCGCCGTAGCTGCCGGTGACCGGGTCCTCCCAGCCCTCCGCGTGCCAGCCGAGCCAGGCCAGCCAGGCGACGACGGAGGCAGCAGCGGAGAGGAGCAGGGCCAGGGCGGGAGCGAGGAACTTCACGGGTCCAGCCTTCCGCCCGGCGGCCGCTCGCGCCTGAGCACGCGGGCTCACCCCACCCGCGCGCTGACCACCCGTCCGGACGCGTCGTGCGCGAGGTTCAGCCGGTCCGGCCGGAAGTCCATGGTCAGCATCGCGTCGAGCGCGTGCGCGCGCACCTGCCAACCCGCCTCGGTGGCCAGCCGCGAGGCCTCGGCGGCGTCGAGGCCGACCAGGGTGGCGGGGTCCCGCCCGTCGGGCGCGGCCGTCGTACGACGCAGGAACGGCCGCAGCGCGCCCACCGCCTTCGCCGGCTGCGTCACCGCGATGCCCTCGCCGATCGCGCGCAGCACCCAGCCGTCGCCCGTACGGCGGAGCAGCGCCATCGCCAGCCCGGTCTGCGGGACGCCCGCGGAGAGCGTGAACCGCGCCAGCTCGGTCCCGGTGGTGTCGTCCACGACACGGCACGACGCGTTGGCGATCCAGTCGAGGGTGTGCCCCTGGTAGCTGCTCACCAGCAGCGCGATCGCATCGACCTTCGCGTAGACGCGGGCCAGGTCGACCACGATGGCCTCGTCGTCGCCGTCCCCGGCGCCGCTGCGGTTGTCGCCCTGGTGCACCACCGAGCCGTCGCGGGTGGCCAGGTTGTTGTAGAAGGCCAGGTCGAAGAGCTGCTCGCCGGTGAACTGCACCGCGGAGGCGTCCAGGTCGACGTCGCGGGCGGCGCCGGCCGGTCCGGCGTTGCGCTCGGCGTCCCAGGCCAGCCCCAGCCGCAGCCGGGTCACCGGCTCCCCGGTCTCGGTCGCGAGCGTCCACTCCTGGCCCTGGTGCAGCGTGATCACGGGGCCGAAACTACCCCGCGGCCAGGTAGCCCAGCGCCACGTCCACCAGCGAGACCCGCGGCAGCCCGCGGACCTCGTCGAGCGGGAACCAGCGCGCCTCGTCGGTCGTGCCGCCGACCTCGGGGGTCAGCTCGCCCCCGGTGACGGTCGCCGCGAACACCACCCGGACCGCCTTCAGCGGCCGCTCCGAGCCGTTGGACCGCTGCGCCGGCGAGAAGACGAACGAGTCGACGCCGAGCAGCCCGTCGAGGCGGACGTCGTACCCGGTCTCCTCGAGGACCTCGCGCACCGCGCCCTCCTCGACCGTCTCGGCGAGCTCGACCCCGCCGCCCGGGAGCGTCCACCGCGGCTGGTCGCCCTCGTTCCACAGCGCCAGCAGGACGCGGCCGTCGTCGTCGCGGATGACGGCGTACGCCGCGAGCCGGGTGTCGTACTCGGTGTAGTGAGGCAGATCGGTCACGTGACCATTCTCGCGTGCCGGCCCAGAACGGAATGTTCTGGCGCGCGACGGGTTCCGGATAGACATGACCGTTCCGACCATCACCCTGAACGACCAGACGACCATCCCGCAGCTCGGCTTCGGCACCTACCAGGTCCCGCCGGAGGAGACCGCTGCGACCGTCGCGACGGCTCTCGAGGTCGGCTACCGCCACCTCGACACCGCCCAGATGTACGGCAACGAGCAGGGCGTCGGCGAGGCCATCAAGGCCTCCGGCCTGGCCCGCGACGAGCTCTACGTGACCAGCAAGCTCAACAACGGCTTCCACCGGCCCGACGACGCCCGGCGCTCGTTCGACGAGACGCTGACCAAGCTCGGCCTCGACAAGATCGACCTGTTCCTCATCCACTGGCCGCTGCCCTCGAAGTACGACGGCGACTACGTGTCGACCTGGAAGACGCTGGCCGAGTTCGTGGCCGACGGCCGCGCCGCCTCCGTGGGCGTCTCGAACTTCCAGCCCGACCACCTCGACCGGATCGTCGCCGAGACCGGCGTCGTCCCGGTGGTCAACCAGATCGAGGTGCACCCGTACTTCACCAACGAGGCCGCCCGGGCCGCCTCGATCCGCCACGGCGTCGAGGTCGAGGCTTGGTCCCCGATCGCCCAGGGCGCCGTGCTCGACGACGAGGTGATCGGCAAGATCGCCTCGGCCCACGGCAAGACCGCCTCGCAGGTTACCCTGCGCTGGCACCTCGACCGCGGCGACATCGTCTTCCCGAAGTCGATGCGCGAGGAGCGGATGCGCGAGAACTTCGACCTCTTCGACTTCTCCCTCACCCCGGACGAGATCGAGCAGATCGCCGCACTGGACAAGGGCGAGGCCGGCCGCACCGGCCCCAACCCCGACACCTTCGACTACATCCCGTAGGTCGCCGAGGTCTCGATACGCTCGCTGGCGCTCGCTACTCGACCAACGAGACCCGCTCGTTGGTCGAGTAGCCCCGCGAGGAACGAGCGGGGCGTATCGATACCCGCTCGTTGGTCGAGTAGCCCCGCGAGGAACGAGCGGGGCGTATCGAGACCCCGTCAGTCAAGCGCGCGGCCCCAGGACTCCAGGATCCGGGCGAGAGCGGCGCGGTCCTCGGGCGTCACCGCGGCCAGCAGCCGGTGCTCGTTGGCCATGTGGGCGGCGAAGGCGCGGTCCATCAGCTCCCGGCCGGCCGGGGTCAGCGCCACGACCCGGCCCCGGCCGTCGTGCTCGCTGGCCCGGCGGGTCACCCAGCCCTGCTGGACGCACCGGTCGACCCGCTTGGTGATCGCGCCCGAGGTGACCATGGTGCCGGCGGTCAGCGCGCTCGGCGTGAGCTCGTACGGCGGCCCGCTGCGACGCAGCGTGGCGAGCACGTCGAACTCCCCCTCGCCGAGCCCGAACTCGGCGTACACGGCGGCCAGCTCCTCGGTGAGCCGCAGCGCCACCCGGTGCAGCCGGGCGATCACCGCCTGGGGCGAGACGTCGAGGTCGGGCCGCTCGACAGCCCACTGGGCCATCACCCGGGCGACGTGATCGGGCTCGATGCTCACGGGCTGGAATATATCTGACGTGGAAACTATTCTGTTTTCCATGGAAACAAAGGTCCTCGTGACGACCGCCCTCGCCCCGATCGCCTGGGGCAGCGGCTACTACGTGACCGAGACCTACCTGCCGCCGGACCGCCCGCTCTTCGGCGCCCTGGTCCGCGCGCTCCCCTTCGGGCTGCTCCTGCTGGCCTTCCGGCCGCACCTGCCGCGCGGCGCCTGGTGGTGGCGGGCCGCCGTCCTCGGCGTCCTCAACGTCGGCGCCTTCTTCGTCCTGGTCTTCGTCGCGGCCTACCGCCTGCCCGGCGGCCTGGCCGCGACCCTCACGGCCACCAGCCCGATCGCGATCATGCTGCTGGCCTGGCTGCTGGTGCGCGAGCGGCCGCACGTCGCGTCGATCGCCGGCGCCGCGGTCGGCGCGGTCGGGGTGGCCCTGCTGGTGCTGCGCTCCGGCTTCGCCGTCGACCCGTACGGCGTCGCCGCGTCGCTCGGCGCGGTCGCGATGTCGTCGCTCGGCTACGTGCTGGTCAAGCGCTGGTCCGCGCCGGTCGACCTGCTCACCCTCACCGCGTGGCAGCTGGTCGCGGGCGGCCTGGTGCTGCTGCCGGTCGCGCTGCTCGTCGAGGGCGCCCCGCCTCCGATCGACGCCCGCGCGGTCGGCGGCTTCCTGTTCATCGGCCTGGTCGGGACCCTGCTGGCGTTCGTGGTCTGGTTCCGCGGGCTCCGTGAGCTGCCGGCCGCGGCGGTCGCGCTGGTCGGACTGCTCAACCCGGTCGCGGGCACCCTGATCGGCATCCTGCTGGCCGGTGAGTCCTTCGGGGCGACCCAGGCGGGCGGGATGGCGCTCGTCCTCGCCGGCGTGCTCGCCGGGCAGCCCGCCGTACTCGCCGCGCTCCGCCGGCGCCAGAATGGGGCGGATGCAGCCGTCGTCGGGGACCGGGAGCACGTTCCGGCTGCGTGACGTCGCGCTGGTCGGCTACGGCCCGACCATCGTCAACGCCACCGGGCACGGCGCCGTCATGCCGGTGCTGGCGCTGCGCGCCCGCGAGCTCGGCGCCGACGTCAGCACCGCGGCCCTCGTGGTGGCGCTGCTCGGCATCGGCCAGCTGCTCGGCTCGCTCCCGGCCGGCGCCCTGATCGCGCGCATCGGCGAGCGCCGCACCCTCCTGTACGGCGGACTGGTCGACGCGGTCGTCATGGTGGCCGCCGCCCTCAGCGGCTCGGTCCTGGTGCTCGGTGTCGCGACCGTCCTGAGCGGCTTCACGTGGACGGCGTTCCTGCTGGCCCGCCAGGGCTTCATGATCGACGCCGTCCCGCTCTCGCACCGGGCCCGCGCCCTCTCCGGACTGGGCGGGGCGCACCGGGTCGGGATCTTCCTCGGCCCGCTCCTGGGCGCCGCGCTGATCCACGTCACCAGCCTGCGCTCGGTCTTCTTCCTGGCTGCCGTCATGTCGGTCGCGTCCGCGTTGATGGCCCGGCTGATGCCCGATCTGGGCTCGGAGAACCGGCAGGAGGCGAGCTCGCTCGGCCACCTGAGCGTCTGGTCGGTGCTGGCCGCGCACCGTCGTACGCTCCTGACGCTGGGGGTGGCGATCGTGGTCATCGGCGCGTCCCGCTCGGTCCGCAACGGCCTGCTGCCCCTCTGGGCCGACCACGTCGGGCTCGCCGCCGCGACCACGTCGCTGATCTTCGCGATCGCCGCCGCCATCGACATCGCGTTCTTCTTCCCGGGCGGCTGGCTGATGGACACCCGCGGTCGCACCGTCGTCGCGGTCCCGGTCGTGGCCACGGTCGCGGTCGCGGCGCTGCTGCTCCCGCTCACCCACGAGGCCTGGTCGGTCACCCTCGTGGTCGCCCTGATCGCCCTCGGCAACGGGCTCGGCTCGGGGATCGTGATGACCCTCGGCGCCGACGCGGCCCCCGCCCAGGGGCGCTCGCAGTTCCTCGGCGGCTGGCGGCTCTGCGGCGACCTCGGCAACACCGCCGGCCCGCTGCTGGTGGGCGCGGTCGCGCTGGTGGCGCCGCTGGCCACGGCCTCGGTCGCCATCGGCCTGCTGATGGCCGCCGGAACGGCCTGGGTCGGCTACTGGGTACGACGGGCCGACCGCGAGCGGTCGGTCAGCGGACGGTGACCGTGACCTCGTTGGAGACCAGGCCGTTGTCGGTGTCCTTCATGCGGAACTTGTTCTTGCCGAGCTGCCCGGTCTGCACGTAGGTCGTGAACGTCTCATTGCTCACCGACGCGGTGACGGGGAACTCGACCCACTCCTCGCCGGCCAGTCGCTCGACCTGCAGGATCGCCCCCTCACCGTCGGGGTAGACGCCCGTGAGGTCGATGTTCTCCATCGGGCCGACCTCGCTCTTCCCGAGCGACAGGGTGATCTCGTCCTCGGGCTCCTCGGACTCCGTCGGCGCCGGCGCCGAGGAGGTCTCGCCCGGCGCGAAGGTGATCGCAGGGTCGTTGGAGTCCGGCGTCTTGGAGGGCGTCGGGAGGTAGAGCGACTCGGCCGAGCTCGTCTGGGTGGTCGCCGAGTCCTCGCCCAGGCCGAGCACCTGCGTGGCCGCCAGCGCCGCACCGCCGAGCACCAGGCCGACGACCACCGCGACGCCGACCAGCGCGACGATGCCTGTCAGGACGGGACGTCCCTCTCCTTGGGCCATGGGGCGCTCACTCCAGGTCGTGCGGTCGGCGTACGACGGCCATTGTCGGGGACGACGCCAACTCGCACCAAGCCAGGGACCCGCTCACCGCGGCTCGAGCACCACCACGGGGATCTCGCGGTCGGTCCAGCGCGCGTACTTCTCGAAGTCGGCGTAGAGCTCGACCAACCGCGGCCAGAGCGCCGCCCGCTCGTCGGGCCCGGCCTCGCGGGCCCGCACCGCACGCTTCCCCCCGGGCAGGTGCACGACCGTGTCGGGGGCGGCGAGCAGGTTGGGGTACCACTGCGGGTTCTTCGGGAGCCCGCCCTGCGAGGCCACGACGACGAGGTCGGCGCCGTCGCGGAGGTAGAGCAAGGGCGTCGTGAACCGCTTCCCGGACTTGCGGCCGACGTGGTCGAGGAGCAGCGTCGGCACCGGCTTCCTCCAGCCCGCGCCGATCCGCCACTTGTTGCCCACCCGGCCGTTGGTCAGCCGGAACACCCTCACCTGCGCCTTCGCCATGTACTTGATGACCTTGACGGTCACCGGCGAGTCCAGGCCCTCGGGACGCTCCTCGGGAAGACCCACGACTCAGACCGTCCGTTTCCAGACGATCTCCTCGTGCAGCTGCCGGCTGCGCCAGCCGTCGGCCGTCCGGGTCAGCGTGTGGTGGTAGATCCCACCGAACTCCACGACCTTCTCGGCCCCGTCCGGGGTGGTGGTCGGCATCGGGTTGTGGAAGTAGGCGTCCACGGTCGCCTCGTCGCCGTCGATCGCGATGTCGAGCTGACCGAGGGTGTGCATCCGCTTCGGGAAGAAGGCGGGCAGCACCTCGGCCAGCCAGGGCTTCACCTCGGCGTACGACGCGTCGATGCCGCCCGACTCCACGTAGTTGATCTGCGCGTCGGGGGTGAAGACGGTGTCGAGCTTGTCCCACTCACCCGTGTCGATCGCCCGCGTGTAGCGGATGAGCACGTCGGTGATCTCGAGCCGGTCGGAGATGGTCTGCAGGTCCACGTCCCGAACTGTGGCATGAAACTGGAACACGTTCTAGTGTTCGGTCTTATGCGATTCACGTACGCCGAGGCGATGACCCAGGCGAAGTTCTACGCACCGCTGGCCCAGGCGGCCGAGGCCGCGGGCTACACGAGCATGACCGTGGCCGACAGCCTCATCTACCCGGAGAACTCGGACTCGAAGTACCCCTACACCGACACCGGTGACCGGGAGTTCCTCGACGGCAAGGAGTTCATCGAGGCGATGGTGCTCTGCGCCCACCTCTTCGCGGTGACCACCACGCTGCGCCTGACGCCGTTCGTCATCAAGCTGCCCGTCCGCCCGCCGGTCCTGGTCGCCAAGCAGGCCTCCTCGCTGGCCTTCCTCTCCGACAACCGCCTCGGCCTGGGCGTGGGCATCTCGCCGTGGCCCGAGGACTTCGCCAACCTGGGCGTCTCCTGGGAGCGCCGCGGCAAGCGGATGGACGAGTGCATGGACATCCTGCGCGGGCTCACCACCGGCGAGTTCTTCTCGTACGACGGCGAGTTCTACCAGGTCGACTCGCTCAAGCAGTGCCCCGGCGCGACCGAGAGGATCCCGCTCCTGGTGGGCGGTCACGTGGACGCCGCGCTGCGGCGCGCCGTCCGCAAGGGCGACGGGTGGATGCACGCCGGCGGCGACGGCGAGGAGCTCGACCGGCTGCTGAAGCGACTCGCCGAGATCCGCGCCGAGGAGGGCGACACCCGCGACGACTTCGAGGTGCACGTCATCTCCTACGACGCCTACGACCTCGACGGCATCAAGCGCCTGGAGGACAAGGGCGTCACCGACTGCATCGTCGGCTTCCGGGTCCCCTACATCAAGGGCCCCGACACCGAGCCGCTCGACGCCAAGATCAAGCACCTCGAGCAGTACGCCGAGAACATCATCAGCAAGGTCGGTGGTTGAGGTGCTCCGGAGCGACGCAGGAGCGGAGGAGCCTCGAAAGTCGGTGGTTGAGGTGCTCCGGAGCGACGCAGGAGCGGAGGAGCCTCGAAACCCCCGCAGGTCGAGAAGCAGCCTGCGATCAAGGCCGTCGTACGGCTCACCGGGCTTCGAGACGGGACTTCGTCCCTCCTCAGCCACCGGCGCTGGTGCGGGAGGTCTCGCATGAGTGAGTCGCTCGACCTGACCAAGCCGCTCCGGGACGCCATCGCGGAGGCGGAGGAGCTGGTCGCCAACGCGCCGTTCATCAGGACCGAGGCGGACCGGCTGGAGGGCTACGACTACCTGTCCGGGCGGATCCGGATGGCCATGCAGATGGCCTTCGACCACGACCTCGACCGACCGGTCTTCATCAATCCCACCCACCAGTACTCCCGCCAGGGCCTCGACAACCCCGACGCGATCTACTTCAACGCCTACCTCCGCGAGGGCGTCGAGTACGTCGTCCGCGGCCGCCGCGGCACCAGCGCCGACCTGTCCTTCCAGGTGATGGGCGGGGCGTACTCCGCCGACTCCGCGGCGACGTCGCTGATGGCCTTCGACGACCGCGAGCTGGAGAAGGACGCCGACGGGAACTTCGAGTTCACCTACGTCGCCGAGCCGGGCGCGAAGACGCTGATCGTGCGCGAGGTCTTCAACGACTGGGACACCGAGGAGCGCGGCACGCTGACCATCGAGCGCCCCGACACCCTCGGGAAGCCGGCCGCGCCGTTCAGCGAGGACCGGCTGCGCAAGCGCTACGAGGTGGCGGCCCGGTCGCTGGTCGGCTCGATCCAGACGTGGTTCGCCTTCCCCCACTTCTTCCAGTACAAGGAGCCGGTCAACACCCTGACCCTCCCGCAGTCGACGCCCGGCGGGCTGGCCTCGCAGCGCTCCTCGATCGGCCACTACGAGCTGGCCGAGGACGAGGCGATGATCGTCACCGTCCCGGAGTGCGCGGACTGCTCCTACCAGGGCATCCAGATCGGCTCGGACTGGTACGCCTCGACTGACTACGAGACCCACCAGACCTCGCTGACCAAGGCCCAGGCGGTCACCGATCCCGACGGCAAGATGCGGTTCGTGGTCTCCGAGGGCAACCCGGGCATCGCCAACTGGCTCGAGACCCTCGGTCACCGCACCGGCGCGATGATGCTGCGCTGGCAGCGCCTGGAGCGCGACCTCGGTCCCGAGGACGGCCCGGTCGTCGAGATCTGCAAGCTCTCCGAGGTCGCCGACCGGCTGCCTCACTTCTCCCCCGTCACCACCGAGGAGTACGCCGAGCGCATCGCCGCGCGTCAGCGCTCCGTTGCCCGAAGGATGATCAGCTGATGACCGAGCTTGGCTACGCCGAGGCCCACGACACCTCGATCGAGGAGCGTTACTCCGCCGTACCCCTGCTGAAGGGGAAGGTGATCGTCATCTCCGGCATCGGCCCCGGGCTGGGCCGGTCGCTGGCCGACGAGGCCGCGAAGATGGGCGCCGACCTGGTGATCGCCAGCCGCACCGAGTCCCGCCTGCTGGAGCTGCAGGCCGACCTCGAGGGCCACGGCGTGAAGGTGGTCAGCGTGGTCACCGACGTGACCGACGAGGACTCGCGGGTCAACCTGCGGGACAAGACGCTCGAGGCGTTCGGCCGCGTCGACTGCGTCATCAACAACGCCTTCACGATCCCGCCGATGGACCCGATCACCCAGATCGACCCGCGCAAGCTCGCGAAGGTCAACGAGACCAACGTCTTCGCCCCGCTGCGACTCTCGGCGCTCTTCGCCGACGCCCTCGCGGAGTCGAAGGGCTCGCTGATCATGCTGAACTCCTGCGTCTCGTTCTCCTCGCAGCCCGAGTACGCCGGCTACAAGCTCTCCAAGGGCGCCCTCGAGCACCTGGCCTCCTCGCTGGCCACCGAGCTCGGCCCCCGCGGCATCCGGGTCAACAGCGTCGCGCCGTCGTACATCTACGAGGACGTGAACCGCGGCTACTTCGACTTCCTCGGCGCCGTCGAGAACAAGACCCACGAGGAGGTGTACGCCGAGAAGGCCGCGCCCACCGACCTCAAACGGCTGGCCTCCTCCGAGGAGGTCGCCCGCGCGACCCTCTTCCTCGCCTCGGACCTCGCGTCGGCTGTGACCGGCCAGATGCTCACCGTCGACTGCGGCGAGTTCCACAGCTGATGTGCGCACCCCCGCCCCCACCGGTGGTTGAGGAGGAGCGAAGTCCCGTCTCGAAACCCAGCGAGACGTACGACGGCCTCGATCGAGGTCGCCGGCCGGCTGCGGGGGTTTCGAGACGGTCGCAGAGCGACCTCCTCAACCACCGGGGGCGGCCGGGACGACGAAAGGCGACACGATGAGCGACAACATCATGGTGCGCACGCGCCCCGACCTCGGGTCGTACGACGACATCGCGGCCGCGGCGGTGCGCACCACCGGCCTGAGCGACTTCGGCGACGGGGTCCACGAGGAGGGCCTGCGGGTCCTGGCCGAGGACCTGGCCTCCCCGGAGGCGGGGCTGACGCCGCTCGGCAACTACTTCCAGCGCTCCGAGGTGAAGGGCGCGCTGGTCGGCGTACTGCTGACGCAGGCGCAGTTCGCGGCCCACCCGGAGCACCGCGACGTCCCCATCGAGCGGCCGATCTTCCTGATGGGCCTGCCGCGCACGGGGACGACGGCGCTGCACCGCTACCTGCACGCCGACCCGAACGCCCAGGGCCTGGAGATGTGGCTGACGCAGTACCCGCAGCCGCGACCCCCGCGGGACACCTGGGAGTCGGACCCCATCTTCACCGCCATGCAGTCGGCGTTCGCTGCGCACCACACGGACAGCCCCGAGTTCATGGGGATCCACTACATGGATGCGACGACCGTCGAGGAGTGCTGGCGGCTGCTGCGCCAGACCGGCAAGTCCAACTCCTACGAGTCGTTGGCCAACCTGCCGCGCTACACCTCGTGGCTGAAGGAGCAGGACTGGACCGACGCCTACGCGCGGCACAAGCAGAACCTCCAGCTGGTGGGCCTCAACGACCCCGAGAAGCGCTGGGTGCTGAAGAACCCGTCCCACATGACCGCGCTCGACGCGCTGATGACGGTCTATCCCGACGCACTGATCGTCTACACGCACCGCGACCCGGTCACCTGCATCGCGTCGTCCTGCTCGCTGTCCGCGGAGACGACCGCGGGCCACAGCTCGACGTACGTCGGCGGCGTGATCGGCCACACCCAGCTCGACCTGTGGTCGCGGGCCTTCCACGCCTTCCACGACGCGCGGCCGAAGTACGACCAGAGCCAGTTCATCGACATCGCGTTCCAGGACCTGGTGACCGACCCGCTCGCGGTCACCCGCCGGGTCTACGACCAGTTCGGGCTCGACTGGACCCCCGAGGTGCAGACGGCGATCGAGGAGATCGACCAGGAGTCCAAGCAGGGCAAGGCCAAGCCCTCGCACACCTACACCTTGAAGGACTACGGCCTCACCGAGGCCCGCGTCCGAGAGGCGTTCGACCGCTGACCCTCGCCGACCTTCGCTGGTCGAGCACTGACCTTCGCCCCACCCCCGCTGGTCGAGCACTGACCTTCGCGGCCCCCCGCTGGTCGAGCACTGACCTTCGCGGCCCCCCGCTGGTCGAGTAGCGAGCGCAGCGAGCGTATCGAGACCCAAGGAGCAACATGACCAAGAAGCGCATCGTCGTCTGGGGCACCGGCGTCGTCGGATCGATGGTGATCGCCGAGGTCCTCGACCACCCGGTGTTCGAGCTCGTCGGCGTCGGCGTCTCGCGGGAGGCGCGCGCGGGCCAGGACGTCGGCACGCTGCTCGGCCTGGAGCCGGTCGGCATCGACACCACGACCTCCGTCGACGACCTGATCGCGCTGCGGCCCGACGCCCTGGTCCACTACGGCCCGACCGCCCAGAAGGCCGACGAGAACATCCGGGTGATGTCCGCGTTCCTGCGCGCCGGCATCGATGTCTGCTCGACCGCGATGACGCCCTGGGTGTGGCCGCAGATGAAGCAGAACCCCGCGCCGTGGATCGACCCGATCACGGAGGCCTGCGCCGCCGGGGGCTCGTCGTGCTTCACCACCGGCATCGACCCCGGCTTCGCCAACGACCTGTTCCCGCTGACCCTGATGGGCCTCTGCGGTCGGGTCGACTCGGTGCGCGCCTCGGAGCTTCTCGACTACACCGACTACGAGGGCGACTACGAGGACGAGATGGGCATCGGCCGTCCGCCGTCCTTCACCCCTCTGCTGGAGATCCCCGACCTGCTGGTCATGGCCTGGGGCGCCACCGTCCCGATGATCGCCCACGCCGCCGGCATCGAGCTCGACGACATCACCACCACCTGGGAGAAGTGGGTGACCCCCGAGGACCGGAAGACCGCCAAGGGCGTGATCTCCGCCGGGAACGTCGCGGCGATCCGCTTCACCATCAACGGCGTGTACGACGGCCGCGAGGTGATCACGCTCGAGCACGTGAACCGGATCGGCCTGGACGCCGCCCCCGAGTGGCCGGCCGGCTCCGCCGACGACGTCTACCGCGTCGACATCTCCGGCTCGCCATCGATCAGTCAGGAGACCGCCTTCCGGTTCACCGACGGCTCCGGCCGCTCCCCCGCGGTCGCTGGCTGTCTCGCAACGGGACTGCGGGCGCTGAACGCCGTACCCGCCGTCAACGACCTGCCCGCCGGCTGGGTCACCGCCCTCGACCTCCCCCTCGTCCCCGGCGTCGGCACCATCCGCTGACCCCTCCGGCAGTCCGCGCCGGCAGTCGCCGCCGGTGGTACCAGCCGGTGGTAGCGGCCGGTGGTTGAGCAATGAAGGACGAAGTCCTGAACGCCCGTCGAGACCCCCGCAGCCCTGCCGCTGACCTCGTTCGAGCCGGCCTCTGCCGCGGCGTCTGCGCCTGGCACCAGGCCGGTTCAAAGACATTTACTGAAAGAAGGGGGCTCACCGTCCGCGGTGATCAAGGGCCATCACGAGCCTGCTTCTGGCTTTCGGTCTCTTCGGGTCGACCGTTCGAACAAGGCTGTGAACAACCCTCGCATTCGATCACCTGTTCGACTAGAATGACGGCATGGCTCGGGACCTCGACGACTGCGACACCGCACCCACGGTGCTGTCGTACGTGCGCGCCCGACGCACCAGCCAGCTCCAGGCCGAGGCCGACCAGCTCGCCGCCGCCG
This sequence comes from Nocardioides sp. CCNWLW216, assembly GCF_037120545.1. NCBI lineage: Bacteria > Bacillati > Actinomycetota > Actinomycetes > Propionibacteriales > Nocardioidaceae > Nocardioides > Nocardioides sp. CCNWLW216. The sequence goes on from NZ_JBBBBJ010000005.1 coordinate 179,913, forward strand.
TCACTTGGGCCGGCATGCACTCCACCGACTCCCTGCAGGATGCCGCCGCGGTGTGGATCCCAGGGTGCGAGGACGAGATGGCCATCGCCGGCCCCGGCGCACCATTGATCGCCGAGTTCAGTGTGCTGGAGTTCTCCGCCGCGCTCGGCCTGTCCTCGGACTCCGGGCGGATCTACCTCGGACACGCCGTCGAGCTCGCCCACCGCCTGCCGCGGGTCTACGAACGCGTCCAGTCCCTCGACCTGCCGGTGTGGAAGGCCCGCCGGATCGCGGCGGAGACCATCGACCTCCCCGAGGACGGCGCCGAGTTCGTCGACACCCACGTCGCCGCGACCGCGCACAAGATCTCCATCGCCCAACTCGACCGCACCATCGAAGAAGCACGCACCCGCTTCGACCCCGAAGCAGCCCAGCAGCGGGCCCGGGATGCGGCCGAGGTGCGGCACTTCGACATCGAGACCCAGCAGGTCTCCTACGACGGCCATGTCGAAGTCCGCGAAACGTTGGACCTGGTCGACGCACTGGATCTGGAGGACGCGGTCGCGCGGGGTGCGAGCCACCTCGGCACCATCGCCGACGGGCTCTCCCTCGACGTACGGCGCTCCATCGCCGTCGGTGACCTCGCCCGCCGCCAGCTCACCCTCGACCTCAACGCCGACCCCGACCCCGACCGGAAGCGACCCCGGCAGGTCGTCGTGCACGTCCACCTCGCCGACGCCGCCATCGCCCGCGTCGAGAACACCCGGTCGATGATCTCGGTCGAACAGGTGCGGTCCTGGTGTCAGGACGGAGACAGTCAGGTCGTCATCAAGCCCGTGATCGACCTTGCCGGTCACGTCCACGTGGATGCCTACGAGGTTCCCGACAGGTTGAAGGAACGCCAGGCCCTGCTCCAGCACTCCTGCGTCTTCCTGTGGTGCCGCAGGCGCGCGAGGTCGTGCGACCACGACCACAGTGACCCAGCCGCCAGGGGCGGCGCAACGTGTGACTGCAACATCGCCCCACTCTGCCGACGACATCACCGCGCCAAGACCCACACCCGCTGGCGCTACGACAAGGTCGATGACACGACGTTCGTCTGGCGCAGCCCCAACGGACTGACCTACACGCGCGACCACACCGGCACCACCCCGCAGCCCTGACGGCCACAGCCCGAGGGGCTACGGGCGCGCCGCCGTGACGGTGACGGTCGAACCCGGCTCGGCCATGGTTCCGGGCTCGCGGTCCGCAGCCAGGACGGTCCCAGCGCGCAGGACGCCTCCGCCCTCCAGACGCAGCACCACGAGGAACCCGGCGCGCGCCCGCACTCGCCGGTTGGCATCCACGGGGCGATCGTGTCGAGACCGTGACTCGCGACAGGGCGTCGGTCACGGCGGAGCAGCCTCAAACGGCCCCGCCCTCGCTGGACTCGACGGCGCCCAGCAGGGCCACCCTCCCCCGGACCTCGGTCGGAGGTTCCCGACCTTCTCCACAGGCGCGGACCGGCCCGGTTTCACCGCCCCCGCCGTACGGCGATGCTGCCCGGTCATGACGAGACTCCGCGACCTGACCATCGCCCTGCCGCCGCGCTGGCGGCGGCGCTCGGACCCCGACCACGGCGTGCTGGTGCACGCGCGGGCGGCCACACTCCCGCACAGCGGCGTGGCGCCCGAGCTGGTGCTGCGGTGCGCGCCGGTCGACGACGACCTCCCGCAGTGGCGGGCCGACGCGATGAGCGAGCTGGCCGGGCAGCTGGTCGGGTTCGAGGTGGACGACGAGGACGCGTTCGAGCTGGAGGGGCGGCCGGTGGTCTACGCGCGGTTCGCACACCGGCTCGGGTCCACCGACCTGGTCAGCGAGCAGTGGTCGTGGCTGCTCGGCGGCACCGGGATCACCCTCACCGGGACGGTCGCGCGCGAGGACTACGCCGACTACTGCGAGGTGTTCGACGCGGTGGCGGCGACGTTCGAGCCGGGATCGCGGGCGGCCTGACGCCGGTGCTCGCGCGGGCTGACCCCGCGGGCGCGCTTGAACGCGGTCGAGAGCGCGAACGGCGTCGCGTAGCCGACCTGCCGGGCCACACCCGCCACCGTCGCGTCGGGCTCGAGCAGCAGGTCGGCGGCCAGGGCCAGGCGCCACTCGGTCAGGAACGCCATCGGCGGTACGCCGACCACCGCCGCGAACCGCCGCGCGAACGCTGCCCGCGACGCCCCGCCGGCCGCCGCCAGCTCGGCGACGCTCCAGGACCGCTCCGGGTGGTGCTGCAGCAGCCGCAGGGCCGGCCCGACGACCGGGTCGCCCTGGCCGACGTACCAGCCGGGCGGGTCGGCGTCGGGGCGGGCGAACCAGGCCCGCAGCACCGTGATCAGCAGCAGGTCGAGGAGCCGGTCGAGGACCGCGTCCTGACCGGGGGCGTCCTTGACGATCTCGTCGGCCAGCAGCGCCACCAGCGGGGAGTCGAGCTCGGCCGCCCGCAGCACGAGCAGGCCGGGGAGCGCCCGGAGCAGCCGGCCGCTGACCTCGCCCTCGAGGAGGTAGGCGCCGGTGAGCAGCACCGTCTCGCCGGCGGCGCTGTTGCCCCAGCTCCGCACGCCCTGGTGCAGCTCCTCGGCGAGCTCGCGACCGTCCGGCGTCACGCAGACCTGGCCCGGCAGGATCCGGGCGAAGGGCTCCGCGCCGGGGGTGTCGGCGACGCTCCAGTGGTCCGTCCCGACCGCGATCACGACGTCCCCGACCTCGAGCCGTACGGCGGCGCCGCGGTCCGGGACCGCCCATGCGTGCCCACGGACGACCGCCGTCACCGACAGCGGCGACTCGTCCTCCAGCCGGACCGCCCAGGGCGGGTCCAGCAGGCAGCGCACCAGGAAGGCGCCCCGAGCACGGGGGCCGTCGAGCAGCGCGGCGAGGCCGTCCATGCCGCCGAGCGTAGACGCTGGCGTATGGATCCGACACCGCCAGCGATGGATCGTCTCGACTGGGCGTCCCACGATGAGGGCATGAGCATCGACGACCTCCGCGCCCCCGTCCTGACCGCCGCCCTGGTGCTGGGCGGCCTCCAGGCCGGCACCTACTACACCTGGGCCAGCGGCGTGATGCCCGGCCTGGGCCGGGTCGACGACCGGACGTTCGTGCACGCGATGCAGCAGATGAACGTCGCGATCGTGAACCCGGTCTTCCTCGCCAGCTTCCTCGGCGCCCCGGCGCTCGCCGGAGCGGCGGTGCTCGCGACGCACGGGAGCGCCCGGTGGTGGGTGGTCGCCGGGGCCGGTCTCGCGGTCGCCACCGTGGTGGTCACCGGCGCCCTCAACGTGCCGCTCAACGACGCCCTCGCCGGCGCCGGGCCGGTCGACTCGATCCGCGACCTGGCCGCCGTACGCGCCGACTTCGAGTCGACCTGGCGGCGCTGGAACGTCGTCCGCACCCTCACCTCGACCGCGTCCGTGGCCTGCCTGGCCGTCGCCGCGCTCCGCAGCTGAGGCTGGTGGACGGACTCGCCGGGCCGGTGCGAACCGCACCGACCCGGCGATCTCATCCGCGCCGTCGGGTCAGTAGCCCGCGAGGTAGCGGCGGTACTGCTGCCGCACCTGCCCGGCGGAGGCGGCCTTGTCGAGGAACACCAGGGAGTCCATGCGGCAGTCGCAGGGATTGCGCTCGAGGGTGTTCTGCGGGAACGACCCACCGATCTTGATGCCCCGAGGCAGCGTGTCGGAGGTGCCGGTGCCGTCGACCTGCCACGGGTCGGAGGTCGAGGTGTAGAACCCGTCGACCGGCTTGCCGTTGCGGTAGAGCGCCATCTCACCGGTCGTGTAGTCGAACGTCGCGGCCAGGTGCACCCAGCGACCGCGAGGCAGCAGCGAGCGCCAGTCCGCGGAGGCGGCGTACGTCGAGGACGAGCCGTCGTCGAGCCGCCGACCGAGGGCCACCAGCTTCAGCTCCCCGTCGACGTTGATCAGCTCCAGCAGCGCCCGGACGCCGTGCCCGTCGGAGTTGCCGGCGAGGACCCCCGCGAGGCCGATCGCGTTGTAGCGGTCGGTCGGGTCGGGCGTGGTCGAGTTCAGTGCCGGGCCGGTGCCGTTCATCTTGAACCAGCCCATCACCGTGGCCTGCTCGGCGCCGGCGAAGCGGTCCAGCGAGGCCACCCCGTCCTGCCCCCACACGCCCGCCTTCCAGTCGTCGTTGCCGGCGACCGTCGGGTTGACCTGCTGGGTCTGGATCGAGCTCCGGCTGCCCGGGTAGGCGCCGTCGCGCACCCGCATGTCCTCGCCCCCGTTGACCAGGTCGAGCAGCGTGCGCGACGGGCCCTGGTCCTCCTCCTTCGCGCCGTCGACCGCGAACGGGTGCTCGAAGTCGTACGCCGCCACCACCGAGTCGGACAGCGCGGGGAGCGTCTCGTCCTTCCAGGGGGTGTTGCGGGTCCCGACGACCTTCCACACCTTCCCGTTGGCCTTCGCGAGCAGGTAGAGCTCGCCGCGGGCGTCGACGCCGAAGCGCAGGTCGACGCGGTGGTCGTCGACGAGGTCGGTCATCCGCAGCCGCTCCCCGTCGGTGGTCCACAGCTGCATCTCGTGCAGGGTCGCCTCCCGGCCGGTCTCCTGACGCATCTGACCGGCCTGCGCCCACAGGACGCGTCCGTCGACCAGGTCGCCGAACACGTACTTGCCCCGCAGCGCGGGCAGCTTCCCGCGGTAGACCTGCCCACCGCTGATGCCGTGACCGCTGTCGGACGTGCACGGCCAGCCGGCCGGCGCGTCGTGGTCGTACGCCGCCACCGGGTAGACGTAGCCGTGCTGGGCATCGTCCGCGGGCAGCGGGTAGAGGTTGCACTGGTCGTCGTTGTCGTACACGAACCGGCCCTCGCGCGGGTTCCAGCCGAAGTTGTCCCCCGGCCGGACCTCGTAGACCGCCTCGACCTGGTGCTGACCGATGTGACCGAGGTACATCCGGTGCCGGCCCTGGGGGTCCCACGAGAACCGGTGCGGGTCACGCATGCCGATCGCCCAGGTCTCGCCGAGGGCGCCGGCGTCCCCGACGAACGGGTTGGACCGCGGGACGCCGTAGCTGCCCGTGGGGCCGTCGGTGCCGCGCGGATCGATCCGCCAGATCTTGCCGTAGGGGTTGTCGAGGGTCTGCGGCTGGTCGGTCGTCAGGCCGATGCCGCCGTCGCCGATCGCGACGTAGAGCTGGCCGTAGTCGTCGTCACGCGGCTCGGCCGTGGGGTTGAAGTCGATCTGCTGGATCGCGTGGATCTGGCTGGCGAACCCGAGCCGCAGCACCTCGCGGCGGGTACCGCGGAAGACGTTGGCGTCGGGGTTGCGCGCGGTCCACTCGGTGACGACGCTGTGGCTGAACGTGGGCGTCTGGGCCGGGTACGTCGTCGCCGGCAGCGTCGTCATGTCGGCGGTCTTCTCGGTGTGCACCGTGTAGAAGAGGCCGTTGTCCTCGAAGTCGGGGTGGAAGGACACGAAGCCGAAGCCACTGCCCATGCCGCGACCGGAGTAGAAGCTCGGGAACTGCGCCTTGATGTCGAGGTAGCGGTGCTCGCGCCCCCGGTCCAGCAGGTAGAGCGGGCCGTTGAGGTCCGGGACGTACTGCCGTCGGGTGCCGTCGGGGATGTCGCCGATGTAGTTGATGCGGTTGTGGCGCATCAGCCGGTAGTCGGTCGGCGCCGGGGTGGGCTCCGAGGCGGGGAACTGGTGGTGCTCCTCGAGCACCAGGCCCAGCGACGACCGGAGCGGCTTGTCGGGATAGGGGTCGGCGATCGGGGTGCCGTCGGCGGCGGCCGGTACGGCGCTCCCGGTCGACGGCGTGGGGGTGAACAGACCCACGACCAGCGCACCGGCCGCGGCCGTCACCCACCAGCGTGACTTGCCCATGAGGGACTCTCTTCCTCCCCACGGCGGCTACCGTGGGGATCTCCTGTAGAAGGACGCCGCCGGCTGCCACCGGCGGCCCCACCGGTCCTCGCCCGCCCTCCTGCCGGAGCGCGCGCGGGGACCGGTGCGGTTCTGGGCTACGGGCGGGCGCGCAGGCCGACGACGGCGACGTCGCGGACCCGGCCGTAGTTGTCGAAGGACCCGAAGCCGACCCGACCACCGGCGAAGGTGGTGTCGGTCGCGGTCATCAGCGGCTCGCGTGCCCCGTCGAGCCGTACGGCGACCCGCCCGCTGCGGGCGTCGTAGTCGAGACGGACGTCGTGCCAGTCGGCGTCGTCGATGGCGGGCGGCGCGCCGACGCTGCCGGTCCACTGGTCGTCGATGCGGCGCCGGTCGGCGTCGTCGACGACGAAGATCCCGTTGTGGGGATAGATCGTGTTGTCCTGCGAGAGGTGCGCGTAGTAGAAGCGCGTCGGCGAGCGGTAGTTCCAGATCAGCACCACGTCCCGGTTGTCGACGCTGACGTCCTCGTCGATGCGGACCTCGGCCCGGTAGGTCAGCGAGCCGAGCTCGGGTCCGGTGCGCACGACGGCGTACTCGAAAGGCCGCCGCGGGCCCTCGGGCGGAGTGCCCGCCTCGGTCAGCACCACCTCGCGGTGCCGACGGTCGAAGGTCCACTTCTCGTCGGTGAGCGGGTCCCAGTGTCGCGGCGTCGCCGACGGTACGACGACCGCGAGGCGTGGTCGTTCGTGTCCGGGCGGTACGGCGGTGGCCACCGGCGCGGTGCCGAGCAGCGGCACCGCGAGGACGGCGGCCAGGACGGGCGCCAGCAGGGTTCTTCTCTTCATCGTGTTCCTTCCCGAGCAGGAGTGGGACGACGGTCGTGCGGGGGGAGTCAGTGGAGGTGCGGCTCCACGAGCTCGCGGTAGCGGTCCGTCAGGGTCACGACCGTGTCGTCGCCGGGCGCGGCCCAGACGTCGGCGTTGAAGATCTCGACCTCGACGTCGCCGGTGTAGCCCGCGGCGTGGACGGCGCGGGTGAAGGCGGCGAAGTCCACGTGACCGTCGCCGACGTGACCGCGCCCGAGCAGGGCGTCGGCCGGCAGCGGGGTGATCCAGTCGGCCAGCTGGTAGGACGCGATCCGCGCACCGGCGCGCCGGATCGTGGTGTGCACGTCGGGCTCCCACCACAGGTGGAAGGTGTCGACGACGACGCCGACCTGCTCGACCGGCAGGGGGGCGGCGATGTCGAGAGCCTGGGCCAGCGTGGAGACGACACCGCGGTCGGCGGCGTAGATCGGGTTCATCGGCTCGATCCCGAGCCGCACGCCCCGGGCACCGGCCTCGGGAGCCAGCGCCGCGACGGCCTCGGCCGCCCGCTCTCGCGCCGCCACCAGGTCGCGGTCGCCGTCGGGCAGGCCGCCCGGCACCAGGACGAGGGTCGGGGCGCCGAGCGCGGCGGCCTCGTCGAGGGCCCGGAGGTTCTCCTCGTGCGCCAGCTTGCGGGCGTCCGGGTCGGCGCCGGTGAAGAAGCCGCCGCGGCAGACGCTGGAGACCCGGAGCCCGGCGTCGCGCACCCAGCGGACGGCCACGTCCAGGCCCACCTCCGCGACCGGCTCGCGCCAGACGCCGATCGCGGGCAGGCCGGCGCGGACGCAGCCGTCGATCGCCTCGCGCAGCGACCACTCGGCGGTGGTGCGCTGGTTGAGCGAGAGGCGAGCCACCGGCGACGCCCCGGTCACGGGGTCACCCCCTGGACCCGGAGCCAGTCGGTCATCCGCGCCGCCGCCAGGTCGGGGTCGCGCAGCAGACGCGCGTCGTCGGCCAGCTCCACGAGCCGGCTCAGGTGCAGCACCCCGCGGGCGGACTGGAGACCGCCGACCATCGTGAACCCCGGCTGGTGGCCGTTGAGCCAGGCCAGGAAGGCGATCCCGGTCTTGTAGTGGAAGGTCGGCGCCTCGAAGACGTGCCGCGAGAGCGGCAGGGTCGGCGCCATCGCCGCGTCGTACGCCGTGAGGTCGCCGTCGTCCAGGGCCGTCAGCGCCGCCGAGGCCGCGGGGGCGACGGCCGCGAAGGCCCCCAGCAGCGCGTCGGAGTGGTGGGTGCCGTTACCGCGGATCAGCTCCGGGTAGTTGAAGTCGTCGCCGGTGTAGAGCCGCACCCCGGCCGGGAGCGCGGCCCGCAGCCCGGTCTCGTGCTCGGCCGACAGCAGCGACACCTTGACCCCGTCCACCTTCGCCGCGTGGGCGTGCACCAGGTCGAGGAACGTCGCGGTGGCGGCGGCCACGTCGGTCGAGCCCCAGTAGCCGCGCAGCTGCGGGTCGAAGGCCTCGCCCAGCCAGTGCAGCACGACGGGCTCGCGCACCTGCTCCAGCAGCCGTCCGTAGACGTGGTGGTAGTCGTCCGGACCCGCGGCCACGGCGGCCAGGTGGCGCGAGGCCATCAGGATCACCTGCGAGCCGGTCGACTCGACGTACGACACCTGCTCGACGTACGCCGCCAGCACCTCCTCGACGGTGCGCAGCGACCCGGGCGCGGCCTGGTCGGTGCCCGCCCCGGAGGCGATCCGGGCGCCGAGGGAGCGGGCCTGGTCCGCGCTGCGGCGCACCAGCTCCTGCACGGCCGGCCAGTCCAGGCCCATGTTGCGCTGGGCGGTGTCCATCGCCTCGGCGACGCCGAAGCCGAAGCGGAACAGCTCGCGCCGGAAGGCCAGGGTGGCGTCCCAGTCGACGACGGCGGGGGCCCCGGGCACGTTGGCTCCGCGGGGGTCCGCCGCGACGTGCGCGGCCGCGAAGGCCACCCGGGAGGCGTACGGCTGGGGGTGCTCGGCCCAGTCACCCGGCTCGGCCAGTGCCCGCCGGCGCCAGCCGTCCGCCGTGGGCAGGTCGAGCGTGACGGTGGTCAGGGTGCTCACGACGTCCGCGTCTCCAGGGCGATCCGGCGGCCCTCGGCCGAGGAGCGGAGGCCGGCCTCGACGAGCTCGAGCCCGCGCACGGCCGACATGAAGTCGTAGGGGTGCGGGCGACCCGCGACGACGTCGCGCAGGTAGTGCTCCCACTGCGCCCGGAAGCCGTTGCCGAACTCCTGGGTGTCGGGGATCTCGTCCCAGTGCGAGCGGAAGTCCTGGTCGGTCGGGATGTCGGGGTTCCAGACCGGCTTGGGCGTCCGGACTCGCGGCTGCACCCGGCAGCCGAACAGGCCGGCGACGGCGGATCCATGGGTGCCGTCGACCTGGAACTCCACGAGCTCCTTGCGCTCGACCCGGACCGCCCAGGAGGAGTTCATCTGCACGATCGCGTCACCGACCTCGAAGATCGCGTACGCCGCGTCGTCGGCGGTGGCGTCGTACCTCTCGCCGTGCTCGTCCCAGCGCTCCGGGATGTGGGTGACGGCTTTGGCGATCACCGAGTCGACCCGGCCGAAGAGGTGCTCGAAGACGTAGTTCCAGTGGCAGAACATGTCGAGGACCATGCCTCCGCCGTCGGCCGCCCGGTAGTTCCAGCTCGGCCGCTGCGACGGCGTGAGATCGCCCTCGAAGACCCAGTAGCCGAACTCGCCGCGCACCGACAGGATCCGGCCGAAGAAGCCGCTGTCGATCAGCCCCTTCAGCTTGACCAGGCCCGGCAGGTAGATCTTGTCGTGCACGACGCCGTTGATCGTCCCGGCGGCCGCGCCCGCCTCCGCGATCTCGAGTCCCTCCTCGACCGTCTCGGCCAGCGGCTTCTCGGTGTAGACGTGCTTGCCGGCCGCGAGCGCCTTGAGGATCGCCTTCTTGCGCTCGGAGGTGACCTGGGCGTCGAAGTAGACCGACGCGGTGTTGTCGGCGAGGGCCTCGTCGAGATCGGTCGTGTACTCGGCGATGTCGTGGCGGGCGGCCAGCTCCGCCAGCTTGTCGCGGTTGCGGCCCACCAGGACCGGCTCGACCTGGAGCCGACTGCCGTCGGGCAGCTCGAGGCCGCCCTCGTCGCGGATGGCCAGGATGCTGCGGACCAGGTGCTGGCGGTAGCCCATCCGGCCGGTGACGCCGTTCATGACGATGCGCTGCGTGCGGACGCTCATGCTGTGTCTCTCTTCCGAGATCGGGGGTCAGGTCGTGGGGACGGCGGCCGGGCGCCCGCCGAGGTAGAGCTCCGCGAGCTGCGGATCGGCCAGCAGCTCGGAGGCCGGCCCGGTGATGTGGACCTTGCCGAGGTCGAGCACGCAGCCGATGTCGGCCGTCTCCAGCGCCCGGCGTGCGTTCTGCTCGACCAGCAGGACGGCGATGCCGGCGTCGCGCATCCGGACCACCTGCTCGAAGACCTTGCTCGTCGTCTTGGGGTCCAGGCCCATGCTCGGCTCGTCGAGGAGGACCACCTGGGGGCTGACCATCAGCGACCGGGCGAACTCCACCTGCTTCTGCTGACCGCCCGACAGGGCTCCGGCGAGCGCCGTCCAGCGGTCCGCCACGACCGGGAACAGCGTCTTGACGAAGTCGGTCCGCTCGGCGATCAGGGCCTTGTCGCGCACGGTGTAGGCGCCGAGGCCGACGTTCTCGGCGACGGTCATCTCCTTGAACACCGAGTGGCCCTGGAGGACGTGCGAGAGCCCGGAGCGGATCATGTCCTGGGGCCCGTTGCGGGTGACGTCGACCCCATTGACCCGGATGCTCCCGGACCGCGGTGTCAGCATCCCGCTGGCGACCTTCAGGACGGTCGACTTGCCGGCGCCGTTGGGGCCGACCAGGCACACGATGCTGGACGGCGGCACCTGCACGGTGAGGCCGCGCAGGACCAGGGCCGCCCGGCCGTAGCCGGCCTCGACGTCCTTCAGCTCGAGGAGGTACTCGGGGGCGGGGGCGTCAGATGCCAAGGTAGGCCTCCAGGACTCGCGGGTCGCCCTGCACCTCGGCAGGCGTCCCTTCGGCGATGGGACGACCACGGTCGAAGACGACGACGTGGTCGGACAGGCTCATGACCATGTCCATGTTGTGCTCGACGATGACGAACGTGCGGCCCTCGGCGTTCAGCTCGCGCACCAGGGTGCCGATCCGTCCGATCAGCGCCGGGTTCACCCCACCGGCGGGCTCGTCGAGCATGATCGTCTCGGGGTCCGTCATCAGGACCCCGGCCAGCTCGAGCAGCTTCTGCTGGCCGTAGGAGATGTCGCGGGCCTCGGACGACTCCAGGTGGTCGATGCCGACCCGGCGCAGCAGCTCGCGCGCCTTGGCGATGTCGTCGGCGTTGCGCGAGCCGCGCAGCCGGTGCAGCAGGCCCTCCGGCCGGACACCGACCAGCATGTTCTCCAGCACCGTCATCCGGGGGAAGATCCGGCACAGCTGGAAGCTGCGACCGACGCCCGCGGCCGCGATCCGGTGCGGTGCCTTCCCGGTGATGTCGGCGCCCCGGTAGGTCACCTCTCCGGAATCCGGCTTGATCATCCCGGTGACGCAGTTGAAGAAGGTCGTCTTGCCCGAGCCGTTCGGCCCGATCAGGGCGTTGATCTTGCCGGGTCGGAAGGTGACGGTGGCGCCGTCGACGGCGTGCACGCCGCCGAAGGACTTGCGCAGCTCCACCGTCTCCAACGAGCGAACGGCGGGCGGGGCCTGGGTGGTCGTCATCGGGACACCTCCTCCGGCTCGCGCCGGGCTTCGTCGATCTCCTTGTTCTTCTCCACCAGCTCGGCCGCGGTCATCTCGCGGATCGAGGTGGCCTTGTCGGGCCGAATCCGGTCGACGAGCGAGCCGAGCGCGGGGAGCACACCGTCGGGCATGAAGAGCACGACCAGCGCGAGCAGCAGCCCGAGGGCGACGAGGTGGAACTGCGTGTCGCCGTACGCCGACTTGAAGTACTCCAGCGAGTAGCCCACGATCACAGCGCCCACGACCGGGCCGAGCAGGCTGCGGATGCCGCCGAGCAGCGACATCAGCACCATGTAGGAGCCGACCAGGATCGAGAACTGGAAGATGGGGTCGAGGGAGCCGAACCACAAGGCGTACATGCCGCCCGCCAAGGCCGTGAAGAACGCCGAGATGACGAACACCGTGAGCTTGTAGGCGAACGTCGGCACCCCGAGCGCCTGCGCCTTGTCCTCGTCCTCGCGGATCGCCTTCAGGCCGGTCCCGAAGCGGGAACGGTCGATGGCCCACCAGACCGCCAGGGCGATCACGATCAGCCCGACGTGGAGGTAGAAGAACCGCTCGTGCTGCTCGGGTCGCAGGACGTCCTCCCCGAAGGGACGCGGGACGCGCAGGCCGTTCGAGCCGCCGGTCACGTCGGACCAGCTCTGGCTGACCAGCAGCAGGATCAGGACCAGCGCGATGGAGACGATCACGAACGACGCCCCGCGGACCCGCAGCGACGCGAAGCCGATCGGCAGCGCCAGGACCCCGACGGCGACGGCGGACCCGACCAGGGAGAGCCACGGGTTCCAGCCGGCCTCCAGGATCAGCAGTGCCGTCCCGTACCCGCCGAGGCCGGAGTACGCCGCGTGGCCGAGCGAGATGTAGCCGGTGAAGCCGCCCACGAAGTTCCACGACACGGCGAGGGCGGCGTAGCTGGCGATCACGACGCCGACCGACAGGATGAACGCGTCGGGCGCCAGCTGCGGGAAGGCGAGGACCAGGACCCCGGCGGCGACCAGGGCCAGGCCCTTGATGCCGAGCAGGGCCGTGTCGAATCCGGTACGGGTGCTAGAAGCGCTGGGCAAGACGACCTCCGAAGAATCCCTGGGGGCGGACCATCAAGGTGGCGAACAGGGCGATGTAGAAGACCGTCTGCGCCCACGTCGTGCCGAGCGGCACCTGGAGCAGGCTCTGCGAGACGCCGAGCAGCATCGCGGCGATCGCCGCGCCCGGGATGCTGCCGAGGCCGCCGATCACGATGATCGCCATCAGCGGGCCGATCCAGTGCCAGTGCAGGGACGGGTAGATGGTGGAGTCGAGCGAGAGCGCCGTACCGCCGATGGCGGCGGTGGCCAGCCCCAGCCCGAAGCCGAAGCCGGCGATCCGGTCGGTGTTGATGCCGAGCAGCCGGGCCGCCTCGGGGTGCTGGATGGTGGCTCGCAGCGCCTGGCCGAACCGGGTCAGCTTCATCAGGGCCCACAGGCCGAGCAGGGCCACGGCGGCGAGGCCGAAGGCGATCAGCTTGACCACGGCGATGTTGGCGCCGAAGACCTCGAGGCTGGAGCCGGAGTAGTCGAGCTGGATCCGGCGCTGCGTGCCCGAGAAGACGTAGCCCAGCAGTCCCTCGATGGTCAGCGCGATCGCGAAGGTGAGCAGCACCGACATCATGGTCAGGGTCGCGGGACGCAGCCGGGCCAGCAGCAGCCGCTGCATCACGAACCCGACGACGAAGAAGAGCGGCACCGTCACGACGAGCGACAGCAGCGGGTCCAGGCCGGTCTCGCGCTGGAACCACCAGGCGAGGTAGGCGGCCAGGATCAGGAAGGCGGAATGGGCGATCATCACCACCCGCATGACGCCGAAGTACAGCGTCAGGCCGGCGGCGAGCAGAGCGTAGAGACCCCCGAGCAGCAGCCCGAGGATGACGCTCTGCAGGAGCAGGGATCCGGACACGTCAGGTCACCACGCCGGCTTCACGGCCACGAAGTCGGCCTCGGCCTGGTCCTTCGGCAGGACGATGCGGATCTTCCCGTCGACGTACTGCTGGATCAGGTGGGCGCTCTCCGGGCGCCCCTCCGCGTCCCAGCTCAGCGGACCGACCACGGTGTCGACCGTGGCCTCCCGCAGGTGGTCGATGAGCTGCTGCTGGCACTCCGGCGACGGGTCGGCGCAGTCGCTCGCCTCGACCGCGGCCGCCACGACCTCGCCCGTGGTCCAGGCATTGGCCTCGTCCTCGGCGGGCGGCCCACCGTGCATCTCGGTGTAGTACTCGACGAAGGTCTGGTTCTCGGGATACGTCGCATCCGGGGTGTAGCCCGTCGGCGAGAGGATCCCCTCGGTCTTGGCCCCGATCGCCTCCGGGAACTCCGGGTTGGTCGGCGCCGTCGAGAAGGCGGCCATCTTCGGCTGGAAGTTCAGCTGCTGCAGCGCGACGATCAGGTTGACCGCGTCCTGGTACTGGGTGCCCCCGACGACGATGTCGGCCTCGGTGTCGGCGATCTTGGCCGCGATGCTGCTGAAGTCGGTCGTGTTGGGCGGGTAGACCTCGTCGGCGACGGTGCGGATCCCCGCCGCCTCCAGCTTGTCCTTCAGCCCGTACGCCGTCCCCTGCGCGAACGGGTCGTCCATCGTGGCGTAGGCGGCGGTCTTCGGCCGCTCCGCCTCCGGCATCGCGATGATCTCCTCGGCCAGCAGGTTGTAGTGGTCGTCGGCGATCGCGGGCGCGGCGTAGAAGAGATTGTCGAAGCCCTGGGTGAAGACCTCCTCGGCGGCGCCGGCGGGCTCGACGAAGAGGAAGCCGTAGTCCTTCGCGACCTGGGCGGCGGGCACCACCAGGCGGGTGGAGAAGGGCCCGAAGATCAGGTCGACCTTCTCCTGGTTGATCAGCTTCTCGTAGTCGGAGGCGACCCGGTCGGCGCTCGACTGGTCGTCGAGGATCTCCAACCGGACCTGCTTGCCGAGCAGGCCCCCGTTGTCGTTGACGTAGGAGGCCCAGGCCTCGTAGCCGCGCTGGACGCCCTTGCCGGGCTCGCTGAAGTCACCGGTCAGGGGCAGCGAGACGCCGATGACGATCTCGTCGTCGTTGCCCTCGCTGCTGCCGCCGGAGTCGAGCCCGCAGGCGCCGAGGCTGGTGGCCAGCGCCAGGCAGGCGGTCGCGGCGAGAGCGCCGCGTCGCGTCTTCCGGTTACCGATCATCGGGTGCTCCTCAGGTCTATGAAAGCGCTTACGTAAGCGTTTACAGTGACGCTACACACATCCCGCTCGCTGTGGCAACGGTCACAAGCCGACGAATTTCCGGAGGACTCGATGAAGCGCCCGCTCGCCCAGACGCGTCTCGTCGACGTCGCCGCCGCCGCCGGGGTGTCCATCGCCACCGCCTCGCGCTCGCTCTCCGGGACGCCCGGGGTGAGCCCCGCGGTCGCCGACCGGGTGCGCCGGATCGCCGTCGAGCTCGGGTACGTCGCCAACCTGCACGCCCGCTCCCTGGCGAGCGGCTCGACGGCCACGATCGGCCTGGTCGTGCACGAGATCGGCGACCCCTACTTCTCCGAGATCGCCAGTGGCGTCCTCCGGGTCGCGGCGAGCGAGGGCCGCACCGTGCAGATCTGCCACACCGGGCGCGACCCGGACGCCGAGCTGCAACAGATCCGCAGCATGGTCGCGAACCGCGTCGGCGCGATCATCGTGGCCGGCTCGGGCTTCGTCGACCCCACCGTGGAGCTGCCGGCACGCCACGAGCTCGAGCGCTTCAGCGAGGCCGGGGGCCGGGTCGCCGTCATCGGACGACACCACTTGGGCGTCGACGCGGTGCTGCCCGAGAACGTCGAGGGCGGCCGCGCCGTCACCGAGCACGTCCTCGGGCTCGGGCACCGCCGGAT
The DNA here is from genome assembly GCF_037120545.1 of Nocardioides sp. CCNWLW216. Lineage (NCBI taxonomy): Bacteria > Bacillati > Actinomycetota > Actinomycetes > Propionibacteriales > Nocardioidaceae > Nocardioides > Nocardioides sp. CCNWLW216. The sequence goes on from NZ_JBBBBJ010000005.1 coordinate 195,241, forward strand.
CGCGGTCCTGGCCGGGTCGACCGCCCTGACGACGGTGGCCGACCGACTCAGCGGCGTGCACGAGGCGCTGGTCGAGGCCGGCCTGGACCCGTCCGAGGTCCCGGTCGTCGAGGCGGCGTTCACCCGGGAGGGCGGGCGCGAGGGCGCGCGGCGGGTGCTCGCGGAGCACCCCGACACCACCGCCGTCGTGGCGCTGAACGACGACATGGCCATCGGGTGCCTCTCCGAGCTCCGCGTCGCGGGCGTCCCCGTCTCGACACGGATGTCGGTGACCGGGTTCGACGACGTCGCCGTCGCCGGCGACCTGTCCCCCGGCCTCACGACCGTGCGGCTGCCGATGGTCGACATGGGCGCGCGCGCCCTGGCGCTGGCCCTGAAGGAGCCTGGCAAGCGACCGCGGCGCCAGCGGATCCCGGCCACCCTCGTCGTGCGCGACTCGACCGGGCCGGTGCCCGGATGAGAGTGGTGATCGCCGCCGACAAGTTCAAGGGATCGCTGAGCGCCGCCGAGGTCGCCGAGGCCCTCGGCCGCGGCCTCGCCGGCGCGGTGGCCACCGTGACACGCGTCCCTGTCGCCGACGGCGGCGACGGGACCCTCGACGCCGCGCTGGCCGCCGGACACACCCGGGTCCCGGTCACCGTCACCGGTCCCACCGGCGCTCCCGTCCGGACCGCGTACGCCCGGCGCGGACCGTCCGCCGTGGTCGAGCTGGCGGACGCGTCCGGCCTGCTCCGGTTGCCGTCCGGACTCGACCCGCTCGGCTCCACCACGCTCGGCACCGGCGAGCTCGTCTCCGCCGCCATCGCCGACGGCTGCACCGACATCCTCCTGGGGGTCGGCGGCAGCTGCTCGACCGACGGCGGCGCCGGCATCGCGGTCGGCCTCGGCGCCCGCGTCCTCGACGCCGCCGGCCGTCCGCTCGCCCCCGGCGGCGGCGCCCTCACGGGCGCGGCGACCCTGGACGTGCGTCCCCTCCGCGCACGACTGCACGGAGTCCGGGTGACCCTGGCCTCCGACGTCGACAACCCGCTGCTCGGACCGGCGGGCGCGGCGGCGGTCTACGGGCCCCAGAAGGGCGCGGGCCCCGACGACGTACGGCTCCTGGAACGCGGGCTGACCCGGTGGGCCGACCTGGTCGCCACGACGACCGGCACCGACCGACGCGCCGACCCCGGCGCCGGGGCAGCCGGAGGCGCCGGGTTCGGCGCGCTGGCGCTGCTCGATGCGCAGGTGCGATCCGGGGTTGAAACCGTCCTCGGACTGGTCGGCTTCGACGACGCGGTCCTGGGCGCCGACCTGGTGATCACGGGCGAGGGCTCGCTCGACGAGCAGAGCCTGCGAGGCAAGACCCCCGTCGGGGTGCTCGCCGCGGCGAGCCGCATGGGCGTCCCCACCATCGCCGTGTGCGGCCGGACCACCCTGACACCGGCCGAGCTCCGCGGCGCCGGTTTCGCGGCGACCTGGTCCCTGACCGAGCTCGAGCCCGACCCCGCGGTGTCGATGCGCGACGCCGCCCGGCTGCTCGCCGCAGTCGGCGCCGAGGTCGGCCGGGCGCTCCCCGACCTCACCGCTCGGCGCTGACCCCCGGCCGCCGGGCCACCCGGATCCGCGCGCCGTCGCGCGGGACGCTGGTGATGTTGCGGACCTTGGGTCGGTCAGCGCCGACGGCGTGGACGTCGTACGACCTGAACACCTCGCGGAGCACGGCGACGCCCTCCATCAGCGAGAAGCCCGCGCCGATGCAGCGCCGGGCGCCGCCGCCGAACGGGATCCAGGTGTTCGGGGGCGGGTTCTGGCCGAGGAACCGCTCGGGGCGGAAGACCTCAGGATCGGGGTAGGCCTCGGTGCGCTGGTGGGACACGATGATCGACGGCCCGACGGTGGTGCCGGCGGGGAGGTCCCAGCCGCCGATGGTCGCCGGCTCCATGAGCGTGCGGACCACCATCGGGATGATCGGGTGCAGCCGCATCGCCTCCTTCAGCACCGCGTCGAGCCACACGTCGTCGCCCTCGTCGGCCGCCTGCTGGGTACGGCGGAGCAGCGTCGGGTCCTGCCCGATCTCGTACAACGCCCACGAGAGCGCGCTCGCGGTCGTCTCGTGGCCGGCGAGCAGCAGCGTGACGAGCTGGTCGCGCAGCTCGGTGTCGTCGAGCGCGTCCTGCCCGTCCTCGTCGTGGACCAGCATCAGCCGGGACAGCACGTCGGTGCGCTCGGCCAGGTCGGGGGCCGACCGGCGCTCGCGGATCTCGGCGTACATCAGGCGGTCGAGCTCGGCCTGGTTGTCGACCGTCCGCTTCCACGGCCCGAACCGCTGCAGCCGCGGGTAGCCCCAGCCGAGCAGGATGCCGGGGCTGATGTCGACGGTCGCCGTCACCCGGGGCCGCAGCGCGCGCAGCCGCTCCTCGTCGGTGACCCCGAAGACCACCCGCAGGATGATCTCGAGGGTGAGCGTGTTCATCCGGTCCAGGCTGCGGAACGTCCGGTCCTCCGGCCAGTGCGCGACCTCGTCGCGGGCCAGGTCGGTGACCAGCGAGCGGTAGTCGCGCAGCGCGTGCCCGTTGAAGGCCGGCATGATCAGCTTGCGCGCCCGCTTGTGGTCGGCACCGTCCTGGAGCAGCAGCGAGTGCTCGCCCATGATCGGCCCGAGGATCGCGTTGCCCTTGCCGGCGTGGAAGAGCTCGGGATCCGCGGCGAAGATCTCCCGGGTGTGCTCGGGGCGGGTGAAGAACACCAGCGGACGGCCCCCGGGGACCAGGCGGACGGTGAAGACGTCGCCGTACCTCCGCTGCAGCCAGGGGTGGAACGCGTGCCGGAACCGCAGCAGCCCGGCCGTCTGCAGGAGCACCGGCCAGCGCGGACCGGGCGGCAGCCCGGCCGCGTCGATGTCGACCTTCGGCGCCTTGCCGGTGCCGCTCATCCGGCGCAGGCGGGCGTCGGTCAGGGCGCGGGTGTCGGGCGTCTCCTCCAGGGTGGCCACCCACGACATGCTGGGCTGCTGTTGAACAGGTGTCAACAGTCTCGCGAGACCGCGAAGTGACAAGATTCGGCCATACCCCAGCGCGAGCCGCCCGGGACGCCTAGGGTGCGAGGACCGGGGGTCGTCGACGGGAGATCCGACATGACGCACGAGCAGCTCCACACCCGTGCGAGCACCTCCGCTCAGCCTGCCCCCGCTCCGGCACCACCGGCCTCGACGATCAGCACCCCGGTCGCGCTGCCGGTGCTGCGCACGACGGCCGGGCTCGGCCGCGACACCGGCGGCGGCACCGTCGCGGGCGGTCCGCTCGACCGGCTGCGTCGGCTGCCGGACGACGGCTCCGGACCCGTCATCCGACGCGCAGGCAAGAAGGGCGGGGGTACGGCGACCAAACCACCGACCGACGCTCAGATCGCGGAGGGCAAGAAGCCGCAGCCCGGGACGGCGTACACCCTCGACCAAGCGCGCGCACAGCTCCTCGCCTTCGACCACAACCAGAGCGGGATCCCGTTCCGCAAGCAGATCGCCAAGGCTTGGGGCGACTACATCCTCGCGACGCACGCGTCGACGCTGAAGGCCGGGAAGGTGCGCGACACCTACAAGAGCTCGCACGACAAGCACCACGCCGACGAGTTCTCCGTGAGCCAGGAGATCGACGGCATACCCGAGATCGTCATCCACGCCCACATGGACAAGGACGGCAAGCCGAAGCCCGGCAACGGTGTGCACTGGAAGTGGGCGGACGGCGAGATGGTGGCCGAGACCTACGAGATGAGCGCGACGCACGTCGCCGCGCTTCTCGAGGCGACGACCGCCAAGACCGCGTGGGACACCACCGGCAAGGCGAAGTACCTGGCCACCCTCACCCTGCCGACGACCGGGACCCCGACGACCGGTTCGACCACGCCCGTCGCCACCACCACCACGACGCCGCCGGTCGCGTCGTCATCCACGGCTACGGTGAGCCTGCCCACCGTCCCCGCGAAGACCCCCTGAGGAGCTGGCCACCGTGTCCGAGCCTGCAGACGGCAACGCCGTCGACCGCACCGTCGAGTCCATCCAGGCAGCGATCACGCAGGTCGTGATCGACCGTGGCTGGGGCCTGACCCAGCTTCCCGACCAGCTGATCTGGTCGCTGGAGCTGCAGGGCGAGCGGAGCTACACCTGCTACATCCAGATCGAGCCTCTGGAGGGCCAGGCCATCTTCTACGGCGTGCTTCCGCACACCGTCGCGGAGGACGCCCGCACCGAGGCGGCCGTGGCCGTGGCCGCGGTGAACTACGGCCTCGCGGTCGGCAAGTTCGAGCTCGACCTCACCGACGGCGAGCTGCGGTTCTCCAACGGCATCGACGTCACCGGCACCGTGCTGGACCCCGTGGTCTTCGCGCGGATGGCCGACCACACGATCGAGATGCTCGACGCCTACACGCCGACCCTCAGCAACCGGGTCCCGCTGCCCGACCTGGGCTGACGAGCGCCCGCCGTACTCCGCCTCGACTACAGAACGTCAGCACTCACGACACGGCCGGGCCGGCCAGGTGCCGCCGCAGGAACGCCACCTGGTGCTCCAGCGCCGGCTCGAACCAGTCCTTGCCGGGCCAGACGTCGAAGTGGTCGCAGGGGTAGTGGCGGACCTCGGCGCGGCCCTTGAACGCGGCCTTGGCGGCGGCGTACGGCGGGGCGCTGCGGTCGAAGTCGGCGATCTGGACGAGCAGCGGGGCCCGGACGTGCTTGGCCTCCTTGATCGGCCGGTGGCCGCCGAGCTCGAGACCGACCGTCGCGTCGACCTCGTTGCGCCAGGTCGGGCCGGCGATGGCCAGGTAGTCCTCGCGGGCGCCGGGCAGGGTCAGCGCGCCGAGCTCGCCGGGAGCGGCGACCACGGGCATGAGGCGCTGGGCGCCGACCCGGGAGCGCACGCCCTCGACGGTGGAGCGCAGCATGGAGGACGGCTTGTGGTGGGCCAGCGCGTGGCGGCCGGCGGCGACGCCGTCGACCAGCGGGGTCAGCGAGACCACGGCCGCGACGTCGTCGCGGTGGGCGGCGGCGGCGAGCACGTGCCCGCCGGCGAGCGAGACGCCCCAGAGCACGAGGCGCTGCGGGTCCACGCCGGGCAGCCGCGCGGCCGCCGCCATCGCGGCGCGGTAGTCCTCGAGCTGCGCCGCCATCGACACGACCTGGCGCGGCGAGCCCCCGGAGGCGCCGAAGCCGCGGTAGTCGAAGGCGAGGACGTCGAGGCCGGCCTCGGCCAGCCCGACCGCGAACGGCTCCAGGCCGGAGTCCTTGGTGCCGGCGAGGCCGTGGGCCATCACCACGACCGGTCGGCCGGCGGAGGTCGCGAGCTCGTCGGTGCCGGTGAAGTGCCAGGCGTCGCAGGTCACGCCGCCGGAGGTGAAGGTGACGGAGTCGTGGGTCATCGGGTGCTCCCGTAGATGGTGCTCAGCCAGAGGTGGACGACCGCGTCGACGTGGGTCTCCCAGTCGAACCCGTCCTCGGTCCCGTCGTCGGCCCGCTCCGGGGCCCGGACCAGTCGCTCCAGGGTGCGGTCGTTGACGTCGAGGAGCGCGGTGGCGATGGCCAGCGCGGGCGGCCCGCCGGTCTCCTGGCGGGCGACCCGCTCGGCGTCGATCACCGCCGCGACCACCTCGACGAACGAGGCGATGTGGGCGTCCCAGCGCTCGCGGGCGGCCGGGCTGGTCGCCCGCGCCTCGAGCATCGCGCGGTAGACGTGCGGGCGCTGCCCCCAGCCCTCGAAGACCCGCCGGATCGCGGCCGCCGTCCGGTCGCGCATCGAGCCGTCGCCGCCGAGCAGGTCGGCCGCGCCCCAGGCCTCGTCGTACATCTCGTCCATCAGGGCGGCGACGGCGGCGGCCTTGTTGTCGAAGTAGAAGTAGAACGCCGAGCGCGTGACGCCCGCGCGGCGCGAGAGGTCGGCGACGTTGATGTCCTCGAGGCGGGCGCCGGGGCCGGCGTCGCGGAGGTGCTCGTCGAGCGCCGCGAGCAGGGCGGTACGACGGCGGTCGCCGCGGGTGACCGTCATGCGGAGGCCCGCCTCAGGCCGGCCGGGATCTCCTGGGTGCGCAGGTCGTGCTCGTAGACGAAGTAGTCGAGCTGCTGGGTGTGCCGCGGCCGGTCGAGGACGTGTCCGGTGAACTTCTGCTGGTCGGCGTCGATCACCCGCTCCATCTCGGTGGGGTCGGGCAGGGCGTAGCGGCCGACGGCGTACGCGCCGAGCAGGCGGGCCTGGGCCTCCACGAACGGGAACAGCGTCGGCGTGGCCTGGGCGAAGCCCATGAAGACCAGGTCGTCGAGGCCCGGCTTGAACATCCGCTTGAAGAGCCGGATCGCGTTGTCCGGCGCGCTGAGGAAGCCCTCGTCGAAGAACGGGAAGGTGATGTTGTAGCCGGTGGCGTAGACGATGATGTCGAAGTCGCTGGACGTGCCGTCCTCGAAGTGGACGGTGCTCCCGTCGAGTCGGCTGACGTTGACCTTCGGCGTGATGTCGCCCGACCCGAGCCGCAGCGGCAGCTCGACCGACTGCGTCGGGTGCGCCTCGAAGAACTTGTGGTTGGGCTTCGGCAGACCGTAGAGCTCGGGGTTCGAGCCGGCCATCACCTGCATCTTCTGCAGCACCCAGCGCTGCCAGTGCAGCGGGATCTGGGGGATGGTGGCGAAGTACTTGTCGGCCGGCAGCCCGCCCATGTACTTCGGCACGATCCAGGCGCTCGACCGGGTCGAGAGCGTGACCTCGTTCTGCAGCGACTTCGACGACAGCTCGACCGCGATGTCGGCGGCGCTGTTGCCGATGCCGACGACCAGGATCCGCTTCTTCTTGAAGTCGAGCGGCTCGGTCGGGTCGATGTAGTGGTGGGAGTGGATCGACTCCCCGGTGAACTCCCCCGGGAACTCGGCGGTGCGGGGGTCCCAGTGGTGACCGTTCGCGACCACGAGCAGGTCGAAGCGACGCGTGGCGCCGGCCTGGTCGGTGATCTCCCAGCCGCCGTCGGGCAGCCGCTCCGCGTGCTGGACGCCGTTCTCGAACTCGATCCGCTCGCGCAGCCCGAACGCGTCGGCGTACGAGTCGAGGTAGTCCTTGATCTGGGTGTGGTGCGGGAAGTCGGGGTAGCTGTCCGGCATCGGGAAGTCCTTGAAGGACAGCCGGTGCTTGGACGTGTCGATGTGCAGCGAGCGGTACGCCGAGCTGTGCCCGTTCGGGTTGCCGAACGCCCAGTTGCCGCCGACCCGGTCAGAGGTCTCGAAGACGGTGTGCGGCACGCCGTAGTCGCCGAGCATCTTGGCCGAGGTGAGACCGCTGATGCCGGCGCCGATGACGGCGGTCGTCGGCGGGGTGGTGGGTGCTGGCATGGCGGGGACGCTAGGCCCTAAGTTGACACGCGTCAATTGACTCCCGCCTGGAGGTACGCCGTGTCCGATCCCTCTCGCGTCGCCGTCGTGGTCGGGGGTGCGTCCGGCATCGGGGCCGCCTGCGCGACCGCCCTCGAGGCCGGCGGCTGCACCGTCGTGGTGGCCGACCTGCCCGAGGTCGACGTCACCTCCGAGCCGTCGGTGAGCGCCCTCCTCGACCGGGTCGTCGCCGACCACGGCCGGGTCGACGTCGTCGTCAACAGCGCCGGCGTCAGCACCCTGATGGCGGTGGCCGACCACGATGTGGCGGAGTTCCGGCGGGTGGTCGACGTCAACCTGACCGGCGGGCTGGTGGTCCTCAAGCACGCCGCACGCGTGCTCGGACGCGGCGGCTCGATCACCTCGCTGACCTCGCTCAACGCGCGACAGCCGGGGGCGGGGATGGCGGCGTACTGCTCGGCCAAGGCGGGCCTGGCCATGCTCACCGAGGTCGCGGCGCTGGAGCTCGGCCCGCGCGGGATCCGGGTGAACGCGGTCTCCCCCGGCCTGGTCGTCACGCCGTTGACCGAGCCGGCGATGGGGATCCCCGGGATCGAGGACGACTACCTCGCCAACACCCCGCTCGGCCGCGCCGGCACGCCCGCCGAGGTCGCCTCCGCGGTCGTGTGGATCTCGCGCGCCGAGTGGCTCACCGGCGAGGTGCTCGACCTCAACGGCGGCGCCCACCTGCAGCGCTACCCCGACCTGCTGGGGCACGTGGCGCGCGCGTTCGGCTGAGGCCTACTCCGCGTCGACGACCGTGCCGAACGGCCCGACCTGCACCGGGTCGGAGTTGCAGATCTGGGTGCGCGCCACCTCGATCGGTCGGGGGTCGCCCACCACCTGCAGATCCATCCGCCACACCGGCTCGAGGCAGACGAGCCCGTCGTACAGGACGCTGAACGACGTGCTCCCACCCGGTGGGAGCTCGATGGCCGGGGCGTCTCCCGCGAGGTTCTCGACGCGTTGCTGCGGCACCGTCTCGTGGTCGGCCTCGGGCGCAGGTGCCCCCTCGACCGACGGGTGGGTCAGCCCGTCCCCGATCAGGGTCACCCCGGGCCAGCCCGACAGGAAGCAGGCCTCCGCGGAGACGTTGACGACCGTCACGTCGGTCGCCATCAGGGGGCTGGTCCCCGCGGCGTTCATCCGGTCCGGGAGCACCCGCTCGCGCTGGCTCACCTCCCCGAGGGCGTCGGACAGGCAGTTGGACACCCGGCGGACCTCGGTCGCCACCGGAGTGGGCGGAGCGCTCGTGGCCGGTGTCGCCGCCGGCGCGGGCTCGACCGGCGGCGACTGCCGCTCCGGCACCGCCGCCGTGGCGCCGTCCGCCGCCTGCGGCCCGCCGGCCAGGTCGGCGGGCTCGGTCGTCGAGCAGCCGAGTGGGGCCAGCAACGCGGCCAGCACGAGGGTGATCAGCGCTCCGCGCGCGCTTCGTCGGGTGGTCATCGAGCTCCTTCGGTCCCGCGGAACCTAGGCCACCCGTTCGCCTCCTGCCCCGGGCGTCACACGCGGTTCACCGACCTTTCACCGCAGCGCCACCAGGTACGACGGCGCGGCCTTCAGCTTCGCGTCCCCGCAGGACTGCTGGCGGGGCTCGCCACGGGTCGTGGTCACCGTCGCCCGGAGCTCGCCGGAGGCCGTCCGGAGCGTCACCTCGTCGCCCGAGGTCCCGGTGACCGAGACCTCGCCGAGCCGGGTCAGGCCGTGGGTACGGCGGAGCTCCAGCTCGGCCGCCTGCGCCGGACCGGGCAGCCCGGAGCGGCCGCGGACCAGGCCGAGGTCGGGCAGCGAACCGGCGAGCAGCGCCTCGACCGCGGGCACCGCCGTCGACGCGGACAGCCGGCCCAGGGCGACGCCCGAGGGCAGGGCGAGCAGGGTGCCGGAGAACCGGTGGCCGCCGATGTGGGTGGTCTCCCAGGTGGCGTCCGGCCAACGGTCGGCGAGTGCGGCCGCCACCGGGCGACCGAGCTCGCTGCAGCAGCGGTCGCGGCGGCCGTTGGTGCAGACGAGGAGCAACGGCTCGTCGTACGGCGTCCAGGTCGCGTCGTCGAGCGCGGCCAGGGACGGGACGACCGCGGTGCGCACCGAGACCTCGGCCTCGAGCGTCGCGGCGAAGAGCCGGACGCCGGACTCGGACGAGGACCGACCGTGGCGGCGGATCAGCTGCACCCGTACGCCGGGGACGGTCAGACCGAGGTCGTCGGCAGCCTTCGCGCCCCACGGTCCGGGGTGCTCGACGAACAGCCACTCGGTGTCGGTCGGCGCGGTCCCGGCCTGCGGCTCACCGTCGGCGGCGGACAGCGAGGAGCAGATCACCGGGCTATGACAGCAGACCCCGGCGGCGGGCGATCGCGGCGGCCTCGGTGCGGCTCGAGGCGCCGAGCTTGGCCAGGATGTTGGAGACGTGCACCGAGACGGTCTTGGCGCTGATGAAGAGCTGCTTGGCGATCTCGCCGTTGGACCGGCCCTCGGCGACGTGGGCCAGGATCTCGGCCTCCCGCGCGGTGAGGGTGTCGGGGGCGGCGTCGCCCCGGGCGGGCCCGGAGCCCAGCGCGGCCAGCGTCTCGAGCAGCGGTCGGGCGCCCAGGGCGCGGGCGGCGTCGCGGGCCAGGTCGACCTCGACCCGGCCGGCGGCGACGTCGCCGGTCGCGCGCAGGATCGCGGCGAGCGCGGCGCGGGACCGGGCCGTCTCGTGCACGTGCCCGAAGTCCTCGAAGAGCTGGATCGTCTCGCGCCAGACCTCCAGCAGCACGTCGAGCGGTGGCGCGTCGACCCCGGCGAGCCAGCGGACCCGCAGCGTCTCGGCGTCCAGCCGCCTCACCCAGGCCCGGCCCTCGGGGCCCCAGTGGCCGGACGGGTCGGCGTAGCGCTCGAGCACCGTGTGGCCGTCGTCGTGCAGCCGCTCGACGTCGACCACGACCCGCTCGCGCTCGGCCGCGCTCATCCGCGGCACCAGGGCCGCCAGCTCCGCGACCGCCACCGCTGCGAGCCGCACCCGGGCGCTGAACCACTCGTGCCAGATCCGGCCGAGCACCGTGACGGCCTCGTCGTACGCCGCGAGGACGGCGGCCGCGTCCCCGCTCCGGCCGGCGCACACGGTCTGCAGCTCGGCGGACTGGATGGCGATCCCGCCCTCGCGCTCCCACAGCCGGCGCAGCGCCTGCACCTCCGCGGCGATGTCCTCGCCGCGGGCCTGGCGCACCAGCAGCCGGATCGAGTCGAGCAGCGCCCGCGGGATCGCCGGCGGGGTCAGGTCGGCCACGTCGGTCAGCGCCAGCACGTCGTCCCAGCGGCCCTGGACGTGGAGCACCCAGGCGAGCTGCCACCGCGCCTCGAAGGCGTACGGCGCCCACGGCAGCCCGGCCGCCAGCGCGACGTCGATGGTGCTGCGGAACCACCGCTCGGCCTCCGCGAACTCGGCCCAGTCCTCGTAGGACCGGCCCAGCAGGAACCGCCCGCGCACCTCGGACAGCACCGCGCCGGTGGCCTCCGCCTGCGCGACGGCGTCCCCGAGCGCTGCGCGCAGACCCTCCTTGGGGCCGGCCTTCTTCAGCAGGCTCAACGTGGTCACCGCGTCGGCGACCAGCTCGCTCAGCTGGAGCTTCTCGGCCAGCGCGAGGGCGTCCATCCCGGCGGCCTGCGCATCGTCGTAGCGCCCGCCTCCGGCCAGCACCCGGGCGTGCACCGCCAGCGCCCGGGCCCGCAGGGGGCTGTCGCCCTCGGGGGCGAGCTCGACGGCCCGGGCGGAGACCGCGGCCGGGTCGCGCACGGTCTCGATGACGTAGAGCGCGTTGGCCTGGGCCATCAGCATCCGGGAGCGGGCCGCGTCCGTGGTGTCCTCGGGGAGACGCTCCAGGTGGGCGTCGATCAGGGCGACCGCCCGCTCCGCGTCGCCGCTGGCGTTGAGCGCGTCGGCCGCCTGCACGACCAGCTTGGACACCTCGACGTCGGCCCGGGCGAACCGACTCGGCTCGGCGAGCAGCTCGAGCGCCTGCTGGTAGTGGTAGGCCGCCTCGTCGGGGCCGCCGACCGAGCTCGCTTCGTGGCCGGCGCGGATGCTGGCGTCGAGGGCCAGGTCGAGGTCGGTCGCCAGCCGCGCGTGCCGGGCCAGCTCGGCGGCGGCGCCGCGGGCCGCGCCGTCGCGCAGTGCCGCGGCGTACCGGCCGTGCAGCCGCACCCGCTCGCCGGGCAGCAGGTCGTCGTAGACCGCCTCGGCGAGCAGCGCGTGGCGGAAGGCGTAGCGGCCGTGCTCGGCCACCAGCACGTTCATCTCGACGGCGCGGCGCAGACCTTCGTCGAGGGCGGCGGCGTCGAGACCGGACACCACCTCGAGCATGTCGTGGGCGACCTTGCGTCCGCTGACGCTGGCGGTCCGGACGACCTGGCGGGCGACGTCGTCGAGCCGGTCGAGGCGGACGAGCAGCACGTCGGCGAGGTCACCGAGGTCACCGACGGTCGCGGCGCTCGTGAGCTCCTCGACGAAGAAGGCGTTGCCGTCGGCGCGGTCGACGACGTCCTGGGTCAGCCCGGCCAGCTCCTTGGCGTCCAGGCCCGCGGGCGCCAGCTGGGCCACCAGGGCGCGTACGGCGTCGTCGGGCAGCGGGCTGAGGGCGACCCGGTCGACCTCGCGCAGCCGCGACCACTCCGCCACCTGGCGGCGCAGCGGGTGGCGCCGGTGCAGGTCGTCGGAGCGATAGGACGCGACCACCCCGACCGGGGCGGAGAACGGCCGCGAGAACAGGAAGCTGAGCATGTCGCGCGTCGACCGGTCGGCCCAGTGGGTGTCCTCGACGACCAGCAGCAGCGGTGCCTGGCCCGCGGCCGTGCCGAGCAGCGCGTGCACGGCCTCGAACAGGTCGCCGCGGTCGAGCGCCGACGCGTCCTCGTCGGCGCCGATCATCCGGCGACCGGGCTTGAGCCGGGCCAGGGCGGGGTGGGTGGCCGCGACCTTCTCGACCACGTCCGGCCGGTCGACGAGCAGCCGGCCGATCACCTCGGAGAACGGGAGGTAGGGCAGCGCGCTGTCGCCGAAGTCGAGGCAGTGCCCGGCGAGCACCTGCCAGCCCTCGGCCAGCGCCCGGTCGCGCAGCTCCATCAGCAGCCGGGTCTTGCCCACCCCGGCGTCACCGGAGAGCAGGACGACGCCGCCGGGCTCGCTCGCCCCGACGCCGAGCGACGACGTGATCTCGTCGAGCTCGGCGTCGCGCCCGACCATCACGGTCGGGGCGGTGCGCGGGGTGGCCATGCCCCCCATCATCGCCGGGCGCCACGACAGTGCGGTCACCCTTCTCAGCGGGCGTCGTCGCTCGCGTCGGCCGGTCGGCGGGACCACGGGGTGCGGACGTGACCGCGGCGACGGCCGACGACCCCGGTCTTGATCCGGTGGGTGCGGTAGGCGAGCTCGGACTTCAGGAAGGCGGTGTTGTCGGTCATGTCCCCGAGGTTCGTCGCCTGAGGTAGGCGCGCACATCGGGCTGGTGCCTTAGACCGGCGGCCCGCCTACCTCAGATCGGACGGCCTCCGACCCAGGTGCCAGCGACCAGGGGCACCCCCGGCCGGTAGGCCAGATGCACGTGGCTCGGGGCGTCGATCGCGAAGAAGTCGGCCCGACTGCCGACCGTCAACCGGCCGACGTCGTCGCGGTCGAGGGCCGCGGCCCCGCCGTACGTCGCGGCGTGCACGGCCTCCGCGGGCGTCATCCCCATCTCGCGGACGGCCAGTGCGATGCAGAACGGCACCGAGCTCGTGTACGACGAACCGGGGTTGCAGTCGCTGGCCAGCGCGACCCGGACGCCGGCGTCGAGGAGCCGGCGGGCGTCGGGGTAGGGCTGGCGCGTCGAGAACTCCACGCCCGGGAGCAGGGTGGCCACCGTGCCGCTGTCGCGCAGCGCGTCGACGTCGGCGGCGTCGAGGTAGGTGCAGTGGTCGACGGCGACCAGGCCCAGCTCGGCCGCCAGGCGTACGCCGGGCCCGGGGCCGAGCTGGTTCGCGTGCAGCCGGCCGCGCAGCCCGGCGGCCGCGCCCGCCGCCAGGACGGTCCGCGCCTGGTCCTCGTCGAACGCGCCCTCCTCGCAGAACACGTCGATCCAGCGGGCGTACGGGCGGGCGGCCTCGAGCATCGGGCCGGTGACCAGCTCGACGTACTGCCCCGGGTCGCCGTCGGGGACCACGTGCGCGCCGAGGAAGGTCGTCTCGTCGGTGAACTGGCGCGCCACCGCGAGGCTGCGGGCCTCGTCGCGGACCGTGAGGCCGTAGCCGCTCTTGATCTCGACGGTCGTGGTGCCCTGGCGCTGCATCTCCCGGACCAGCCGGGCGACGTGCGCGGTCAGCTGCTCGTCGGTGGCGGCCCGGGTCGCGGCGACCGTCGTGCGGATGCCGCCGGCGGCGTACGACTCGCCCGCCATCCGGGCCGCGAACTCCCGTGACCGGTCGCCCGCGAAGACCAGGTGGCTGTGCGAGTCGACGAAGCCGGGCAGCACCGCCCGGCCGGCGACGTCGTACGACGCGTCCGCGGCCGGGGCGTCCCGGGCCGGGCCGACCCAGACGACCTTCCCGCCCTCGACCACGAGCGCGGCGTGCTCGATCGCGCTCAGCCGGTCGTCGGCCCCGGGATCGGTGGCCTCGGCGTCGTGGGCTTCGGGGTCGTTGGTGACCAGCTCGGCGATGCCGGTGAACAGGGTGGCGGTCATCCCATCAGCCTCTGGATCTCGTCGTGGAGGGCCCGGCCGACCGCGGCCCGGTCGCCGTCGTACACGACCCGGCCGTCGACCACGACGTGGGTCACGTCGGCCGCGGTCGCGGCGAAGACGGCCGTCTGCTCGTCGGCGCCGGTCCCGGCGGTGGTCGGGGTGTCGGTGGCGAGGGTGACGAGGTCCGCGCGGGCGCCGACCTCGATCCGGCCGGCGTCCGCGAAGCCCAGGCTGTCGTGGCGGGTGGCGGCCGTCAGCAGCTCGGCCGCGGACCAGTGGCCACGCCGCTGCGTGGCCAGCCGCTCGTCGAGCTCGACCGCCCGCATCTCCTCGAACGGGTCCACGACCGCGTGGCTGTCGCTGCCGAGGCTCAGCCGGGCGCCCGCGTCGTGCAGCGCCCGGCTCGGACCGATGCCGTCGCCCAGGTCGCGCTCGGTGGTGGGGGTCATGCAGACGGTGGTCCCCGTCGTCCCCAACTGTTCGACGTCGGCGTCGGTCAGGTGGGTGGCGTGCACGACGGTGGTGTCCGGACCGAGGGCGCCCGCCTCCTGCAGGAGGGCGGTCGGGGTGACGCCGTACGCCGCGAGGCAGTCGTCGTTCTCCTGCACCTGCTCGCTGAGGTGCACGTGCAGCGGCCCGCCCCGGGCCGCCTCGACCACGGTCGGCAGGTCCGCGCGCGGCACGGCCCGCACCGAGTGGATGGCCGCACCGACCGCAACGTGCGGCTGCGCCTCCCCCCACCGGCGCAATTGCGCCGTCTGTGTGGCCCAGGCGGCAGCGGAGCCCCACGAGTAGCGCAATTGCGCTGGTTGTGGGGGCGCGCCGAATCCGCTGCTGAGGTAGCAGGTGTCCAGCAGCGCGATCCGGATCCCGGCGGTCCGAGCCGCCTCGACCAGGGCGAGCGCCATCGCGTGCGGCTCGTCGTACGGCGTGCCGTCGGGCTGGTGGTGCAGGTAGTGGAACTCGCCCACCGTCGTCATCCCCGCCGCGACCATCTCGCGGAAGACGGCCGTCGCGAGCCGGTGGTAGGAGTCCGGGTCGAGCCGCCCGGCGACGTCGTACATCTGCTCGCGCCAGGTCCAGAACGTCCCGCCCCCGCGCTGGGTCCGTCCGCGCAGCGCCCGGTGGAACGCGTGGCTGTGGGCGTTGGCCAGGCCGGGGAGGGTGAGGCCGGGGAGGCGATGTCCTACTTTCCCGGTGAACCGGGGAAGTAGGACATCCACCCCCGTGAACCGCCCACCCTCGATCTCGACCCGCACGTCGTCGACGACCGCGCCGCCGACCCAGGCTCGCTCGAGCAGGTACGCCGTCACAACAGCCCCTCGAGCACGTCGGCGAGCGCGACCACGCCGAGCAGACAGTCGGCCAGGGCGGCCGCCTCCAGCGGCGAGTGGGAGACGCCCGTCGGGTTGCGGACGAAGAGCATCGCGGTCGGGATCCCCGCGGCCTGGAGGATGCCGGCGTCGTGGCCGGCCTGGGTCGGGATGACCGGCCAGCCGCGCGGGTCGGTCAGCGCGGCGGCCAGCGCGGGGTCGAAGGCCACCGAGGCCGAGACCGACTCGGCGGTGACCGCCACCGCCGTGCCGTCGCGCGCCGCGCGCTCGGAGGCCTGCCGCGTCACGGCCTCGACGAGCGCGGCCAGCGCGTCGTCGGACGATGCCCGGGCGTCGAGCCACGCGGTGACCCGGGAGGGCACCGCGTTGGTCCCGTTGGGCTCCACCGACACCCGCCCGAAGGTCGCCCGCTGGCCCGAGAGCCGAGCCTGCTTGTTGGCCGCGAGGGCGGTCATCGCGAAGGTCAGCATCGGGTCCGCCCGGTCCTCCATCCGGGTCGTCCCCGCGTGGTTGGCCGCTCCGGTGACGTCGACTCGGTAGCGCCCGTGCGGCCAGATCTCGCTCGCCACCCCGACCGCCGCGTCGCGGTCGACCAGGTCGCGGCCCTGCTCGACGTGCAGCTCGACGAAGGTCCCGACGTCGGCGAGCAGCGACGACGACCCGCCGGGTACGACGTCCGCGAGCGCCACCCCGGAGCGGTCGGTCAGCGTCCGGGCGTCCTCCCACGCGAGCACCCCGGTCGCCAGTCGCGAGCCGAGGCAGGCCAGCCCGAAGCGCGATCCCTCCTCCTCCGCGAACACCCCGACACCGAGCGGTCGGGACGGGGCGACGCCACGCTCGCGCAGGAGGTCGACGGCGGCCAGCGCGGAGACCACGCCGAGCGGGCCGTCGTACGCCCCGCCGTCGAGGACCGAGTCGAGGTGGGAGCCGGTCAGGACGGCGCCGGGGGTGGGACTGCGGGGGTTTCGAGGCTCAGGCCCGCGGGGCCTTCGCACCTCAACCAGCGTTGGGTCGACGTCCCACCAGCCCACGGTGTTGCCGAACCCGTCGGTCTCGACCCGCAGGCCCCGGGCGGCGCACTGCTCGACGAACCACGCGGCCAGCTCCCGCTCGGCGCTCAGGAACGGCTGGCGGAAGTAGCCCCCGCTGGTGGTCGACCGGCCGACCGGTGCGAGGTCGGACCACATGGCCTCGAAGTCATCGGGCAAGGTTTCCTCCATGGAGTTCCAGGACGTCGTACGACGCCGCCGGATGGTCCGTCGCTACACCGACGAGCCGGTCGACCCGGCCCTCGTCGACCGGGCCCTGGCCAACGCGACCCGGGCGCCGAGCGCCGGGTTCAGCCAGGGCTGGGGGTTCCTGGTGCTCGACACCCCCGACGACGTACGGCGCTTCTGGGCAACGACGGCCGACCTCGACAAGGAGCCGGACAGCTGGCTGCGCGGCATGATGACCGCGCCGGTGGTGATCGTCCCGTGCAGCAGCAAGGCCGCCTACCTGGACCGCTACGCCCGGCCCGACAAGGGCTGGACCGACCGCGACGAGGCCCGCTGGCCGATGCCGTTCTGGCACCTCGACACCGCGATGGCCAGCCTGCTGGTGCTGCAGACCGCGGTGGACGCGGGGCTGGGTGGCTGCTTCTTCGGCGTACCCCCGCACGCCGACGACGCCGTACGACGGGCCTTCGCGATCCCCGACGACCACGACCCGATCGGCGTGATCACCCTGGGTCACCCGGCCGACGGTGGGGCCCCGGGCTCCCCGGCCCGCCGACGCAGGAGGCCCCTCGACGAGGTCGTCCACCGGGGCAGCTGGGGTCACTGACCCAGCAGACCGCCCGGGACCGACGGCCACAAGCCGCCACCCCGACCGGCCGTCTCGGATCCGAGAGCGGCGACGGAGAAGTAGCCTGCCGCCCATGGATGACAGGGCGGTCGCGAAGCTGCAGGCGCTGGTCCGGATCCCGACGGTCAGCCACCGCGATCCGCAGCTGGTGGACACCGACGCGTTCGACCGGCTGCTGGAGGAGCTGGAGCGGCAGTTCCCGCTGCTCCACGAGCGGCTGGAGCTGACCCGGATCCACACCCACGGCCTGCTCTTCCGCTGGCCCGGCGCCGCCGACACCCGGCCGGTCGTCCTGATGGCCCACCTCGACGTCGTCCCGGTGGAGGGCGAGTGGCAGCACCCGCCGTTCTCCGGCGCGATCGTGGACGGCAGCGTCTGGGGCCGCGGCACCCTCGACGACAAGGGCTGCGTGGCCGGGATCTGCGAGGCGGTCGAGACGCTGCTCGAGCGCGGACACACCCCCGCCCAGGACGTCTGGCTGAGCTTCGGCTGCGACGAGGAGATCGCCGGGGTGGCGGCCGGCCTCGCGGTGGACGAGCTGACGCGGCGCGGCGTACGGCCCTGGTTCGTGCTCGACGAGGGCGGCGCGATCGCCAGCGAGGCCTTCCCCGGCGTCGGCGCCCCGATCGGGGTCGTGGGCGTGACCGAGAAGGGCGTGACGTCGTTCGAGCTGACCGCGACCGGCCGCGGCGGGCACGCGAGCACCCCGGCCAGGTGGGGCCCGACCGCCCGGATCGCCCGCGCGATCACCCGGCTCGAGAAGAGCCCGATGCCGGCGAGCGTCCCGGAGCCGACCCTCGAGCTGTTCCGCCGGATGGCCCCGCACGCCCCGCTGCCCCTGCGCCCGCTGATGGCCGGTGCCGAGCGGATCAAGCCGCTGCTGACCCGCGCGCTGCTGGCCGCCGGGCCGGAGCCGGCCGCGATGGCACGGACGACGTTCGCCGTCACCACGCTGTCGGGCAGCCCCGCCCTCAACGTCATCGCCGGCACCGCCAAGGCCGGCGTCAACATCCGGATCATGGTCGGCGACACCGTCACCGGCGTCCTGGAGCACGTGCGGAAGGCGATCGGCGACGACCAGGTCGAGATCAGCGTCGTCGAGCAGAACGAGCCCAGCCCGATCTCCCCGCGCGACGACGCCTTCGAGCTGATCGAGCGCTCGATCAGCGAGATCTTCCCCGACGCCGTGCCCGCGCCGTACGTCATGATGGCCGCCACCGACGCCCGCCACTTCACGGCGATCTGCGAGCGCGTCTTCCGGTTCGCCCCGTTCCGGATGACGAAGGCGCAGCGCCAGGCGATCCACTCGTACGACGAGCACCTCGGGGTCGACGCCTTCCTCGACGGCGTCCGCTGGTACCGCCACCTGATCGAGAGGCTCCCGCAGTGAACTCACCCCACGAAACCACTCGCTACGCTCGCGCTTCCGCAGGGACCCCGCAGTGACCCAGACCTCCAGCACCGGCCTGAAGCCGGTGCACGGCCTCTTCGCCATCGTCGGCTTCCTGGTCTGCGTCGAGGTCGCGAGCGGGGTGCTGCAGGGCTACTACACGCCGATCTACCCCGACATCGCCGAGCACCTCGGCATCCCCGAGGGCGACGTCAACTGGTTCGAGGCGGCCCAGCTGATCGTCTCGGCGCTCTGCGTGCCGCTGCTGGCCCGGCTCGGCGACCTGGTCGGCCACAAGAAGGTGCTGCTGCTCTCGACCGCGGTCACCGCGCTCGGCTCCTGGGTGCTGGCCTTCGCACCCAACTTCACGACCTTCCTCATCGGCTGGGCCATCCAGGGCGCGTACGTCGTCTGGCTGCCGCTCGAGGTGGCGATCATCTACCGCCGCACGGCCGGGACCGGCCAGCAGACCCGGCTCACCCGGCGCTCGGCCGCGATCCTGGTCGGCGCGCTGGAGCTGTCGGTCATCGTCGGCGCGCTCACCTCCGGCGCCCTGGTCGAGGCCACCTCGATGACCGTGCTGCTGATGCTCCCCGCGATCGTCGTGACCATCTGCCTGGGGCTCATCTGGTGGGGCATCGAGGACGCGCCGGGCGAGGCGAGCGGCGGCATCGACTACGGCGGCCTCGCGCTGATCACCGCCGCCCTCGGCCTGGTGATGGCCGGGCTGGTCGTCGTCCGGCTGGAGGGCGCCGGCAGCGTCGTCGCCTGGCTGCTGGTCCTGGCCGGGCTCGCGGTCCTGGTCCCGTTCGTGCGCTACGAGAACAGCCTCGACGAGCCGCTGATCGACGTACGCCTGCTCTCGTCGGCGGCCCAGTGGCCGGTGCAGCTGACCGCGTTCCTCTTCGGCATGTCGGTGCTCGGCGCCCAGATCCCGCTCTCGACCTTCGCCCAGACCGACCCGGACTCCGCCGGCTACGGCCTCGGGGCGAGCTCGGGCTTCGTGTCCACGCTGATCGGCGTCTACGTCATCTTCCTGGCCATCGGCGCCTTCACGCTGCCGCTGAGCAGCCGCCTCCTCGGCCCGCGGGCGGCCCTGGTCGCCTCATCGCTGCTGGTGGCGCTCGGCTACGGCCTGTGGCTCGCGATGCACGACACCACCGCGCAGGCGCTCACCAACATGGCGGTCATCGGCCTCGGCTCGGGCGCCCTGGTCGCCGCGCTGCCCGCGACCGCGGCCGCCAGCGCCCCGCCCGAGCGCACCGGCTTCGCGACCGGCATGACGAACGCGACCAAGACCGTCGGCGGCGCCATCGCCTCCGCGGTCTTCGCGATCGCCCTGACCGCGACCGGCTCCCTCGACGGGCCCGACGAGGGCAAGGCCCCGCTGTCGGGCTACCTCACCGTCTGGGCGGTCTGCGCCGTGGCCTCGCTGATCGCCGCCGGCGTGCTGCTGATGATGCCGAAGGTCGCCGAGGACGAGGACGTCGAGCGCCCGGTCGTCGTCTGAGGGCCGTCGGGGTAGTCCGGCACACCAGCCTTGGTTACCGACGAGTAAGCAACCACGGTGTGACGGACTATCCTCGGAGGGCATGAGCGAGGAGCGCGAGACCGACCAGCGCACCGGCCGTGCCGCGGCCGCCGCGCGGATCGCCCAGCAGCAGACCTGGGTCGACCAGCAGATCCGGGTCGCCATGGAGCGCGGCGACTTCGACGACCTGCCCGGCGCCGGCAAGCCGATCGCCGACCTCGGCAGCAGCCACGACCCCGACTGGTGGGTGAAGAAGCTGGTCGAGCGCGAGCGCCTCGTGGTCCTGCCGCCGAGCGTCCAGTTGCGCAAGGAGGACGGCGAGCTCGACGACCGGCTCGACACGATCGCCAGCGAGCGCGAGGTCCGGGCCGCGGTCGAGGACTTCAACCAGCGGGTGGTCGCGGCCCGCTACCGGCTGCCCGAGGGGCCGCCCCTGGTCACGATGCCGCGCGACCTCGAGGCGACCGTCGAGGCCTGGCGGGAGCGCCGGGCCGAGCGGGCCGCGGCCCGCCGTACGACGCAGGCGGCGCAGCCGCCCCGACGCCGCTGGTGGCAGCGCCGCCACTGACGTGTCGGCCTGCGCCGGCGCGGCTCCCACCGATCCGGCCGACCCGACGGTGGACAGCTCACCGCCCGCGAGGTGCGGCAGGCGACGTGCCGACCGTCACCCGGACCACCTCTGGCCGAACGGCGTCCGTACCGCGAGTATGGGAGGCGGGAGGGAGCCCCGGCTCCGAGAGGCACAGGCAGATGGCAGTTTCGTTCTTCGAGGCGTTCACGCCTCCCGAGGTCGCGCGGATCAGCGCGGCCGCG
The DNA here is from genome assembly GCF_037120545.1 of Nocardioides sp. CCNWLW216. Classification (NCBI taxonomy): domain Bacteria; kingdom Bacillati; phylum Actinomycetota; class Actinomycetes; order Propionibacteriales; family Nocardioidaceae; genus Nocardioides; species Nocardioides sp. CCNWLW216. The sequence continues at coordinate 216,221 of NZ_JBBBBJ010000005.1, forward strand.
ACCCGGCTCCGGCTTCCCCAGGGCTGGTCGCCCATCGGGGAGTCCACCCCGGCCGACAAGGCCTACATCATCCTGTCCGGCGAGGTGTCCGTACGCCGCGGCGGCGAGGAGATCGCCCGGCTCGGCGCCGGCGACATCATGGGCGAGACGGCGATCGTCAACCACACCCTGCGCACGGCGACCATCGTGGCGCTGACCCCGCTCGAGCTCCTCCACCTCACCGACGACGCCGTACGACGGCTCAGCGAGCAGCTGCCCTCCTTCCGGGAGGCGCTCGACGACGTGGTCCTGGCCCGCCGAGAGATACGTCATACCGGCGGGTAACCACCCGCTGCTACGTTCCCGCGCATGAGCGGATCACGCAGCGCGAAGGACTTCTTCCGACCTCTGGCGGTGGGTGCGCCGACGCCCCCGACGGAGATCCCGGCCCGCCCGAGCCGGGCGATCCACTTCTTCGACCCGAGCAACCCGAAGATGGCCGCGAAGATCCCCGACATGGTCGGCAGCGTCGACGTGCTGCTCGGCAACCTCGAGGACGCGGTCAAGGCGGACAACAAGTTGGCGGCCCGCGAGGGCCTGGTGAAGATCGCGTCGGAGACCGCCAATCTCGGTGGGCAGAGCGGCCCGACCCAGCTGTGGACCCGGATCAACAGCCTCGACAGCCCCTGGGCGCTCGACGACCTGACCACGCTCGTGCCCGCCATCGGCGCCAAGCTCGACGTGATCATGGTGCCGAAGGTCCAGGGCGCCGAGGACATCCACTACGTGGACCGGCTGCTCGCGCAGCTCGAGGCCAAGGCCGGGCTCGACCGGCCGATCCTCGTGCACGCGATCCTCGAGACCGCCCGCGGAGTCGCCAACGTCGAGGAGATCTGCGGCGCGTCCCCCCGCATGCAGGGCCTGAGCCTCGGCCCGGCCGACCTGGCCGCCGACCGACGGATGAAGACGACCCGCGTCGGCGGCGGACACCCCGGCTACCTGGTCCGCGAGGACCCCAACCCCGACCAGCCCGACGCCCGGCGGCCGACGTACCAGCAGGACCTCTGGCACTACACGATCGCCCGGATGGTCGACGCCTGCGCCATGCACGGCATCTACCCCTACTACGGCCCGTTCGGCGACATCGCCGACGTGACGGCGTGCGAGGACCAGTTCCGCAACGCCTTCCTGCTCGGCTGCGTCGGCACCTGGAGCCTGCACCCCAAGCAGATCGCCATCGCCAACAGGGTGTTCAGCCCCAGCGTCGAGGACGTCGCGCACGCGCGCCGGGTGGTCGCCGCGATGGGCGACGGCACGGGCGCGGTGATGCTCGACGGCAAGATGGAGGACGACGCCTCCCTCAAGCAGTGCCTGGTGATGGTCGAGCTGGCCGAGCAGCTGGCCGCGATCGACCCGGAGCTGAAGAAGCAGTACGACGCGATCGCCGAGGAGGCCTGAGATGAGCGAGTTCCGTCCCCGCCGCTCGGTGCTCTACATGCCGAGCTCCAACGCCAAGGCGCTCGAGAAGGCCAAGACCCTCCCCGTCGACGGGGTCATCCTCGACCTCGAGGACGCGGTCGCCCCGGACGCCAAGGTGGACGCGCGGGCCGCGGCCGTGGCCGCCGTGCGCTCCGGCGAGTACGGCCGCCGCGAGCTGACGATCCGGGTCAACGGGATCGGCACGCAGTGGCACGACGACGACCTGGTCGCGGCCAGCCAGGCCGGGCCGGACGCGATCGTCGTACCCAAGGTGAACAGCGCGGAGGAGGTCCGCGGCCTGGTCGCCGCGATGGAGGCCGCCGGGGCGCCCGAGCACACCCGCCTCTGGGCGATGATCGAGACGCCGGTGGCCATCCTCGACGCCCTCGCGATTGCCCGCGCCTCCGAGCGGCTGGCCGTGCTGGTGCTCGGCACCAACGACCTCGTCAAGGAGCTCTACGCCGAGCACGTGCCCGGTCGTGCGCCGATCCTGCCGTCGCTGCACACCGCCCTGCTCGCCGCCCGCGCCGCCGGGATCGCGATCGTCGACGGCGTCTACAACGACGTGAAGGACGCCGACGGCTTCCTCGCCGAGTGCCGCCAGGGCCGCGAGATGGGCTTCGACGGCAAGACCCTCATCCACCCCGGCCAGGTCGAGGGCGCCAACGCCGCCTTCGCCCCGTCCGAGCAGGCGGTGGCCGACGCGCGCGGGCTCATCCAGGCCTGGGAGGACGGGGCGGGCTCCGGGGTCGTCACGTTCAACGGCCGGATGGTCGAGAACCTGCACGTCGAGTCGGCCCGGCGCACGCTCGACATCCACGAGGCCATCCAGGCGCTGGACGGCTAGATCCTTTCGAGGATCCGCACGGCGTCCCCGACCGGCCGCAGCGCGGCCATCGCGTCGGCGACCGCGCCGGCCGCCTGCCGGTGGCGGGGGTCGGCGAGCACGGTCGAGAGCGCTGCGGGCAGGTCGCCGACCGCGTCCACGCCCCCGAGGAGCCCGATGCCGGCGCCCACCGCCGCCACGTGGTCGGCGTTGACGAACTGGTCCATCGCGAACAGCGGGAGCACGACCTGCGGGATCCCCACCCCGAGCGCGGCCATCGTCGTCCCGAAGCCGCCGTGGCCCACCACCACCGAGGCGAGGGGCAGTACGGCGTCCTGCGGCCACCACTGCTCGAGCCGGGTGTTCGGCGGGACGACGAGGGTGTCGAGCGCGACGCCGCGGCCGGTCGTGAGCAGCACCCGCACCGGCTGGTCGGCCAAGGCCTCCAGCACCGCCGGGTAGACCCGGGCGAACGGCGGGAGCGCCGCGGCCACCGACCCGAAGCTCACGTACACCAGCGGCTCCTCGGGGTCGCCCCACTCCCCGGGCAGCCGTCCGGGGCCGGTGGCCGGGGGGACGCGGTAGCGGATCACGGGGCCGTCGTACGGGACCACGGAGGTGATCGCCTCGTCGAGCACGGCCGGCACGCTGGTGAGGGTGGTGCCGGCGCGGATCGCAGCAGAGCAGGCGCCCGGCCGGAGCCCGGCGAGCTCGTCGAGCTCGACCAGCGGCTCGGCCAGCAGGTCCGTGACCCGCGCGAGGAGCGACGAGACCCCGACCGCCACCACGACCTGCGGAACGCCGGCCGCGAGCGCCGCCGCGAGCGAGCCGAGCTCGGTCGGCTCGCGGAGCACGACGTCCGGCCGCCACTCCTCGATCGTCGCGGCGACGCCCGGGAGCGCGGCCTGGGCGTCCAGGCGGCCGAAGACCTCCGCGACCACGACCCGGTTGGCGTCCTCGGTGGACAGCGACGGCAGCCGACCCATGACCTCGCCGAGGACCTCGGGCCGCACGTCCGCGAAGGGCAGGTGCCCGAAACCGGCCCCGGCGACCTCGTCGGCGAACGACGCGGGCGCCGCCACCGCCACGTCGTGGCCGGCCTCCGCGCAGGCCCGGGCCACGGGGACCAGCGGTCCGAAGTGGCCGGACCCCGCGGTGGACGCGACGAGGACGCGCATCGCCCCATCGTCCCCGTCCCGGGCCGCCGGCGCAGCCCCGAAACTGGGGAACCCGAGGTCAGTCGAGCCCGGGCACGATCCGGATCTCGCGCACCGCGCCGCCGTCGAGCGCCGCCAGCGCCTCCTGGTACGCCGGGCTGTCGTGGGCGGCCCGGGCCGCGTCGACGGAGTCGAAGCGGATGACGACGGTCCGGGTCGACTCCCCGGACTCGTAGACCTGCTCGGGGAAGCCGCGGGCGACGAAGGTGCCGCCGGCCCCCTCCAGGGCAGGACCGGCGAGGGTGGCGTACGCCCCCAGCTTCGACTCGTCGAGGATCTCCCGGTAGATGCTGATCCAGTAGGCGCTCATGGGCCCATCCTGCCGCGCCGGCGGGCCGGCGGCGACGTGAGGCCGCTGCACGGGCGCGGGCGGCCCGGTCAGAGCGCGGTGCCACCCGAGGCGTCGACGACCTGACCGGTCACCCACCGACCGTCCTCGGAGGCCAGGAAGGCGACGATGCTCGCCACGTCGTCGGACTCCCCGAGCCGACCCAGGGCGACGCGTGCCGTCGCCTGCGCCGTGAGCTCCGGATCCGCCACCAGGTAGTCGCTGTTGCGAGTGAGGACGACGCCGGGCGAGACCGCGTTGACCGTGATCCGGCGCGAGCCGAGGTCCTGGGCCAGGTGGCGCGTGAACGTGTCGAGGGCACCCTTGGTGGTGCCGTAGGCGATCAGCTCCGGACTCGCCACGGTCGCCGCGCGGCTCGAGATGTTGATGATCCGGCCACCGTCGCGCAGGCGCGGCAGGGCGAGCCCGGTGACGAAGAACGGCGCCCTCACGTTCACCGCGACCAGGCGGTCGAAGTCCTCCTCGGTCAGGTCCGCCAGCCGGGCGACGTTCCCCGCGGCGGCGTTGTTGACGAGGATGTCCAGCCGTCCGTCGGGCACCTGGTTCCCGCTCGCCGCGTCGAAGGCCTCCCAGAGGCGGGCCGCATCGCCGCGCGAGCCGAGCTGGGCGGGTACGGCGAAGGCGCGCCCGCCGTCCTCGCGGATCCGCTCGACCGCCTCCCGCGCCGCCGCCTCGTCGTGGCCGAAGCCGAGCCCGACGATCGCCCCGTCCCGGGCGAAGCGCTCGCTGATCGCCCGGCCGATGCCGTGGCTCCCGCCGGTGACGAGAGCGACCTTGTCCTGCAGTGGTCCTGACATGATCTCTCCTTTGTTGAATGATCGTTCAAGGTGAGGCTACGTCTTGTTGAGCATTCGACCAAGAAAGGTGTGCCGAACTCTGGAACGATCGCTCTAGAATGAAGGGATGAGCCCTCCGGACACGCGACGCGGCCGACCGCCGAGCTTTGACCGCGCGGCGGCGCTGGAGGCCGCGACCCGACTGTTCTGGGAGAACGGCTACGAGGGCACCTCGATCAGCGACCTGACCCGCGAGATGGGCATCCGGCCCGGCAGCCTCTACGCGGCGTTCGGTGACAAGAGGTCGCTGTTCAACGAGGTCGTCGAGACGTACGGCCGGTCTCCGGCCGGCGAGCTCGTCTGGGCCGCCATGGCGAGGGAGCCCACGGCGTACGACGCCTTCCGTCGCGTCCTGATCGACGCGGCCGCGATGTACACCGACCCCGAGACCCCCGCCGGGAACCTGCTCTGTAGCGCGGTCGCGGCCGACGTCGACGTCGCCACCTACATGCGCGACCTGCGCAACGCCGACGTCGCGACCTTCGAGAAGCGGCTCACGACCGCCCGCGAGGACGGCGAGCTGCCGGCGTCGACCGACCCGGCGAGGCTCGCGTCGTACTTCACGACCGTCCTCCACGGGATGTCGCAGCGGGCTCGCGACGGGGCCACGTCGGCCGAGCTCACCGACACCGCGGAGTTGGCGATGGCGGCCTGGCCGAGGTCCTGATCCGACAGCCCGACCTCACGAGCCCGGGGTCGACACGTCCAGACCGGTCAGGAACGCGACGACCTTCCGGGCCGGCATCTCGCAGGGCCGGAACGCCTCCTCGCCGTCGCGCGGGAGGTAGAGGTTGGCGCTGACGACGTCCGTCCCGCCCAGCTCCTCGGCGTACACGCTCTGTTGGCGCCCGCCCAGTCGCACGGTGCGGGTCACGCCGTAGCGGCGGCCGTCGTACGCGACCGCGGACCAGCCCTCGGGGAGCCGGTCGAAGAGGTCGCGGAGGCTCACTCGGTCCCGCGGGCCCGTCGGACCTGCTCGTCGAACCAGACCTTGGCGCTGCCGAGGAAGCCGGCCGCGTCGTGGACAAGCTTGCCGACGGCGTCCTGGCTCTGCTGGAACGTCTCGGAGTAGCTGCGGGCCGCGTCGCGGGCCGCGTCGGTGACCGTCGCCGTGGCGTCGTCGACGCGGCGGGGGTAGGCGCCGCCGAGGAGCGCGGTGTAGTCCCCGGAGTCGACCCAGCGCCGCAGCTCCGCAGCCCGTACGACGGCGAACGGATGCGTCTGGTTCTCGATCAGCAGCAGCTTGAGGACCGAGTCGCGGAGGTCGCCGGACTCGAGGTACTCCTGGCCCTGGGCGAAGAACGCCGTCTGGTCGAGGTCGGAGAGCAGCCCGCCGCTGGCCAGCTTCATGTGCACGCGGAACGCCGTCGCGGGGTCCTGGGTGGCCAGCAGCCCGGCCCGGTCGGCCGACAGCTCGGCCTTGCGCGACCACTCGTGCAGCGCCGCCACGATGGCCCGGATGCCCAGCCCGCCGATCGGGATCGACGCGAAGACCCCGGAGAGGGTCAGCAGCCGCTGCAGCAGGGTCTGGTAGACGGCGTGCCCGCTGATCGCGTGGCCGAGCTCGTGGCCGAGGACGAACCGCAGCTCGTCCTCCTCCAGCAGGTCGACCAGACCGGAGGTCAGCACGATGAACGGCTTGTTCATGCCGAGCGTGTGCGCGTTCGGCACCGGGTTGGCGGCGACGTACAGCTCCGGGAGCTCCGGCAGGTCGGGCGCGTCCAGCGTCTCCGCGACCTCGCCCAGCAGCCGGTGCAGCGTCGCGAACTGCCGCTCGTCGGCCCGGACGGCGGAGCCCAGGAAGACCAGCCGGACCGCCCGCTCGTTGAACAGCCCCGACACCGCCTTCAGGACCGTGTCGAAGCCCTTCAGCTTGCGCAGCGCGACCAGCGCACCCCGGTCGGCGGGGTGCTCCCACGCCCGCGAGCTGATGTCCCGGAGTACGACGCGTCCGCGCGCCGGCTGATTCGTCACGGGAGCACTCTGACACGCGCCGCCGACGTTTCGCGGGCGTTCGTCGGACAGCAGAGATCCGCGGCCCCTACGCTCCCCGCGTCCCCTTGCCTCGGAGGTCCCTGTGCGTCGCCGCGTCGTCCCCCTCGTCCTGCTCGTCGTGTCGTCCCTGCTCGGGACCTTCCCGGCGACCGCCGAGGACGCGCCGCCGACCGGACGCGTCGAGATCTGGCGCGCCGGTCTCCCCGCTGGCTTCGGCTTCCGCTCCGAACCCTGCGGCAGGAAGGTCGACCCGCCCGTCCCCACGACCCATTGGTACGACCGTGACGGACTCACCTACCGGGTCTCGACCGTCACCCGGGACGAGCTCGTCCGGTCGGTGTCGTCGTTGGCCTCGCTGACGTCCTACGCGCCCACGTACTCCACGAGCTACGTGTGGAACGTCGGCGTGCGCGTGGTCGTCCCGGGCGCCGGTCTGATCGGCACGGGAGCGCTGCCGGGAGCGGGCCTCGGCCGGTGGGGCCACCTCAATGTCGTGACGGACCCGGTGCTGCGGTGGACCGACGCCTCCGGGGCGCAGGTAGCCCGTTCGACGGTCGCGGAGCTGGTCGCGGAGCGGCCGTGGGCTGCCGTCGGGCCCGCCACGATCGGCCTGGGTGTGGAGGCCTGTGATCCCGACGTCTCGGTCGCGGTCTCGATCGACGACCTCACCGTCACCACGGGCGGGGCCACCACGGTCTACGACTTCGCCGCGCCCCGGGTCCCCGGCGTCCGGGGGCAAGTCGTCGAGGTCGGTCACGGACAGTCCTACACGATGCGTACCCGGCTGTCGCAGGACGACGAGGCGCTGGGAGCACCCGTCCAGCTGTGGGCCCGCCCCGCAGGGGCGAGGCAGGAGCGGCTCGTCGCCACGGTCCGCGTCGCCGCGGACGGCTTCGCCTCGGCGACCGTCCGTCCCGACCGGACCACCAGCTTCCGCTGGCGCTACGACGGTGGTCCGCTCGACCGGCCCGTCGTGTGGTCCGAGACGTCCCTCCTCGTCCTGGTCCGAACCGAGGCCTCGATGACGGTGAAGCGGATTCGTGGCCATCGCTACGTCGCCGTGATCCGCGCGACTCCCGCACGCGGGCAGCGCGTCGGCGTCCGCGCCGAGAGCCGGGACCAGAGGTGGCGCCGTCGCGTCGGGTCGGCGCGCATCGGTTCGACGGGTGTCGCCCGGGTGCGCTTCGAGGCGCCCCACCTCCGGTGGCGGCCGAACGCACGGTGGCGGATCACTGCCACCGTCGACGGCGGCAACCAGCTCGTCGACAAGTACCTCACGTCGACGATGACCATCCCGTCGGGGCGCTGAGGGCCGCTACTCCCCCATCGGCACCCGCACCCCCCGCTCGACGGCGACCTCGCGCGCCCGGTCGTAGCCGGCGTCGACGTGCCGGATGACGCCCATGCCGGGGTCGTTGGTGAGCACCCGCTCGATCTTCTCGGCGGCCAGCGGGGTGCCGTCGGCGACGACGACCTGGCCGGCGTGCAGGGAGCGGCCCATGCCGACGCCGCCGCCGTGGTGGAACGACACCCAGGTAGCGCCGGAGGCGGTGTTGACGAGCGCGTTGAGGATGGCCCAGTCGGCGATGGCGTCGGAGCCGTCGAGCATGGCCTCGGTCTCGCGGTACGGCGACGCGACCGACCCGCAGTCGAGGTGGTCGCGGCCGATGACGACCGGCGCCTTCAGCTCGCCGCTGGCCACCATCTCGTTGAACTTCAGGCCGGCCAGGTGGCGCTCGCCGTACCCGAGCCAGCAGATGCGCGCGGGCAGCCCCTGGAAGTGGACCCGCTCCTGGGCCATCCGGATCCACTTGTGGAGCCGCTCGTTGCCGGGGAACAGCGACAGGATCGCCTCGTCGGTCGCGGCGATGTCGGCGGGGTCGCCGGAGAGCGCGGCCCAGCGGAACGGCCCCTTGCCCTCGCAGAACAAGGGGCGGATGTAGGCCGGCACGAAGCCGGGGAACGCGAACGCCCGGTCGTAGCCGCCCTGCCGCGCCTCGTCGCGGATCGAGTTGCCGTAGTCGAACACCTCGGCGCCGCGGTCCTGCAGCTCGACCATCGCCCGCACGTGGGTCGCCATCGACGCCCGCGCGGCGGCCGTGAACGCGACCGGGTCCGCCGTACGACGCTCCGCCCACTCCGTGAACGGCACCTCCGCCGGCAGGTAGAACAGCGGGTCGTGCGCCGAGGTCTGGTCGGTGACGATGTCGACCGGCGCCCCCCGCTCCACCAGCTCCGGCAGCACCGACGCGGCGTTGCCGAGGAGCCCGATCGACAGCGGCCGTCGCGCGTCGCGCGCCTCGACCGCCAGCGCCAGCGCCTCGTCCAGCGACGACGCGCGTACGTCGAGGTAGCGGTGGTCGATGCGCCGCTGGATCCGGGCCTCATCGACCTCGACGCAGATGGCCACGCCGTCGTTCATGGTGACGGCGAGCGGCTGCGCCCCGCCCATCCCGCCGAGGCCGGCGGTGACCGTGATCGTCCCGGCGAGGGTCCCCCCGAACCGCTTGTCGGCGACCGCCGCGAAGGTCTCGAAGGTGCCCTGCAGGATCCCCTGCGTGCCGATGTAGATCCACGAGCCGGCGGTCATCTGGCCGTACATCGTCAGCCCGAGGTCCTCCAGCCGCCGGAACTCCTCCCAGTTGGCCCAGTCGCCGACCAGGTTGGAGTTGGCGATCAGCACCCGCGGCGCCCAGGGGTGGGTCCGCATGACGCCGACCGGCTTGCCCGACTGCACGAGGAGCGTCTCGTCGTCGGCCAGCGAGCGCAGGGAGGCCACGATGGCGTCGTACGCCTCCCAGGAGCGGGCGGCCTTGCCGGTGCCGCCGTAGACGACCAGCTCGGCCGGGTTCTCGGCCACCTCGGGGTCGAGGTTGTTCATCAGCATCCGCAGCGGCGCCTCGCTCTGCCAGGACCCGGCACTCAACGTCGTGCCCCGCGGGGCGCGCACCTCTCTCACGACAGCTCTCCGATCACGTGCTCCACAGCGGACAGGACGGCGCCCGAGTCGACGAGGCCGACGGCGGTCTCGATCTCGGGGGACAGATGGCGGTCGGGGCCGGGGCCCTCGACACCGGCGGCGCGCAGCAGGTCGATCACCGCGGCGGTGGCCGGCGACGGCTCGAGCGGGCGGCGCAGGTCGAGCGCCCGGGCCGCGGTCAGCACCTCGATCGCCACCACCCGGGTCAGGCCGTCGACCGAGCGGCGCAGCTTGCGGGCGGCCGACCAGCCCATCGACACGTGGTCCTCCTGCATGGCGCTGGAGGGGATCGAGTCGACCGACGCCGGCACCGCCAGCCGCTTCAGCTCGGAGACGATCGCGGCCTGCGTGTACTGGGCGATCATCAGGCCGCTGTCGACGCCGGGGTCGTGCGCGAGGAACGGCGGCAGCCCGTGGTTGCGGGCCCGGTCGAGGAACCGGTCGGTACGACGCTCGCTCATCGACGCCACGTCGGCCGTGACGATGGCCAGGAAGTCGAGCACGTAGGCGACCGGCGCCCCGTGGAAGTTGCCGTTGGACTCCACACGCCCGGGGGCTCCGCCCCCGGGGACCCCCGCCGAGAAGATCACCACGGGGTTGTCGACGGCGGACGCGAGCTCGCGCCCGGCCACCAGCGCCGCGTGCTCGACGGTGTCGCGGGCCGCGCCGTGCACCTGCGGGGCGCAGCGCAGCGAGTAGGCGTCCTGGACCCGGTTGCAGTCCGGACCGCGGTGGGACGCGACGACCCCGGAGTCGCGCAGGACCGCGGTCAGGTTGGCGGCCGAGAGGGCCTGGCCGGGATGCGGGCGGATCGCCTGCAGCTCGGGGGCGAAGACCCGGTCGGTGCCGAGCTGGCCCTCGACCGACATGGCCGCGGCCACGTCGGCGGTGCGCAGCAGCCGGCGCAGGTCCTCGATCGCCAGCACCAGCATCCCGAGCATCCCGTCGGTGCCGTTGATCAGCGCCAGACCCTCCTTGGCACCCAGCTCGACCGGCTCCAGGCCTGCGGCGGCCAGCGCCTCGGCGGCCGGCAGCAGCGTCCCCACGGCATCGCGCACCTGCCCCTCGCCCATCAGCGCGAGCGCGCAGTGGGAGAGCGGCGCGAGGTCGCCCGAGCAGCCGAGCGAGCCGTACTCGTGCACGACCGGCGTGATGCCGTGCGTCAGCAGGTCGGCCAGCAGCTGCGCCGTCTCGAGCCGTACGCCGGTCCGCCCGGTGGCCAACGTCGAGAGCCGGAGCAGCATCAGCCCGCGGACCACCTCGCGCTCGACCTCGGGACCGGACCCGGCGGCGTGCGAGCGCACCAGCGAGCGCTGGAGCTGCTCGCGCAGCGCGGCCGGGATGTGCCGGGTCGCGAGCGCACCGAACCCCGTCGAGACGCCGTACGACGGGGTCGCGGCCGCGGCGAGGTCCTCGACCACCGTCCGGGCGCGGACGATGGCGGCGACGGCGTCGGCGCCGAGGTTTACCGCGGCAGCGTCGCGTGTGACAGCCACCACATCTGCGAACGAGAGGGGGCCGACATCGACCGTGACGAAGGGGGGCATGTGCCCATCAAAGGCGCGCCCCGCCTGGACCGCCAGGACGAGAGGCGCCTCTGCATCTCGGATCCGAGACGTACGAACTGGAACACGTTCTCCCAGGACCGTGACACCACGTTTGTAACTTTTCGGGCCCGGGCACGTTGGGCTGACATCGACGGCGTCGGACTTCCTGTGGGGGGTGGGGCCACGCCACCCGAGATCGATCTAGGAGTCCCCATGCGCCGGTTCATCCCTCTCGGCACTGCGCTGGTCCTCGCGGCCGCCGTGCTGACCGCTCCGTCCAGCGCCGTCGCGGGCCCCGCGGACCAGACGTCCGTGGCCGCGAAGGCCAAGGCCAAGCCGAAGAAGGCCAAGAAGCAGCCGACCCCCTACGCGTTCCGTGCCCACGGCTACGGCACCCGCATCATCGGCGGGCAGGTGCCGGCCGCGTCCGGCGCCACCGCCCTCGAGGTGATCGGCTGCACCAACAAGACCGGCCTGAACCGCAGCAACAACGTCGCCGAGGTCCAGATCCCCGGCCTCGGCCGGATCTCGGGGGTCCGCACCAACGTGCGCACCGTCAAGACCGCCACCGAGGTGGCGTCCATCTCCGTCCACAAGGTCGCCGAGATCGTCCTGGCCGAGACCCAGCTGGGGCGGCTTTCGATCGAGGGCGTCACGTCGGTCTCCAAGGCGAGCGCGACGAAGTCCGGCTACCGCGCCGACACCGAGACCACGCTGGCCAAGCTGGTCTTCCGCGCGCCGGGCGGTCAGGCGCAGGTGCTGCCGCTGCCCACCCTGAACCGGCCGATCGTCGTGCCGGGCCTGCTCCGGGTCGCGATCGGCGACCAGCTCCGACGCAAGGGCAAGGACTTCGCCCGGGCCCGGGCCAACGGCCTGACCATCACCCTGATCCCGACCAAGACGACCGTGGTCGTGGGCCGCACCGTCGCCTACATCACCCGCGGCATCCAGTCGGGCCTGTTCTCCGGCTCGGCCAACGCCACCAAGACCGAGCTGCTCACCGGCATCGTCGGCACCGGCCGCACCCAGCGGGTCACGATGCCCTGCCAGGGCACGGACGGGAAGGTGCGCTCGTCCTCCGCTGCGGGCGTCGACCTTCCCGGCATCCTCGACCTCGGCGTGGCCCGCTCCTCGCAGCTCGGCATCCAGGGCCGCCGGGTGTCGCGCGGCTTCGAGGAGTCCTCGGTCGGCAGCATCAACCTCGGCAACGGCGCGCTGAAGATCGACGCGATCAAGGGCCGGGTCAACGTCTCCCGGGCCAAGGGCAAGAAGCCGGTGGTCAACTTCAGCGGGTCCCAGGTCGCGGGCATCACCGTCGACGGCGAGACCTACTCCCTGCCGGAGCTGAACGGCCTGGAGATCCCCGGGGTCGCGAAGATCGAGACCCTGGTCAAGACTATCACCCGCAACGGCGGTGAGATCACCGCCGTCCGCATCACCCTGCTGGGGGGCCAGGGCGGGATCATCAACCTCGGCCAGGCCAAGCTGAAGATCATGCCCAGCGGCCGCTGATCCTCCTGCACTCCGACGACGCCGGTCGCCCCTCGGGGCGGCCGGCGTCGTCGTGTCCGCAACCTCACAGCGCCCGGGCGTGAGACGGGCCGTCGTACGACGTCCGCGGCGCGTTGACTGGCCCGCGTGGACGACGTCAGCACCCTGCGCCGCTGGGCGATGCTGGCCGCCAGCACCCTCGCGCAGGCGGCCGCCGCCGTGATGATGCACGGCCCGGCGTTCCTGATCCCCGTGCTCCACGACCGCGAGGGGCTGAGCCTCGCGGAGGCCGGCCTGGTCGCGGCGGCCCCCACCGTCGGGGTGATGCTGACCCTGGTCGCCTGGGGCGCGCTCACCGATCGGGTCGGCGAGCGCCGGGTCCTGCTCGCCGGCCTCACCGCGACCGCCGCCGCGGGCGTGGTCAGCGTGCTGGTCGACGGCCTCGTCCCGATCGCGCTCGCCCTGCTGCTGGCCGGCGGGGCCGCGGCCAGCACCAACGCCGCCAGCGGCCGGGTCGTGGTGGGCTGGTTCCCGCCGCAGCGCCGCGGCCTCGCGATGGGCATCCGGCAGATGGCCCAGCCGGTCGGGGTCGGGGTGGCGGCCGTCAGCATCGCCGTCGTCGCCGACCGCTCGGGTATCCAGGCCGCGCTGCTCGTCCCGACGATCGCCTGCGCGCTGGCGGCACTCGTCGTCGCAGCCGTCGTGCTCGACCCGCCGCGTCCGGCCCGGGTGGCGGGCGACGCCCCCAACCCCTACCGCGAGAACGGCTACCTCGCCCGGATCCACGGCGTCTCGGTGCTCCTCGTCGTCCCGCAGTTCGTCGTCTGGACCTTCGCGCTGGTGTGGCTGGTGCAGGACCGGGACTGGTCACCGGCGGCGGCCGGCGGGCTGGTCGCCGGCGCCCAGGTCGCCGGCGCGCTCGGCCGGATCGCCGCCGGCCACCTGTCCGACGTGGTGGCCAGCCGGATGCGGCCCCTGCGCTGGGTGGCGGTCGCCGCTGCGGTGACCATGGGCCTGCTCGGGGCCGCGGCCGGCCGGGAGCTCGCGATCGCCGTACCCCTGGTCGTGCTGGCGACCGTCCTGACGGTCGCCGACAACGGGCTGGCCTTCACCGCCGTCGCCGAGCGGGCCGGACCGTTCTGGTCCGGGCGCGCCCTCGGCCTCCAGAACACCGCCCAGTTCGTGACCGCCTCGGCGGTGCCGCCGGTGGCCGGGCTCGCGGTGACCCACCTCGGGTACGCCGCCGCCTTCGGCGTGGCCGCCCTGTTCCCGGTGCTGGCCGCGCCGCTGGTGCCGGTCGGCGAGGAGCGCGACCTCTCCTGACTGGCGCCGGACCGCGGCGGGTACCGGACCCGGGACTCGAGGAGGAGCCATGCTCTACGTCTGGATCGCCATCGCCATCGTGGCCGTCGCGGTGCTCGTCACCCTGCTGGTGCTGAGCCGCAAGCGGAAGCTGGAGCGCGACCGCGCCGAGGCCGGTCAGCTGCGAGCCGCCGCTCAGGCCCACACCGGCGACATCGTCTCCACCCAGCAGGAGGTCGAGGTGCGCGCCGAGGACGCCGCGATCGCCCACGAGGAGGCCAAGCTGGCCGACGAGCGGCTCGCCGAGGCCGAGCGCGCCCTGGCCCAGGCCGAGGCCAAGCAGGAGGACGTGCTCCGCGCGGCCGACCGTCTCGACCCGCACCGCAAGTCCGACGAGCTCGACATCTCGCCGGCCCCGACGGGGAGCCACCGCAAGGAGGTCTAACCTCCCGGCATGAGCCAGGTGCCCGCGGCGACCCGCACGCTGCGGGTGCTGCGCTTCCTGGCCAGCCAGCCGGACCCCGTGCCGCTGGAGCGGATCGCCCAGGCGTGCGACCTGCCGCGCAGCTCGGCGTACCACCTGCTGCGGGCGATGGTCGACGAGGGCTTCGTGACCCACCTCGGCGAGGAGCGGCGCTTCGGCCTCGGGCTCGCGGCCTTCGAGGTCGGCAGCGGCTACTCGCGGCAGGCGCCCCTGCAGCGGATCGCCCGGCGGGCGGTCGCGGCCCTGGCCGACCGCACCGGCGAGAGCGCCCACCTGGCCGTCCTGCACGGCCGGGACGTGCTGTACGTCGTCGAGGAGCGCGCCCCGGGACGTCCGCCGCTGGTCACCGACGTCGGCGTCCGGCTGCCCGCCCACCTCACCGCGAGCGGCCGGGCCATCCTGGCCGGCCTGCCCCGCCCGCAGGTGCGCGCGCTCTACCCCGACGCCGCCGCCTTCACCGTCCGGCACGGCGCCGGCCCGCAGAGCCCGAGCGCCCTGCGCACCCTGCTCGCCGAGACCCGCCAGCGCGGGTGGGCGACCGAGGACGGCGAGGTGACCCCGGGCCTGGCCAGCGTCGCCGTCGCGGTCGTCGACCACAACGGCCACCCCGTGGCCGGCGTCGCCGTCACCTACCCCAGCACCGACCCGCCGACGGTGAGCGCGGACGTGCGCCGTACCGCCGAGCTGATTACCCGCCGGCTGGGCGGTCTCGTCGTCGAGTGACGCGAGATGGCTGCCCCCATGCCTCGGATCCGACCATCTGGCGTCGCTCGACGGTTCAGCCGGCGCGGCCCGGCTACCCTTCTCCCGTGATCTCCCGCGCGCTCCCCCTCGGCATCCTGCCGCCTCCGGTCGTCTGACCGGAGCGCCTCTGCCGGGGCTGCTCCGACACCTCCCCTGTCGGCACCCACCCAGGAGCACCCGCATGTCCCGATCCACCCCTGCCTCTCCTCTGTCCGCCCGCGCGGGCCTGGTCCAGGTCTCCCTGGCCGGCGTCCTGTGGGGCACCGGCGGCCTCGCCGTCCAGGTCGTCCGCGACGTCCTGCCCATGTCCGTCCTCGTCATCAGCGCCTGGCGGATGGTCGTCGCCGCGCTGGTGCTCGGCCTCGCCCTGCTGCTCACCCGCCAGGTCGCGGGCGTGGTCACCCTGCTGCGCACCCACCCCTGGCAGGCGGCCCTGGTCGGGACGGCGACCGCGACGTACCAGGCCCTCTACTTCGCCTCCGTCGTCCAGGTGGGCGTCACCGTGGCGACGGTGGTCAGCCTCGGGCTGGCGCCCGTCCTGCTGACCCTCGGCGAGGCCGTCCGCGACCGCCGCGTCCCCGACGCCGGCCACCTGCTCGTCCTCGGGGCGGCGCTCACGGGCCTGCTCCTCGTCAGCGGTACGGCGCACGCCGGCGAGACCGGACCGCACCCGGTCCTCGGGCTGCTGCTCGCCGTCGGGTCCGGGTCGGCGTACGCCCTCACCACGGCGCTGGGCCGACCGCTGGCGCAGACCAGCTCGCCCCTCGCGCTGACCACGACCACCACCACCGTCGGCGCGATCGCGCTGCTGCCCGTCGCCGCGGTCAGCGCGCTGTCCGGCAGCCCGGTGCTCACCGCCGACCCGGTCGCGCTCGGCACCCTGCTCTACCTCGGGGTGATGACCATGGCGCTGGCCTACGGCCTGCTGTACGCCGGTCTCCGCACCACCCCGGGCAGCGCGGCCGTGGTCGCCACGCTCCTGGAGCCGGTCACCGCGGCCGTGGTGGCGGCGATCTTCCTCGGCGAGCGGCTCGGTCCGCTGGCGGTCCTCGGCACCGCGCTGATCCTGCTCGCCGTGGCCGGACTGGGACGGAAGCCGGCCGTACCGCCGGGTTGAGCCGCTCGTTGGACGGGAAGGTAGAACCCGTTCCTGCCAGCCTGGGAGGCCTGGATGCGCTCGACCCGCCCCTATCTGCACCTGCTCGTGTCCGGCGCGACCGCCGCGGCTCTGGTGGTCACCGCACTCGTCGTCGCGGAGGTGCCGGGTGAACGGAGCGGCACCCTGGCGGCCGGCTTCAACGCGGAGAAGGCGGCCGCGGGCCTCCCGCACGTCGACCCGGCCGGCACCCCGCCGCACACCCACCACGACCCCGCGACCAAGAACTCGCTGTCGCGGGCGTCCGAGGTCAGCATGGACACCCAGGACCCGACGAGCGCGGCCGAGAAGCGCACCGCCGCGTCGTACGTCGCGAGCCAGCGGCGGCTGAGGGACCCGCGGCTGACCACCGTGCCGGTGATGCAGAAGCGGCGGGCGCGCCCGCAGGACCGCTACGCGATGGCCAACGGCTGCTACCGGCTGGCCGGGCGGAGGATCTTCTTCAAGCCCACCGACCTCGGCACCTACCTGCTCTACACGACCGACCGCGGGTTCCTCGCCGCCGGCGGCGAGCGGGCGGCCAAGCCCTCCCCCGCCGTCGAGTGGCGGGCGGCGAGGGCCGGCCGACGGACGGCCTTCCGCAACGGCACCGGCGCGCTGCGCATCGGCGGTGCGACCGCCTTCGACCTCCGTCGTACGACGGGGTGCGCGGCCTACCCCGAGTCCCAGATCGACATCGACGGCAACCCCTACGCCGGCGTCACCTCCTTCCAGGAGGTCCGCGGCCTCGTCGACGCGCACACCCACGGCATGGCCTTCCAGTTCCTCGGCGGCGCCGCCCACTGCGGCAAGCCGTGGGACCGGTACGGCGCGCCGTACGCCCTGGTCGACTGCCCCGACCACCGGGCCACCGGCGGGTACGGCGCACTGCTGGAGTCGCTGCTCTCCGGCGAGCCGAGTCACGACCCGGTCGGCTGGCCGACCTTCAAGGACTGGCCGGCGCCGGAGTCGCTGACCCACGAGGGCACCTACTACCGCTGGCTGGAGCGCGCGTGGCGCGGCGGGCAGCGGATCTTCGTCAACCTGCTGGTCGAGAACAACCAGCTGTGCATGCTCTACCCGCTGAAGAAGAACGCCGAGTACGCCACCTGCGACGACATGACCTCGGTGCGCCGGCAGGCCCGCAACATGTACGAGCTGCAGGACTACATCGACGCCCAGTTCGGCGGTCCCGGCAAGGGCTTCTACCGGATCGTGAAGAGCCCGTGGGAGGCCCGCAAGGTCATCAACGCCGGGAAGATGGCGGTCGTCATGGGCATCGAGACCTCGGTGCCGTTCGGCTGCACCGTCAAGCTCGACCGGCCCCAGTGCAGCGCGGCCGAGATCGACCGCCAGCTCGACGCCGCGCACCGGATGGGCGTGCGCCAGATGGAGCTGGTCAACAAGTTCGACAACGCGCTGGCCGGCGTCGCCGGCGACCAGGGCGCGATCGGCCCGGTGGTCAACCTCGGCAACTTCCTGGAGACCGGGTCGTTCTGGGACATGGAGCACTGCGAGCCGGCCGACGGACGGTCGCACGACAACAACCAGCTCGCCGTACCCGACATCAGCGCCGGGACCCAGGACGCGCTCTTCGGCGCGGTCGGGCAGCTCGTCGACTCCCTCGGCCTGCTGCCCAACCTGGCGCTGCCGCTCTACCCGCCGCCGGACCACTGCAACAGCCGCGGCCTCACCACCCTCGGCGAGCACACCATCAAGGGGCTCGCCAAGCGGAAGATGCTCTTCGACCCCGACCACATGAGCGTCAAGGCCCGCCAGTCCTCGATGGACACGATCGAGGAGATCGGCTACTCCGGCGTGCTGTCCAGCCACTCCTGGTCGACCCCCGACACCTACCCGCGGATCTACCGCTCCGGCGGCTTCATCACGCCGTACGCCGGCGACTCGACCGGCTTCGTCGGCAAGTGGAAGGAGCACGTCGGCTGGGCCGACCCCCGCTACTACTGGGGCATCGGCTTCGGCGCCGACATCAACGGTCTCGGCGCCCAGGGCGACCCGCGCGGCGCGAAGGTCAAGAACCCCGTCCGCTACCCCTTCAAGGGCCTCGGCGGCGTGACCGTCAAGAAGCAGCGCGCCGGCCAGCGGGTCTACGACATCAACGTCGACGGCGTCGCTCAGTACGGCCTCTACCCCGATTGGATCGAGGACCTGCGCAAGGTCGCCGGGGGCAGGGCCGGGCAGGCGATCGTCGACGACATGTCCCGCGGCGCGGAGGCCTACCTGCAGATGTGGGAGCGGGCCGAGGGCGTGCGCCCCGACTCGTGCCGCAACCCGCGGCTCCGCAAGAGCGTGGCCCGCGTGAAGCGGCTGGTCCGCCCCGGGATGACCACGCGGGCCGTGATGAAGGCCGTCGGCCAGCCCTACCAGCGGCTCGGGACGACGTACCAGGTCTGCGCGCGGACGGCCAAGGACCGCAAGGTGCCCGTGTCGATCCGGTTCACGAAGGGCGGGAAGGTCAAGGCGGTGCGGGTACGCCGCTGACCGGAGCTTTCCTCAAACCGAGGACGCGACCGCCGATCGGTGATGGGATCGGCGGTCCTGCCTGACCTCGGAGGAACCTCGTGAACCTGCGCACCCCGCGCCGCCTGACCCTGCTCGCCCTCATCGCGCCCAGCCTCGCGCTGCTTCCGACGGTCACCGCGGCCCCCGTCTCCGCCGCCCGTGGGGACTCCGTGTCTCCGGCGTACGTCGTCGACGAGTGGACGGACGGCGACCACGCTCGCCTTCCGGCGCTGCCCTACTCGCGGGTCGAGCTCACCTACGACGCGAGCTACGGCATCACGCTCGACGGCCAGGTGCGCACCAGCGTGGCGTCATGGAAGGACTCAGGTCAGCGGGCGCTACTCACCGCCCCTGCGTTCGACAGGCCGATCATCGACGTCACCGGCGGCACCTCGTTCGGCCTGGGTCTGGACGACCAGGGTCGCCTGCGCTCGTGGGGCTCGGCACCGGAGATCCCGGCCGAGGACCTGGCCGAGACCTACCGCGACCTGGCCGCCGTGGGCAACGCGGCCGTCGGCGTCACCTCGGAAGGCCAGCTGCGGTTCTGGGGCACCGCCGCGAGCCGGTACGTCTTCGACCCCGCAGCGCTCGCCGCGGCGGACGTCGCCAGCGTCGACATCAACTCCGCGGCGGCGGTGGCGATGACCGCGGACGGTCACGTCCTGTCGGCCGGCTACGCGCTGGACGGCACCTACTTCGAGTCGGCACCGCTCCCGGCCGAGCGCGCGGACGACGTCTACAGCGCCGTCGACGTGGGCGTGAACTTCGCGCTCGGTCTGACCCAGGACGGTGAGATCGTCAGCTGGGGCAGCTACCAGAACGGCGAGGACCAGGTCCCGGAGCTCCCGGTCGGTCGTCACGCCGTCGCGGTCTCCGCCGGCATGCAGTGGGCAGCCGCGGTCCTGGACGACGGCTCCGTCGTCACCTGGGGCAACCGCGAGCGGACCGAGCTGCCGCCGCTCCGCGCCGATCTGCCCGTCGTCGACGTCGACCTGGACCGCTACCACTCGGCCGTCACCTACGCCGCTCTCGCCAACACCGCCGCGCCCACCATCAGCGGCGTGCCCGAGTTCGGCACCGAGCTGACCGCCACCCCGGGCGAGTGGTCGTCCACCCCGGACGACCTGCACTACGCCTGGACGTTGCACGCCCACGGCACCACGAAGGCTGTCGGGACCGACGCCCCGTCGTACACCCCGACCGCCCAGGACGCTCTGGACTGGGGCACCCTCAGCGTGACCGTCACCGCCGAGAAGGACGGCTTCCTCACCGGTACGGCGACCTCCGCCGAGACCGACCACGTCGCCCAGCGGCAGTTCGCCACGGCGCCCACCCTGAACGTGCAGGGCACCCCGCAGGTCGGGGGCACGCTGACCGCGGTCACGACCGTCGCCAGCCCGGCTCCGGACGACGTCGAGGTGACATGGTTCCGGTCCACCGAGGAGGGTGAGGAGTTCTCCGAGAAGGTCGGCGACGGCGCCACGCTGGCCCTGACGGCGGACCTGCTCGGGGCGGACGTCGTCGCCAACGTCACGGCCTACAAGGAGGGCTACGAGCCGGCCTCCGACGAGAGCGAGCCGATCACCGTCACGACAGGGACCCTCATCGCCCCGACGGTCTCGATCACCGGGAGGCCACGGGTCGGTCAGGTGCTGACCGCGACGGCGTCGGCTCCGGCGGCGGCCACCGCGACGTCGTACCAGTGGCTGCGCGCGGGCGCCCCGATCACCGGTGCCACCGCGCGCACCTACCGTCCGGCGACCGCCGACCTCGGCAGGCGCCTCAGCGTCCGGGTCGTCAGCAGCGCACCCGGCTACACCGCCGCCACGGCCACGTCCGCCGCCACGGCGGCCGTCTCCCTCGGCGCCGTCCGACTGAAGATCACGGTCCCCGCCAAGGCGACGGTCGGCAAGAAGGCCACGATCACGGTCCGCGGCCTCGCCGGCGGCGAGCGCTTCACGGTCACGGTGGCCGGCAAGCGGCTCACCGGGAAGGCGACCGCGGCCGGCGTCGGCAAGGTCGCGCTGAAGGTCGCCGGCAAGCCGGGCAACCGTGCGGTCAAGGCGGTGGGCTCGGTCGCCGACCGCTCGGGCACGGCCACGCTGCGCGTCGTACGACGGAAGTAGTCCGCGACAGCTCGGCGAACGGGCCGATCGGACACGGCTCAGAGCAGGAAGGGTCGGGCCGGCGCGGGGGGACGCCGCCGACCGGGGCGCGCGGTGGGGGCGAACTGCCGCTGCCGAGGCCCTCAGCGGTGGTTTCTCGAACGTTCGCCCCCAGGGGCAGCCCCGACCGCGAACGGCAGACCTCGGCAGCACCTTCACCGTGACGGCTCGCCGGCATCAGCCCGACGGGCACAGTGAAGTTACCGATCGGTAGGATGTTTCTCACGCCGTTCGGGCACTGACGCACCATCCGTTGGCCTCTAGGCTCGCGGACGGCCGTGTGCCGCGCATCACGACGAGGAGCCCCACCCGTGCAGACCTTCGCCATCATCGTCTCGCTGGCCATCACGGCGGTCGCCGTCGTGATGGCGACGATCGCCGTCCGCAGCATCTACCGGACGGTCCGCATCGGCGGCCCGGCGATGAACCGCTCCGACCAGCCCGGCCGCCGTACCTGGACGCTGGTGAAGGAGAGCCTCGGCCACACCCGGATGCTGCAGTGGCACTGGGTCGGGATCATGCACTGGTTCGTGTACGCCGGGTTCATCGTCCTCAGCGGCGCGGTGGCCACCGGCTACTTCCAGCTGTTCGACCCCGAGTTCGCGCTCCCGCTGATCGGCCACTTCTTCCTCTACGAGTGGGTCAGCGAGGGCCTCGGCCTGCTGAGCACGGTCGGCATCGTCTTCCTGATCGTCTACCGCCAGCTCAACCACCCGCGGCGCCAGGGCCGCGACAGCCGCTTCTACGGCTCCAACTTCTGGCAGGCCTACTTCGTCGAGGCGATGGCCCTGCTGGAGGGCTCGGCGATCCTGTTCATCCGCGGCGCGGAGTACAACCTCGGCCAGATCGCGAGCGACCACCCCGAGGACTTCGACCGCTTCCACTTCCCGATCAGCTCGCTGGTCGGCGAAACGCTCTTCCCCGCAGGCGTCGAGGGCAACGAGGGCTCGCTCGAGACGATCATCATCGTCATCGCGATGATCAAGATCCTGCTGGCGATGACCTGGCTGATCGTCATCTCGTCCAACCTGACGATGGGCGTCGCCTGGCACCGGTTCACCGCCTGGCCGAACATCTGGTTCAAGCGCGAGGGCAGTGGGCGTACGGCGCTGGGCGGGATGAAGCCGCTGACCAGCGACGGCAAGGCGATCACCCTCGACGACATCGACGACCTCGACGAGGACTCCAAGCTCGGCGTCGGGGCGATCGAGGACTTCTCCTGGAAGGGCATCCTCGACTTCACGACCTGCACCGAGTGCGGCCGCTGCCAGTCGCAGTGCCCGGCCTGGAACACCGAGAAGCCGCTCTCGCCCAAGCTCCTCATCACCGCGCTGCGCGACCACGCGTACGCGAAGGCGCCGTACCTCCAGGCGGAGGGGGACGAGGCGAAGGCCGCCCTCCTCGAGGGCAGCGACACCCTGACCCGCGAGGTCGAGCGGCCGCTCATCGGCGAGACCGGCGGCCGGATGGACGGGCTCGAGGACGGCGAGTGGTTCTACAACCCGGAGAACGGCGCGGCCGTCATCGACCCCGACGTGCTGTGGAACTGCACCTCGTGCGGCGCCTGCGTCCAGCAGTGCCCCGTCGACATCGAGCACGTCGACCACATCATGGACATGCGGCGCCACCAGGTCCTGGTCGAGTCGAACTTCCCCGCGGAGCTCAACGGCCTGTTCAAGGGGCTGGAGAACAAGGGCAACCCGTGGAACATGTCGCCCAACGCCCGGATGGACTGGGCCAAGGGACTGGACTTCGAGGTCAAGGTCGTCGGCGAGACGGTCGAGTCGCTCGACGAGGTCGACTGGCTGTTCTGGGTCGGCTGCGCCGGCGCCTACGAGGACCGCGCCAAGAAGACCACCCGCGCCGTGGCCGAGCTGCTGGACATCGCCGGCGTCAGCTTCGGCGTCCTCGGCAACGGCGAGACCTGCACCGGTGACCCGGCCCGTCGCGCCGGCAACGAGTTCGTGTTCCAGGGCCTCGCGCAGCAGAACGTCGAGGTGTTCAAGGAGTACAAGGTCAAGAAGGTCGTCTCGACCTGCGCCCACTGCTTCAACACCCTGAAGAACGAGTACAAGGAGTTCGGTGTCGAGCTCGAGGTCGTGCACCACACCCAACTGCTGAACCGGCTGGTGCGCGAGGGCAAGCTGACCCCGGTGAAGGACGGTGCCGGCGCGCACCAGCGCAAGATCACCTACCACGACCCCTGCTACATCGGTCGCCACAACGGCGTCTACACGCCCCCGCGCGAGCTGCTGCAGATCCTCCCCGGCGCCGAGGTCGTCGAGATGGAGCGCAACTCCGAGCGGTCCTTCTGCTGCGGCGCCGGTGGCGCGCGCATGTGGATGGAGGAGAACCTCGGCGAGCGGATCAACGTCAACCGGACCGTCGAGGCCGTCGGCACCGGCGCCGACCAGATCGCCGTCGGCTGCCCGTTCTGCCGCGTCATGCTCTCCGACGGGCTGACCGCCCAGCAGGCCAAGGGCGAGGCGCGCGAGGAGGTCGAGGTCCTCGACGTCGCGCAGATGCTGCTCGCGTCGGTCAAGGGCGAGATGGCGACCAAGGCCGCGCCGGGCTCGTCGTCCGCTGCTGCTCCGGAGGCGAAGGCTGCTCCCGCTCCCGCCGAGAAGCCGGTGGAGACCAAGGCGGAGCCCGAGGCCGGCGACGAGACCGTCACCGACGACACCGTCGTCGCCACCGAGGACGCCGGCCCGGCCGCCAAGGCGTCCGGCGGCTCCTCGCTCTTCGACGACGCCTCGTCGATGTTCGACGAGCCCGAGGCGAAGGCGGCGCCCGCAACCGCGTCCCAGGACAAGGAGCCGGCCGAGGAGGCGCAGGCCGCCAAGCCGACGTCGTCGGGCGGGTCTCTCTTCGACCTGGGCGGCGACGAGGCCGAGCCCGCGCCCGCCGACGAGCCGGCCGCGAAGGCGGAGACCGCGCCGGAGCCCGAGAAGACGGCCGAGCCGAGCGCGGACCTGGGGTCGGGCGGCTCGTTGTTCGACCTGGGCGGGGACGAGCCCGAGCCGGCCGCGAAGGCCGAGCCGAAGCCGGCCGCCGAGCCGACCGCCGCCGAACCGGCTGCCGAGAAGGCCGAGGCGAAGCCCGTTGCCGACCTCGGCTCCGGCGGCTCGCTGTTCGACATCCAGGCCGACGAGCCCGCCGAGCCCGCCGCATCGAGCGAGCCCGAGCCGGCTGGTGAGCCCGAAGCTGCCGTTCAGCCCGAGGCCGAGGAGCCGAAGGCCGACGAGCCGAAGGCCGATTCGGCCAAGCCGGCCGTCGATCTCGGGTCGGGTGGCTCGTTGTTCGACATCGCCGCGCCCGAGCCGGTCGCCGCGCCCGAGCCGGCCGCTCCGGCCCAGCCCGTTGCCGAGCCGGAGCCCGAGGCAGAGGTGGAGCCCGAGGACACGCCGGAGCCCGAGCCGGCTGCTGAGGCCGACGTCGCGCCGGCCGCCGCGACGACCACCCTGGCCGCCACTCCGGCCACCGACGTCGACTTCGACAGTCTCGGTTCGCTCTTCGACCTGGAGGCCCCCGAGCCGGTCGCGGCTCCGGCCGCGAAGGGGGAGCCCGAGCCGGAGCCCGAGACCAAGGCGGAGCCCGAGCCCGAGCCGGAGGCGGAGCCCGAGCCGGAGGCGGCACGCGAGCCGAAGGCGACGTCGACCCCGGTCGCCTCGAGCGCACTCGCGGCGACCCCGGCGACCGACGTGGACTTCGACAGCCTCGGCTCCCTCTTCGACATCGAGGCGCCCGAGCCCGTCGCCGCCCCGGCGGCGAAGGCCCAGCCCGTGCCGGAGCCGGAGCCGGAGACCAAGGTGGAGGCCGAGCCGGAAGCCGAGCCCGCCGCCGAGTCGGAGTCGCCTGGCGCCGACCTCAGCGCGGCGGCCACCGCCGCGGCGAGCGACGAGCCCGAGACGACCGTCGAGACGGAGTCCGAGCCCGTCGCCGAGAAGGAGGTCGACCCCGAGCCGGGGCCGGCGAAGCCCGAGCCCGAGCCCGAGGCCGCGGCCGAGCCGCAGTCCGAGGAGAAGCCGCAGCCGGCGAGCAGCGGCGAGGCCCACCAGCCGAAGACGGACGTCGACATCCACGAGGCGAGCTCGCTCTTCGATCTCTGACCGACGGCGGCTCGGGGCTGTTCGGCCCGCGGCCGTGGAAACCCTGACGTACCTGGTGCGTCAGGGTTTCCCCGTCTCTCGTCGGACCAGCCAGCGCACCCCCGGTGCGTCAGGGCGGCTCAGGCGCGGTCGAGCTCCCTCAGCACCCGGTTGACCAGGGCGCGACGCGGGTGCTTCGTACGACGGGCCAGCGCCTCGCGGACCAGCACGCGCGTCGGGCCGCGGCCGCCGCAGGTGTCGAGGAGCAGGGCCCGGACGTCGTCGTCGGTGGCTGCCTCGGCCGCGCAGTCGACGACCGCCTCCTCGTAGCGCATCCGCGGCGGACCTGACTCCCAGGAGACCCGCGGGTCGAACTTGTGCAGCAGGTGCACCACCACGCCCGCGGGCGTGGTGACGTTGCGACCGCGAGCGACGGCCACGTGGACGACCGACTCGTCGCGCCCCCGTCGGCCCGGACCCTCCGCCGCCCGGAGAGCCGACTCGTGGGTCAGCGCGGCCGGCCAGCAGGCCAGCACGCCCGCCCAGGCCCGTTCGTGCCAGGAGAACGGGGCGCCGTGGACGGCGTACACGCCGGGGTGGACGGTCGACCACGCGCCGTCAGCGACCCGCGCGTCCACCTCGGCGTCACTCATCCCGGCGATCAGCGCCTGGTAGCGAGCGAGCACGCCGCCCTGCTCCGCCATCAGCTGCCCCACGTCCACGCGCACACTCTGCCGTGCCCGGGCCCCGACGCACAGACGCCGCACCCGGACTGTGGACGGGCACGCGCCGTCAGGGCGCCTTGCCGACGTCGTCCTTGTCGGTGTGCTCGGGCACGAGCACCGGCCGCAGGAGCGCCCAGGCGATGAAGGCGGCGCCGACGACGAGCATCACGATCCCGGCCCACAGGTTGGCGTTGGGGCCGCCGGTCTTCTCGGTCTCGGGATCGCCGAAGAGCCCCATCAGCGTGAGGATCACGCCGTACGCCCCGATCAGACCGCCGATGATGTTGCGGATGTCGAGGGCACCGGCCTGGTGCTTGCGCCCGGAGGCGCTGGTCTGGGAAGTGCTGTTCTCGGACACGGGGTCCTCCTCAGAAGACGAAGTTCAGGACGATGACCATGGCGAGCGCGACGCCGGCGAGCGGCATCGTGCGGCGGTACCAGGGGTACGACGCCTCGTTGGCGTCGACCAGGTCCTCCCGCGGGGTCTCGGAGTAGACGAGGCCGCGCAGCTCCTCCGGCGGCTTCGGCTTGGTCGCCAACGACACGACGATGCTGACCACGATGTCGACCACGAAGGCGGCGCCGGCCGCGACGAACGACGCGCCCTGACCGGACAACGAGATCCAGCCCTGGCTCAGGCTGCCCAGCACGTCGGTGGAGATGAAGGCCACGAAGACCGCGGCCAGGGTGCCGCTGACCAGGCCGGTCCAGCCGGCGGTGGCGGTCATCCGCTTCCAGAACATGCCGAGGATGAAGGTCGCGAACAACGGGGCGTTGAAGAACCCGAACAGGGTCTGGAGGTAGTCCATGATGTTCGAGAAGTTCGAGGCGAGCTGGGCGGTGAAGATCGCGACGACGGTGGCGCCGACGGTCGCGAGCCGACCGACCTTCAGGTAGTAGGAGTCGTCGCGGTCCTTGACGACGTACCGCTGCCAGAGGTCGTAGGACCAGACCGTGTTGAAGGCGGAGATGTTGGCGGCCATGCCGGCCATGAAGGCGGCCAGCAGGCCGGCGATCGCGACGCCGAGCAGGCCGTTGGGCAGCAGGTCGCGCATCAGCAGGATGAGCGAGTCGTTGTACTGGACGGTGCCGCCCGCACCGCCGGAGACGGTCTCGCCGGCCTTGGTGTCGGCGATCTCGGTGACGAGGACGGCGGCGATCATGCCGGGCAGGATCGTGATGAACGGGACCAGGATCTTGGGGAAGGCACCGATGATCGGCGTCTTGCGGGCCGAGGAGATCGAGTCGGTGGCCATCGCGCGCTGGACCTCGACGAAGTTCGTCGTCCAGTAGCCGAAGGAGAGCACGAAGCCGAGGCCGAAGACGATGCCGATCACCGAGAGGAGGTCGGAGTCGAACCCGGTCAGCGCCGTACCGGGCCACGAGTTCAGCTGGTCGGCAGCGGGCGGAGCTGCGCCGACGCCGGCGTTCTCCGTGATCTTGTCCTTCAGCCCGTCCCAGCCACCGACCTGGTGCAGGCCGATCAGGGTGAGCGGGAGCAGCGCCGCCACGATCACGAAGAACTGCAGCACCTCGTTGTAGATCGCGGCCGAGAGCCCGCCGAGGGTGATGTAGGAGAGCACGATCGCGGCGGCCACGAGCAGGGCGACCGTGAGGTTCCAGCCGAGCAGGGCCCGGATGATGGTGCCGAGCAGGTAGAGGTTGATGCCGGCGATCAACAGCTGGGCGACCGCGAACGAGATCGAGTTGACCAGGTGGGCGCCGGTGCCGAACCGGCGGAACATGAACTCGGGGACCGAGCGCACCTTGGACCCGTAGTAGAACGGCATCATCACGACGCCGAGGAACAGCATCGCCGGAATCGCGCCGATCCAGAAGTAGTGCACGGCCGGGAGGCCGAACTGCGCCCCGTTGGCCGACATGCCCATGATCTCGACGGCCCCGAGGTTGGCCGAGATGAAGGCCAGACCGGTGACCCAGGCCGGCAGCGAGCGGCCCGAGAGGAAGAAGTCGACCGAGTCGGAGACCTGGCGGCGGGCGATGACACCGATGCCGAGGACGACGGCGAAGTAGAGGCCGATGATCAGGTAGTCGACCGCATGCGCGGAGATGATCGTGTCGCTCGCGAGCGGACTCGTCATGGAAGAGCCTTTCGTGCACCGATCCGGCGGCGTGTCCCCGGATGGACCACCGGATCGGGTTCCCCGTTGTCTCGGACAACAAACTGGACATCATCCTGACGCCAGGGTGACGCCATCGAGTCTTGACGTGACACCACAGTGATGTCACAGTGGTGCGCATGGACATCACGCCGTACGTCGAGAGCCTGCGCCGCGACCTGCTCGCCGCCGCCGAGGGGGCCGGCGAGGAGTCCCGCCAGCTGGCCGAGCGGCTGAGCTTCGCGATCGACCCTGCGGCCCGCCTCGCGATCATGGAGGCCGTCTCGCAGGCCGCCGCCGAGATCACCGCCGAGATGCCGGCCGGCGGGGTCGACGTACGTCTGAGCGGGCGCGAGCTCGACTTCGTCGTCGACGCCGGTACGCCGGCCTCCGCCCCGGACGCGCCGACCTCGGCCGCGCCCGCGCCGGAGGAGCCCGAGGACGACGGCTCGGTCGCCCGGATCACCCTGCGGATCCCCGAGTCGGTGAAGGCCCGGGCCGAGGAGCTGGCCGCCCGGTCGGGCCACTCCCTCAACACCTGGCTGGTCAACGTCGTCCGGCACGCCACCCGCGAGAACGCCATCAACGTCGACATCGACCTGTCCAGCATCCCGTTCCTCGGCGGGGCCAACGAGCCGTTCGGCGTCAAGCGCCCCGGCGGCCGGCGGATGACCGGCTGGCAGTAGCACCCACTCCCCGCACCCACCCGGGACCGGCAGCACGCCGGCCCCGCGGACGAGCACACCCACTTCCCGGATGGAGACACCATGAGCGAGCACGCTGAGCACACCTTCGAGACACCCGAACCGGTCCAGCTCTTCGTCGAGCTGGGCAAGGGCGTGGTCCACGTCCGCGCGACGCAGACGGCGACCACCCAGGTCCGCGTGCAGGGCCGGGAGGCCGACCAGGTCCGGGTCGAGCGGCACGGGCGCCGGATCACCGTCGTCGCGCCCCGGCAGCGGAGCCTCTTCGGCGGCGACCCGTCGCTGCAGATCGACGTGACGGTCCCCGAGACCAGCGACGTGGCCGTGCGCAGCGGGTCGGCCGACGTCCTGCTCGACGGCCCGGTCGGCGCGGGCCAGCTCCGGAGCGGCTCGGGCGACGTGCGGGTCGCCTCCCTCGGCGGGCCGAGCCTGGTCGAGACCGGCTCCGGCGACGTCCGCATCGACGTCTCCGACGCAGACCTGCGGGTCAAGAGCGGCTCGGGCGAGATCACCCTCGGTCACGTCGCGGCCGCACTGATGGTCTCCACGGGCTCCGGCGACGTCACCGTCGACCGCGCGGCCGGCCCGACCGCCGTCAAGACGGGCTCCGGCGACCTCCAGGTCCGCGAGTCGAGCACCGAGGTCACCCTGAGCACCGGCAGCGGGGACCTGGTCGTCGGGACGGCCCACCGGGGCAAGGTGACCGTCAAGGGCGCGTCGGGCGACGTGCGCGTCGGCGTACCGGACGGCGTGCCCGTGTGGACCGACATCACCACGGTGAGCGGCGCGATCCGCTCGACGATCGGCGGCACCGGCGAGCCCACCGAGGGCCAGCCGTACGTCGAGCTGCGCGCCAAGACCGTCAGCGGCGACGTCGTCCTGGTCCGGGCGTGAGTGCCGTGCGCGCGTCGTACGGGCCGGTCGAGAGCCAGGCCCGCCAGCAGATCGCCGAGCGGGTCGCCCGGGCCTCCGCTCCGCGGGTCCCGTCCGTGCCGCGCCGGCACCGGCTGGCCGACCGGCTCCGCCGGGTCGCGGACCGCCTCGAGGGCTAGGCCGTGTTCCTGACCATCCGCGCGCTCGGCAGCGCGCGGCCCGGGTCAGGACCGCATCGCGACGCCCTCGCGCCAGTAGCCCATGAAGGCCACCTGCCGCCGGTCGACCTCCAGGTCCTTGACCAGCGCGCGACGCAGGGCGGTGACGACCTTCGACTCGCCCGCGATCCAGGCGTAGAGGTCGTCCAGGTCGTGCCCGACGTGCACCACGTGCTCGTCGACGTCCTCGCCTGACGAGGAGTACGACGGGGTCTCCCACAGGTCGGGGTCGATCTCGTCGTCGCCGACCTCGACGGGCCGCAGCGGCGCCCCGAGGTGCTCGAGGACGGCGGCGTGCAGCCGCTCGCCGCGCGGGCTGCCGTCGCGGGGCAGCCAGGTCACCTCGACCCCTTGCGGGTGCTGGAGGGTCTGCACGTCGGCCGCGACCGGCACCTCCAGGAAGGCCGCGCCGCGGGCGTTGGGCGGCAGGACGGCCAGGATCGCGGCCACGGCCGGGACGGCCGTCTCGTCGCCCACCAGCAGCAGGCGGCCCGCCGTACCGGGGACGAACTCGATGCCGCCGAAGTCGGCGCCCCGGCGGGGCGCGAGCGTGACGATCCGGTCGCCGAGCGCGGCCCGGTCGGCCCAGCGCGAGCCAGGACCGGCCTCGCCGTGCCCGTCGGCGCCGTGCAGCACGAAGTCGACCACCAGGCGGGTGTCCGCGCCGGAGCCGACCACGTCGCGGACGGTGTAGGTGCGCATGTGCCCGCGCTCCTCGGCCGGCCGCTCGAACCAGGTCGCCATGAACGTCTCGTCGATCTCGCCGAGCGGCGGCAGCGGCGCGTCGCCGTCCGGGAAGACCAGCTTGATCCGCTGGTCGTAGAGGTGACCCTCGACGCCGAACTCCGCCAGCGCGGGTGAGCCCAGCTCGATCCGCACGAAGCTCGGGGAGAGCCGGTCGACGCGGACGACCTCGACCTCCTCCAGGAGCATCGGCAGGTCGGGGGCGGCGAGCGTGGTCATGGATGCCTCAATCGTTTAGGTGAACCTAAGTTAGGGTCACCTTATCTGAGGCAGCCCGCTAGATCGAGGCGCGGTGGAAGTTCTGGAACGAGCGCGACGGCGTCGGGCCGCGCTGGCCCTGATACCGCGAGCCGTACTTCTCCGAGCCGTACGGGTGGTCCGACGGCGACGAGAGCCGGAAGAAGCAGAACTGGCCGATCTTCATGCCGGGGTAGAGCTTGATCGGCAGCGTCGCGACGTTGGCCAGCTCGAGCGTCACGTGGCCCGAGAAGCCCGGGTCGACGAACCCGGCCGTGGCGTGGGTGAGCAGGCCCAGCCGGCCCAGCGACGACTTCCCCTCGACCCGCGCGGCGATGTCGTCGGGCAGCGTGACGACCTCGTACGTCGACCCGAGCACGAACTCCCCCGGGTGCAGGATGAACGCCTCGTCGCCGTCGGGCTCCACCTCGCGGGTCAGGTCGGACTGGTCGGCCGCCGGGTCGATGTGGGGGTACTTGTGGTTCTCGAAGACCCGGAAGAACCGGTCCAGCCGCACGTCGACCGACGACGGCTGCAGCATCGCCGGGTCCCAGGGGTCCAGGGCGATCCGGCCCTCGTCGATCTGGCCGAGGATGTCGCGATCTGACAGCAGCACGCGCACAACCTACCGGCGGACCGGCCCGACGCGCGTGGATGTCCGGTCGGCACAATGATCCGCATGCCGTTCCACCGCTTCGTCGCCCTCGGCGACTCCTTCACCGAGGGCGTCGGCGACCCCGACCCCGCCCGCCCGAACGAGCTGCGCGGCTGGGCCGACCGGGTCGCGGAGGTGCTGGCCCAGGCGTCTCCCGACTTCGGGTACGCCAACCTCGCCATCCGGGGCCGCAAGCTCGACCAGATCATCGCCGAGCAGGTCGATCCCGCGATCGCCCTGCAGCCCGACCTGGTGACGATCTACGCCGGCGCCAACGACATCCTGCGCCCGCGCGTGAACCTCGACGCGCTCGTGCAGCGGTACGACGACGCGCTCGGCAAGCTGGCCGCGACCGGGGCCCGGCTGGTCGTGTGGACCGCCTTCGACCCGGGCCGGTCCCCGACGTTCCGGCTGCTCCGCGGCCGCTTCGCGGTCTACAACGAGCTGGTCCGCGAGGTGGCGGAGGGGCACGGCGCGACGATCGTCGACTTCTGGCGGCTGAGCGAGTACGACGACTGGCGACTCTGGGACGAGGACCGGATGCACCTCGGACCCGCGGGCCATCAGCGGATGGCCGTGGAGGTGCTCGACACGCTCGGCGTCCCGCACGCCCTCGAGCCGCTGCCCCTGCGCGAGATCGTCCCGCTCAGCCGCGCCGAGCAGCGGGCCGCATCGAAGGCCTGGGTGCGCGAGTCCGCCCTACCGTGGGTGCACCGGCGGGTGACCGGCCGCTCCTCCGGCGACGGCCTCGACCCGAGGTACCCCGTCCTCGACCGACCCCACCTGGGGTAGCATCCTCCCGCCGGTCCGACCCGGCGTGCGGATGTAGCTCAGTTGGTAGAGCGCGACCTTCCCAAGGTCGATGTCGCGAGTTCGAGTCTCGTCATCCGCTCCAGTTCTTTCCGCCAGTCCGACAAGGCCCCGGAGAGCGCGACACTCCCCCGAACGTCGATGTCGCGAGTTCGAGTCTCGTCATCCGCTCCAGTTCTTTCCGCCAGTCCGACAAGGCCCCGGAGAGCGCGACACTCCCCCGAACGTCGATGTCGCGAGTTCGAGTCTCGTCATCCACTCCAGTTCTTTCCGCCAGTCCGACAAGGCCCCGGAGAGCGCGACACTCCCCCGAACGTCGATGTCGCGAGTTCGAGTCTCGTCATCCACTCCAGTTCTTTCCGCCAGTCCGACAAGGCCCCGGAGAGCGCGACACTCCCCCGAACGTCGATGTCGCGAGTTCGAG
>NZ_JBBBBJ010000005.1:248970-391452 GCF_037120545.1 Nocardioides sp. CCNWLW216
TCCGCCAGTCCGACAAGGCCCCGGAGAGCGCGACACTCCCCCGAACGTCGATGTCGCGAGTTCGAGTCTCGTCATCCACTCCAGTTCTCCTCACAGGCCCCGACTCCTCGTACCGGGGCCAGGCGCGTTCTGCCGAGTCAGCACTACTGGTGCTGACTCGGCCCCCTACTTCTGCTGACTCGGCGGAAGGTCTGTGACAGGTGGTGCAGTTGACACTCGTGTGACTGATGGGGATGGTGGGAGGGCTCCCTCTTCCCCCACGCTCGGAGTCTCTCGGATGTCACGCCCACGATGGATCGCCATCGGCGCGCTCGCTCTCCTGCTGGCCGTCGCCCCCTTCGTCCCCCGGGGGGGCGATGACGACGACGGTGCGATCACGCCCTCCGGGCGCCAGCAGTACGACGCCCGCCCGGCGGCCACGGCCGGCCTGGGCCGGGTGACCCCGGAGGCCGCGAGCGAGATCGAGCGGGTCCTCGCGGAGACGCCGCCGGTGACCGCGCGGGCCACGCCCGCGGCGCTCGCCGGCGCGCTGACCCGCTGCGCGGAGTTCGAGGGGCAGCGCTACTGCCTCGGCACCGGCTGGACCACGGACAGCGAGGCCGACGTACGGGGTCGGGTCGCGACGGCCGCTCGACAGGCCGCCGTGACCGCCCGGCGGGCCGCCGTCGAGACGACCGGCGACCTCGACACCGCCGCCCGGCTGGAGCGGACCGCCGCGCTGCCGGCGGCGCGTCGTACGGCGCTCGAGCGGGCCGAGCTGACCGCGGCCGCCCGATCGGTCGCCAAGGTCTGGCTGCTGCGCCACGAGCTGCAGGGCGTCCCCCTCCCGAACGGCTTCCTGAGGCGGCACCCCGAGGCCCGCGCCACCGCGGGCGCGCCGGCGACCAAGGCGGCGACGTACCCGGCGAGCGCCCGGGTGCTGCGGGCCAGCCAGGTGAGCTCGCAGATCCGGACCTACTGGTGCGGCCCGACGGCGATGCAGATGATCGCCTGGGGGTGGCGCGGAGAGAAGGCCGCGCAGAGCCGCTGGGCGCGGCGCCTCGGCACCACCACCTCCGGCACCGCGATCTCCAGCATGGTGTCGACGATCAACGCGACCACCGGCTGGGACCGCCCGGACCGCGCGGGCCCGTACGTCGTCCTCGACATCGGCGACTGGAGCTTCCGCCAGTGGTCGTCGCTGCTGAAGCGCCACGTGGCGGACTACCGCGCGCCTGTGGTCCTGCACCCGATCCTGCTGAAGCGCTACTACCCCTACCTCGACGACGACGCGTCCGGGCACTTCCAGGTCGGCCGCGGCTACCGCCAGCGCCC
This sequence comes from Nocardioides sp. CCNWLW216, assembly GCF_037120545.1. Taxonomy (NCBI): domain Bacteria; kingdom Bacillati; phylum Actinomycetota; class Actinomycetes; order Propionibacteriales; family Nocardioidaceae; genus Nocardioides; species Nocardioides sp. CCNWLW216. Next base: position 250,285 of record NZ_JBBBBJ010000005.1, read on the forward strand.
GGGCAAGCCGCTGGCGATCTCCTACTTCGAGCCGTGGGACCAGCAGCGCTTCGACCCCTCGGAGCCGTACGTCGAGCGCGTGCAGTGGCGCAGCGCCTACAAGAGCTACCGCGCCAACCTGGCCCACCCGCACCAGAACATCGGCGTCTGATGATCCGGTACGCCGTCCCCGCCCTCCTGCTCGTGCTTGCCGGCTGCTCGGGCGACGACTCGTCGTCCCCGCAGGCCGAGCCAGCGGAGACGACGACAGAGACGACGACAGAGGCGGCGGCCGCCCCGGCCCCCGACTGGCAGCCGGTGCCCGGTCCGGCCGACCGGGCCCACACGCTGAACGCCCGCGGGACGGACCTGACCGGCGCGACGCACCGCGAGACGTTCCTGACCGAGACCCACTCGCTGGTGGTCGAGCAGGACCCACAGGAGACCGAGCCGGCACGCGCGGTGCTGACCGACCTGGAGTCGGGCGAGGAGACGGTGCTCGACGACGGCTCCGAGGTGCCCACCACCACCGGTGGCAGCTGGGCCCTGGGGACCGACTCCCTCGTGCACGCGACCGTCGACCCGGCCGGCGCCTACTGCCTGGCCACCGTCGACCTGGCCTCCGGCGAGGCGAGCATCGGCTGGTGCGCCCCGGAGCGGCACGGCTTCACCGGCGCCCGGGTCACCGCCGCCGGCACCACCCTGCAGACCTTCGACGACCAGCGCCCGTCCTGCCGCACCGTCGGGACCCTCGACGGCACCGAGGTGGTGCCGTTCCCCGACGCCCCCGACTGCACCGCCTGGGACGGCCTGCTCCTCGACTCCGGTCCGGTCTGGTCGGTGGTCCGCGACGAGGGCAACGTGGAGCGGGTCGACCTGTTCGCGCAGGGGCCCGGCGGTCCCGGCGACGTCGTCGAGCTCGGCGCCGGCACCTCGGGGACGCTCATCGAGTGCGGCGGATCGGCGTACTTCGTGCGCGACCCGCAGGACGACCGCGGACCCGCCCGGCTGGTCCGCTGGGACGGCAGCGCGGCCGAGGTGGTCTACGAGTCACCGGCCGGGCCCGCGTTCCTGGAGACCCCGCGCTGCGGCGGCGAGGTGCTCACGGTGACGGCGTACGCCGAGGGCGGCGACGAGCAGGTGACCGCAGTCCTCGGCTGACGCCGTCCGTAGGCTGAGGGGATGAGCTTCACCGGCTTCCCCGTCTCGGCCCTCGACTTCTACGACGACCTCGAGGTCGACAACACCAAGTCGTACTGGGAGAAGCACAAGGCCGTCTACGCCGAGGCGGTCAAGGCGCCGATGACCGCGCTGTGCACGGCCCTGGAACCCGAGTTCGGTCCGGCCAAGATCTTCCGGCCCTACCGCGACGTCCGCTTCGCGAAGGACAAGACGCCGTACAAGACCCACCAGGGCGCGTTCGTCCGGGTCGGCGAGGCGACCGGCTGGTACGTCGAGGTCTCGCCGCGCGGGGTCCGCACCGGCGCCGGCTTCTACGAGGCCAGCGGACCGCGGCTCGCCGCGTTCCGCGAGGCGGTGGCGCACGACCGGTTCGGCCCGGAGCTCCAGAAGGTGCTGCGCAAGCTCCAGAAGCAGGACTTCGAGGTCGGCGGCGACCGACTGAAGACCTCCCCGCGCGGGTACGACGCCGACCACCCGCGCATCGAGCTGCTCCGCCACCGCTCCCTCACCGTCGGCCGCTCGCTCGGCTTCGAGCCGGTCATCCACACCCCTGAGCTGCTCGGCCTGGTCCGCGCCGACTGGCAGGCGCTGCGGCCGCTGGTCGACTGGGTGGCCCGGCACACCAGCGTCTGAGGCGCGATGTACCGCGAGCACCCGACGACCGCCGGCCCGGGCACGACGTGCGCCTGGGACCGGGTCGTCGCGAAGCCCGCGGCGCCGCTGATCGTCCCGGACGGGTGCGTCGACCTGGTCTGGTTCTCCGACGGTGCCCTGGAGGTCGCCGGGCCGGACACCGGGCCCCGGCACGCGACGCTCGCCGACGCCGTGGAGATCGTCGGCGTGCGGATCGGTCCCGGCGCGGCGCGGTCGGTCCTGGGCGTCCCGGCCTCCGCGGTGCGCGACCAGCAGCTGCCGGTCCGCGATCTCGGCCGGACCTGGGAGGTGCTGGCCGACCGGCTGGCCGAGCACGCCGGCGCCGCGGACCTCGCCGTACGACGGGCCGCCCTGGCGGCCGAGGTCGCCGCCCTGCCCCGGACCGGCGACGACCGCGTCGTCGCGAGCGCCGTCCGACTCCTCGAGGCCGACCCCCGGCTCCGGGTGCGCGAGGTCGCCGGGCGCATGGGCCTCAGCAGCCGTCAGCTCCAGCGACGCTTCGACGAGGCCGTCGGCTACGGCCCGAAGACCTTCGCCCGGGTCGCCCGGCTGCAGCGGTTCGCCCGGATCTCGGGCCCGACGACCTCCCTCGCGGAGACGGCGGTGGCCGCCGGCTACGCCAGCCAGTCCCACCTCTCCGACGAGGTCCGCGCCCTCACCGGCTCGACCCCCGTCCGATTCCTGGAAGACCGGCGCGGCGAGGCGTCCTAGCGTGGAGGCCATGAGCACCCCGACCGCCAGCCGGCACGTCAGCACCGTCATCCGGCGCGCACCCGCCGAGGTCTACGCGTACGCCGCCGACCCCGACCACCTGCCCGCCTGGGCGGCCGGCCTCGCGCAGGCCGAGGTCACCCGCGAGGGCGACACCCTGCTGGTCGACTCGCCGATGGGCCGGGTGACGGTCCGGTTCGTCCCGGCCAATGACCTCGGGGTCCTCGACCACGACGTCACCCTCCCGAGCGGGACGACGGTGACCAACCCGGTCCGGGTCCTCGCGCACCCCGAGGGCGCGGAGGTCGTCTTCACCGTCCGTCAGATCGAGCTGAGCGACGACGAGTTCGAGAACGACGTCCGCACGGTCGCCGCCGACCTGGGACGGCTGCGGAGCATCCTGGAGGAGGCCGCCGTCACGCCGGGGTGAAGCTCGCCATCGTCCGGTCCGGCTCCCAGTAGGCCTTCATCGAGGCCACCCGGCCGTCGTCGTGCACGACGTAGACCATGATCAGCTCGGTCGTGGTGTGGCTGCCGTCGGGGAAGGACGTGCGGATCCGGCCGATGTTGGCGCAGGTGTTGCTGCCGGGGTTGGCGAACGACTCGTAGATCTCGAACTCGAACGTCGCGATCGGCTCGATGGCCAGCTTCCAGAACGCGGAGATGCCCTCGTGGCCGTGGTGGCCCTTGCCCTCGGGGTCGAACATCGACGGCCCGACCGGGTCCTCGAGCACGGCATCCTCGGCATAGACGGTCAGCCACTCGGCAAGGTCGCCCTTGGCCACGGCGGAGTACGACCGCTGCGAGGCGGTGCGGGCCGGGTGCAGGTCGTTCGGGGCGGTCCAGGTGATGGCGTCCGACGTGATCATGTCCGGCAGCCTAGAACCAGTTCTAGTTTCGGCGCACCTCGTTCGTCCCTCACGAGACACTCGACTACCGATTCTCCTCCTTTCACCCGCCCGCCACGCACGGTTCAGTCGGCGTCCGCCCGGCGCCCCGATGGTGGGCCCATGAGCAAGCGAGCGGCGTACCTGATCGTCGGCCTGCCGCACGGCGGCGGGACCTTCCTCCCCGCGGCCCTGCGCGCCCACGCGCCGAGCCTGGAGGCCGCCGGCCTCGGGCAGCCGGCCCGGTCGGCGGACGAGATGTTCCGGGCCGCGGTCGAGATCCGCCGCGACCACCAGGCCTGGGGCCTGCGCCGGCGCGACGTCGAGGGCGCCTGGGCCGAGATCTGTCGGCGTGCCTACCAGGGCAAGGGCGACGTCGTCGTCGGACACGACCTGCTCGCGGCCGCGAGCGGGGCCGAGATCGCCCTGCTGGTCGACCGGCTGCCCGGCTTCGACGTGCACGTCGTGGTCGCGGCCGGGCCGGCCGACCCTCGCCTGTCGCTCTTCCCGGACGACTACGACCTGGCCGCCGTCCTCGACCGCTGGGCCGCACACGCGCCGAGCCCCGCCCACGTCCACGTGCTGGTGACCGATCCGGGCGATCCCGCCGCGACCTGGGCCGCGCTGGGGCAGGTCGTCGGCTTCGACGCCGGCCTGCTGCCCGTCGCCGACGACCTCCTCGACGGCGACGGGTCCGGCCTGGACCTGGCCAACCTGCGCCTGCTGGCCGGCTCGGCGGGCTCGCTGACCCCGGTGGAGGAGCTCCGCGAGGCGGCCGAGGACTGGGCCAAGGCCGTCGCCGAGGGCGGGTACGACGTCCACGGCGACCTCGGCGGTCTGGCCCCACGCACGACGGACCCCGCCGGCGACGACGGACCCGTGCAGGCCCGGCTGGACCTGGTCAGCGAGGCGCTCGCGGAGACCGTCGCCGAGCTGGCCCGCCTGCGCGGGCAGCACGCCGAGCTGCAGGCGCGCACCGAGAAGCTGCAGCGCAAGCGCAAGAGGCTCAAGCGCCGACTGGCCGACGTGACGGGGGCCTGACGGCCCTCCCACTCAGTGGGGCTGCCAGGCGTCCTCGTCGGCGGTCCGCGTCGTGACCGCCTTCGGGAGCTTGCCGTCGGAGAGCTGCTGGATCGAGACCTGCTCGAAGACGTCGCGCAGCGATCGCCGGGCCGCGATCCAGACGTGCTGGAGCACGTCGGCGGCCTCGTTGTAGGACACCGCCTCGGGACGCAGGCCGTAGACCGACACGAGCGGGCCGTCGACCGCGCGGATGACGTCGGCGACGGAGACGCTCTCGGCGGCCCGTCCCATCCGCCAGCCTCCGGACTGGCCGCGCTGGGACATCACGATCCCGGCGCGACGCAGGTCGGCGAGGATCGCCTGGAGGAACCCGTGAGGGATCTCCTGGAGCCGTCCGAGCTCCTCGGCGCTGACCGCGCGACCGTCTGCCCGCGACGCCATCTCGATCAGCGCGCGGAGCGCATAGTCGGACTTCGCGGAAACTCGCATGGGTCCAGTGTGTCAGAAATGTCGATCCAGACACTCGACGACGCCCCGGTCAGGCGTCCACCAGCTCGGGCTCGGCGACACCCGCGGCCCGGGCCCGGCGCTCCTGGGCGACCGCCCAGCCGACCCCCGCGACCCCGAGCCCGCCCGCGACCAGGCCGACCCCGGTGACGACGGCGCCGCTCCCCCCGACCGCGCCGGTGATCGTGGTGGCGTTGGTGAGCACGATCAGGCTCCCGGCCGCCACGCCGAGGACCCGGGCGGGCAGGTGGCGGACCAGCCAGGCGGCGATCGGCGCCGCGATCACCCCACCGACCAGCAGTGCCGCGGCGTACGACCACTCGATGCCCTGCGAGCCGAGGGCGAAGAGGAAGCCCAGCGACCCGCCCACCGCGACCACGAACTCCGAGGTGTCGATCGAGCCGACGACCTTGCGCGGCTCCAGACGACCCGACGACAGCAGCGTCGTCGTGCCGACCGGGCCCCAGCCACCGCCGCCCACGGCGTCGAGCGCGCCGCCCACGACCCCCACCGGCACCAGCATCCGCACGCCGGGCCGCGCCTTGAAGGTCGGACGGCGACCGCCGAGGACGAGGAAGCGCCAGATCACGTAGCCGCCGAGCGCGAGCAGGATGCCGGCGACCCACGGCGCCGCCGCCTCACCGTCGAGGCTGGCCAGGAAGGTCGCCCCGGCGAAGGCGCCGACGAAGCCGGGGACGGCGAGCACGCCCACCGTGCGCCAGTCGACGTTGCCGAGCTTGTGGTGGGAGAAGCCGGAGACCAGCGAGGTGCCGATCTCGGAGAAGTGGACGGCGGCCGAGGCCGCGGCCGGGCCGACGCCGGCCGCCAGGAGCAGCGTGGACGACGTGACGCCGTACGCCATGCCGAGTGAGCCGTCGACGAGCTGAGCGAGGAGGCCGACGAAGCCGAGGACGAGGAGCTTGCGCATCGCAGGTGCCACCAGGGGGTCGGGGACAAGTTAGTCGATCGATCCGATGCAGTTACCCGTCCAGCGAGCGTTCATGCGGTCCGGGGACACCTGGTGTTGCACGGCGGGGAGAGCCGACCTACCATTAAGTTACCGGTCAGTAGTACGCCCTGCTGGCTCCTTCCTCAACACGTTCGATCACGAAAAGGTGTGCACCAGTGAGCCACTACAAGAGCAACCTGCGCGACATCGAGTTCAACCTCTTCGAGGTGCTCGGCCGCGACGAGGTCCTCGGCACCGGCCCCTTCGCCGAGGTCGACGCCGACACCGCCCGCGAGGTGCTGGCCGAGGTCGACCGGATCGCCCGCGAGGACCTCGCGGCGTCGTACGTCGACAGCGACCGGAACCCGCCGGTCTTCGACCCGGCGACCAACACCGCCCCGCTCCCCGAGAGCTTCAAGAAGAGCTACCGCGCCTGGATGGACGCCGAGTACTGGCGCCTGCAGATCAACGAGGACCTGGGCGGCACCCCCGCCCCGTCCAGCCTGGTCTGGGCGACCGCGGAGCTGGTGCTCGGCGCGAACGCCCCGGTGTGGATGTACGCCGCCGGTCCGGCCTTCGCGGGCGTCGTGCACCGCAGCGGCAACGAGCGCGACAAGCGCATCGCCCAGCACATCGTCGACCGCGAGTGGAACACCTCGATGGTGCTGACCGAGCCCGATGCGGGCTCCGACGTCGGCGCCGGTCGGGCCAAGGCCACCGCCAACCCCGACGGGTCCTGGAACATCGAGGGCGTCAAGCGCTTCATCACCTCGGCCGAGTCCGACGTGACCGAGAACATCATGCACCTCGTCCTCGCCCGCCCGGTGGGCGTCGAGGGCGTCGGCGGCCCCGGCACCAAGGGCCTGTCGCTGTTCCTGGTCCCGAAGTTCCACTTCGACCACGAGACCGGCGAGCTGACCGGCGAGCGCAACGGCGTCTACGTCACCAACGTCGAGCACAAGATGGGCATCAAGGTGTCCAACACCTGCGAGCTCACCTTCGGCGACCCCTCCGTCGGCGGCGGCGAGCCCGCCCAGGGCTGGCTGCTCGGCGAGGTGCACAACGGCATCGCGCAGATGTTCCAGGTGATCGAGAACGCCCGGATGATGGTCGGCACCAAGGCCATCGCCACGCTGTCGACCGGCTACCTCAACGCGCTCGACTACGCCAAGACCCGCGTCCAGGGCGCCGACCTGACCCAGTCGGGCGACAAGACCGCGCCGCGGGTCACGATCACCCACCACCCCGACGTACGTCGGTCGCTGATGACGCAGAAGTCGTTCTCCGAGGCCATGCGGGCGCTGGTGCTCTACACCGCCACCTGGCAGGACAAGGTGATGCTCGCCGAGCACGCCGGCGAGACCGACACCCTGGCGGCGGCCGTCAACGACCTGCTCCTCCCGATCGTCAAGGGCTACGGCTCGGAGCGCTCCTGGGTGCTGCTCGGCACCGAGTCGCTGCAGACCTTCGGCGGCTCCGGCTTCCTGCAGGAGTACCCGCTGGAGCAGTACGTCCGCGACGCCAAGATCGACACCCTCTACGAGGGCACCACGGCGATCCAGGGCCAGGACTTCTTCTTCCGCAAGATCGTCAAGGACCAGGGCGCCGCGCTGGGCCACCTCGCGGGCGAGATCCAGGCCTTCATCGACTCCGAGGCGGGCAACGGCCGGCTCAAGAGCGAGCGGCAGCTGCTCGCGACCGCGCTCGACGACGCCAACGCGATCGTCGGCCACCTCATCAACGAGCTGATGTCGGCCCAGGGCGAGATCCGCAACATCTACAAGGTCGGCCTCAACACCAGCCGCCTGCTGATGGTGCTCGGCGACGTCGTCTGCGCCTGGCTGCTGCTGCGCCAGGCCGAGGTCGCGCTGGCCAAGCTCGGGGGCGACCCGGGCAAGGACAAGTCGTTCTACGAGGGCAAGGTCGCGGCCGCGCAGTTCTTCGCGCAGACCAACCTGCCGCGGCTCACCGCCGAGCGGGCCATCGCCGAGGCGACCGACCTGTCGCTGATGGACCTCGACGAGAGCGCCTTCTGACGCTGGTTCGTCCTCGCGACGCCCCTCGCCCGGTCCGGGCGGGGGGCGTCGTACGTTCGCGGGCGGCGGGCGGCGGGCGGCGGGCGGTCCGGGGTGGCGGTGAGCTATTCACCGTTCTCCGGGCCGGAACGGTGGGCCACTCACCGCCGACCCGGCGTGCCGCGCGGACCCGCCCGGGCGGCGGTGACCAGCCACCGATCTCGATCGGCGTTCGGTGGACAGCTCACCGCCGGACCGGATCCGCGGCCGGTCCGGCTCACCCCCGCAGGTGCGCGCGGGCGGCCCGTCGTACGGCGTCGGTGAGGCGGGCCAGCGCCGGGGAGTCGAGGCGCCACCGCTGCCAGTGCAGGGGTACGTCGAGCCGCGCGCGAGCGCCCAGCGTGACCAGCCGGCCCGCCGCGACGTCCGGCAGCAGCTGCGGCTCGGGGAGCATCCCCCAGCCGAGCCCGAGGCGGACCGCCTCGTGGAAGTCGGCGCTCGTCGGGACCCGGTGCACGACCGCCGCGGCGTCGACGCCGTACGACGCCAGCACGTCGTGCTGGAGCCGGTCCTTCTCGTTGAAGACGACGACCGGCATCGCGGCCCAGTCGTGGCTGCGGCCGCGGCGCCAGCGCTCCGCGAAGGCCGGGGTGGCCGCGGGTCGGTAGCGCAGCGACCCGAGCCGCTCGACGACGCAGCCCTGGACCGCGACCGGGTCGCTGGTCACCGCGGCCAGCACGTCGCCGCCGCGGAGCAGGTCGGCCGACCAGGCCTGGTCCTCGACGTGCAGCCGCAGCACGCTGTCGTCCCAGGCGGCGACCTCGCCGACGACGTCGCGGAACCAGGTGGCCAGCGAGTCGGCGCTGACCGCCAGCGGGAGCTCGACGCGGTGCCCGCCCTCGCCGAGCGCCTCGCGCGCCTCGTCGTACAGGAGCTCGGTCTGGCGGGCCAGCCGCAGCAGGGTCTCGCCGGCCTCGGTCGGGCGGCAGGGCGTGCCGCGCCGGACCAGCACCCGCCCGGCCGCGGACTCGAGCGCCCGGATCCGCTGGCTCACGGCGCTGGGCGTCACGTGCAGCCGGCGGGCCGCCGCGTCGAAGGTGCCGGTGTCGGCGATCGCGACCAGGGCCGCGAGCTGGTCGGGGTGAGGACGCATGAAGCGATGCTAATGGTCCTGCAGATTCTTTCGCTGGTCTTCACGGCCGATCCGACCGTAGCGTCGCCCCGTGCTCGACTCCACCGCCGCCGGTCTCGCGACCGGCCTCTCTCTCATCGTGGCCATCGGCGCCCAGAACGCCTTCGTGCTGCGCCAGGGGCTCGCGCGCGAGCACGTCGTCCCGGTCGTGGCGATCTGCGCGGTCTCCGACCTGCTGCTGATCGTGGCCGGCGTGGCCGGGATCGGCACCGTCGTGGAGCGCGCGCCCGCGGTGGTGGAGGTCGTGCGCTGGCTCGGCGTCGCCTTCCTCACCTGGTACGGCGTCCGCACGCTGCTCGGGGCCCGGAAGGCGGCCGGGCTGACGGCCGACGGCGGCCGTCGTACGTCGCTGCGCTCGGCGGTCGGGCGGGCCACGGCCCTGACCTGGCTCAACCCGCACGTCTACCTGGACACCGTGCTGCTGCTCGGCTCGATCGCCAACACGCACGGCTCCGACGGGCGGTGGGGGTTCGCGGCCGGCGCCGGCGCGGCGAGCCTGCTGTGGTTCTCCGGGCTGGGCTTCGGCGCCCGGCTGCTCTCCCCGCTGCTCGCCCGACCGCGGGCCTGGCAGGTGCTGGACGTGCTGATCGGGGTGACCATGCTGGCCATCGCGGTCTCACTCGCGCTGGGCTGAACCAAGCAGCCGTTAGGGTCGCGGGCATGGACCAGCAGCGGCTCGCGACGTACGTCGAGGTCTGGAAGCAGGCGGTCGACGACCTCGTCGCCCTGCTGGAGGACCTGTCCGAGGAGGACTGGTCGCGGCCGACCGACCTGCCCGGCTGGGACGTCCGGGCGGTCGCGTCGCACACCGCCCACCTCGAGAGCCGGCTGGCCGGCGCCCCCGAGGAGACCGCCGACGTCGGCGAGCCGCCGCACGTCACGGGGCTGATGGGTCTCTACACCGAGATCGGGGTGGTCAACCGGCGCGACCGGTCCGGCGCGGAGATCGTCGCGGAGATCCGGACCGCCGCCGAGGCGCGGTACGCCGCCCTGCGGGCCGACCCGCCGACCGACCCGCTCGGCCTCCCGCCGGTCATCTTCGGCGGCGTGCCGTGGACCTGGGAGACGCTGCTGCGCAACCGGCCGCTCGACGTGTGGATGCACGAGCAGGACGTACGGCGCGCGGTCGGCCGGCCCGGCGGGCTCGACTCGGCGGCCGCGCGGCACACGGCCGACTACCTCGCCGAGGGGCTCGGCTACGTGCTGGTGAAGAAGGTCGGCGCGGCGCCGGAGACGGTCGTGGTGCTGGAGATCGAGGGCCACGAGCCGGTCGCCTGGACGGTCACGCGGACCGGCCGCGGGGAGCCGCTGCCCGTCGTACGGCACGGCGCGGACGCGACGCTGCGGATGGACCGGGAGAGCTTCATCTGCCTGGCCGGCGGCCGGCGAGCGGCGCCGGTCGAGATCGAGGGCGACACCGAGTTGGGTCAGCGGGTCGTCGACGCGCTGGCGACGACGCCGTGACGTCCGGTGCCGCCTGGTCGCTGGCCGACGTCCCCGACCAGACCGGCCGCACCGTCGTGGTGACCGGCACCAGCGTCGGCGGCCTCGGCCACCACACCGCGCTGGAGCTGGCCCGCCGCGGCGCCCGAGTGGTGCTCAGCGGTCGGACCCCGAGCAAGGTCGAGGAGACCGACGCCGCGATCCGCGCCGAGGTGCCGGGCGCGTCGCTGGAGCGGCTCGAGGTCGACCTGTCCTCCCTGGAGTCGGTACGCCGGGCCGCGGACGCCGCGAGCGCGCTGGGCCCGATCGACGTGCTCGTCAACAACGCGGGGGTGATGGGGACGCCGTACTCCCGGACCGAGGACGGACTGGAGCTGCAGCTGGCGACCAACCACTTCGGGCCGTTCCTGCTCACCGGGCTGCTGATGCCGCAGCTGCTCGCGAGCGGCGCCGGGAGGGTGGTGACGGTGTCCTCGCAGTTCCACCGCTACGCGCGCTCCGCCCCGCTGGGCGACCCGCGGGTCGAGGGCCGCTACTCGAAGTGGCCGGCGTACGGGCAGACCAAGCTGGCCAACCTGCTCTTCACCTACGAGCTCGACCGGCGCCTGCGGCACGCGTCGCTGCCGGTCCGCGCGCTGGCTGCGCACCCCGGCTTCGCCGGCACGCACCTGGCGGCGAACGGTCAGTACGGCCGGGCCCGCGGCGGCCGGGCCTCGATCCTGGACGCCGCCATCCGGGCCGTCTCGCAGTCCGCGGCCGCGGGCGCCTGGCCGACGTTGATGGCCGCGACGGCCGACCTGCCGGGTGCGACGTACTGCGGTCCCGCCGGGCTCGGCGAGATGGCCGGCGTCCCCCAAGTGGTCACCAGCAGCCGGCGCTCGTACGACGAGGTCGCCCAGCGCCGGCTTTGGGAGCTGAGCCAGGACGTCACCGGGATCCGCTACCCCTGAGCCTGTGGATAGGTGAGCCTGGGCACCCCTGACCAAAGTCGGGGCTCGGCGCGACGCGCGAACGATGTGCGCGGCCCGGTCCGGGTCCTAGCGTCGACACCATGGCCGACGACCCGCGACAGATCTGGGAGCTGGTCGTCGACGGCCACGCGCACCTGGTCGAGGTGCACGGCAGCGTGAACCGCCGGATCGAGTGGTACGTCGACGGCGAGCTCGTCGGCACGCAGAAGTCCACCGAGGACAAGATCCGGGTCAAGCCCGACGACGAGGAGCGCACGGATCTCGGCTCGATCGGGGTGTGGTTCTCCGGGATGGGTAAGCCGCGGCGGGCGACGTACTTCGACCCCGGCCAGGACGGCGACCTGAAGTCGCTGGCCGGCGTCGGCGGCGTCGACCTGGTGCCGGAGCCGGGGTCGCCGGCGGCGGCGTACGAGGACCGGGTCCGCGCGCACCCCACCCGCTACGCGCTGATCGCCACCGTCGGCGGGGTGGCGAAGGTGGTGCTGCCGATCCTGCTCGCGCTGCTGGCGGCGCGCATCGCGGTCTCGATCCCCTGGCCGGACTGGAACCTGCCGTCCGTCCCGACCCCCGACCTCCCGTCGGTGCCCACGCCCGACCTGCCCTCGATCCCGTGGCCCGACCTCCCCGACGTGAGCGTGCCCGGCTGGGTGGAGTGGCTGCTCGACAAGGTGAAGTACGTCTGGCCGATCGTGCTGGCGATCGTGATCGCGCGGGGCGAGATCCGGCGCCGGCGCAAGCAGGACGAGCTGCGCGAGCAGCGGCGGGGAGAGGCGTCAGGCTCGACCAAGGAGCAGCCCTAGGGGTCCGGTGCCGACCGGCAGCCCGTGCTCGTCGTAATAGGCGAACATCGCCCGCAGCCACGGGTGCGCGTCACCCACCTCGACGCGGCGGGCGACGTACCCGGCCTCGGCGGCGAGCCGCGCCGGCGACGCCACCCGCGTCGCCAGCTCGTACGTCGCTCCCGCGTGCCCGTCCCCGGTCAGCACCACCGCAGCCGCCTCCCCGACCTCGGCCAGGTCGGCGAACCCGAAGACCGCGTCGACGTCGTACGGGACCTCGAGGTCGGCGGTCAGGTCGAGGTTCTGCAGGTAGGCGCCGGGCTGGAGGATCGTCCAGGTCAGGCCCGAGCGCCGGACCAGGTCCTCGGAGACGGCCTTGCCGAGGTGGTGCGGCATCGCGGGCACGTACGGCGACGCCACCGAGTGGTAGACCACCCGCCCGACGCCCGCCTGCCCGGCCGCCGCGAGCACCTCGGCGACGTACGCCGGCTCGTCGGGGTGCAGGTTGGGCGCGATGACATACGCCGCCGCGCAGCCGGCCATCGTCTCGGCGAGGGCGGGCCACTCGGCCCGCCCGAGGGGCACCGGCACGACGTCCCGTCGGGTCAGCGCGGCCGCCACCGCGCGACCGGTCTTCCCGTGGCCACCGACGACCGCGATCCTGCTCGTCATCCGCCCATTCTGGGGGATCCACCCAGGCGCCGACGCGCGTAGGGTCCGCCGCATGAGCGACTGGCGCAGCGACGCGATCGAGCAGGTGCGGACCCTGATCCTGGCGGCTGAGCCGGCCACGGTCGAGGAGGCCAAGTGGCGCAAGGCGTCCAACCCGGACGGCGTCCCGACCTTCTCCCTCGACGACCTGATCTGCACCGCCGAGACCTACCAGGACAAGGTGAAGATCACCTTCGCCCAGGGTGCGTCGCTCGACGACCCGACCGGCCTCTTCAACGCCAGCCTGGACGCCGGCACCCGCCGCGCGATCGACCTGTTCGAGGGTGACGCCCTCGACGAGGCGGCGTTCACCGCGCTCGTGCACGCGGCGGTGGCGCGGAACCGGGGCTGAGCCGGGGGGAGTCCTAGTTACCCGGTGATCAGGGGAAGTAGGACGTTCCCGGGCAACGCGATGGCCGGGAAGTTCCTACTTTCCCGGTGATCAGGGGAAGTAGGACACCGGCCCCGTGCTGGGACCCGCCTGCTTGGCTGGGAGCGACCCGCCCCCGAGCCTCCTGGAGGAGACATGACCCGCGTGCTGGTGACCGGCGTCCGCGGCAAGACCGGCGTACCACTGGCCGAGCTGCTGGCCGCCCGACCGGAGGTCGAGGTGTGGGGCGGCAGCAGCGACCCGACCACGGTGACGATCGACGGCGTCACCCCGGTCGCGTTCTCCTGGGACGACCCGGCCGGCTGGGCGGCGGCGGCGACCGACGTCGACGCGGTGTACGTCGTACGCCCGGACCGTGAGGACGCACCCGAGCTGATCGGCCGACTGTTGGCCGACCTGGCGCCGGGGACCCGCGTGGTCCTGCTGTCGGAGCGCAACGCGGACGAGATCGCCTGGTCGGTGCGCTCGGAGGAGGTGGTCCGCGGCAGCGGCCACGACTGGACCATCCTGCGGCCCGGCTGGTTCCTGCAGGTGTTCTCCGACCCGCGGTTCTACCTCGACGAGATCCGCGCGGGCAGTCTCACGTTCCCGACCGGCGGGGCCGAGCTGGCCTGGATCGACGCCCGCGACATCGCCGCCGTCGCCGAGCGGGCGCTGCTCGACGACGACCTCGTCGGCCGGGTCCTGGAGCTGACCGGACCCGAGTCGCTCTCGCTCCCCCGCACCGCCGAGCTGCTCTCGCGCGCCGTCGGGCGCGAGGTGGTCCACCGCGAGACCACGATCGACGAGGCGGTCGAGGGGCTGGAGGGCTTCGAGCGCGAGCTGACGGTGGTGACCTTCGAGCGGGTACGTCGGGGCAGCTTCACCGAGGTCACCGACACCGTCGAACAGGTGACTGGACGACGGGCCCGGTCCCTCGAGGGTTTCGCTTCCGAGGGGCTCTGACCGCATGCCTGCGTGACTCTGCTGACGAGGGCGGGCATGCGGTCCGTCGTGAGCGGAGACAGAGCAGTGCGGACCTCCAGCGGCGACGCCCGAGCCGCCCCCACTGACGGCACGGGCACCCCGGACGCGTCGCCTCGCCGACACTCCCGCACAGCCTGGCTCACCTTCGCCGCGGCCGCGGTCGTGGCGGTGGTCGTGGCGGTGGTCGTCGCCGTGTCGACTCTCGTGCTGAGCTGGTCCCGGAAGGGTCCGCCCGGGTCTGATCAGTGAGGTGTGGAGGGTGCCACCCTCAGACGGTCGGGACGGTCCCTCCGTCGATCACGTACTCGGCACCCACGATGGCCGAAGCTCGATCGGAGACCAGGAAGCCGACCAGGTCGGCGATCTCCTCGGTGCTGGCGAACCTCCCCAACGGAACCCCGCCGAGGGCGTCGAAGATGCTCTGCCTGGCCTCGTCGCGCGTCATGGCGCGGCCGTTTGCGATGGTGTCCACGAAGCTCTCGTAGGCCTCCGTCTGGATCCCTCCCGGGCTGATGGTGTTGACCCGCACGCCGCGGGGCGCCAGCTCGTTCGCGAGACCCTTGCTGTAGGTCCGCAGCGCGGCCTTCGCCGACGCGTAGGGCAGCGACGCCTCGTAGAGGGGCATCTCGCGCTGGATCGATCCGACGTGCAGGACGACCCCCGCCCCGGACTCGACCATCGCAGGGAGGAGCGCTCGGTCGAGCCGCACCGCCCCGAGGAGGTTCAGGTTCAGCTCGACCAGCCACTGCTCGTCGGTGATCACGGCGTACCCACCGGGCGGCGTCGAGGAGCCGCCGACCACGTGGACCAGGATGTCCAGCGCCCCGTGCTTGCCCACGCGGGCGGCGACGGTCCCCGTGCCCTCGGCTGTCGAGGTGTCGGCCTCGATGAATCGGTCGGGGCGGTCGTATCCGGTGGGCATGGTCCGGGCGGACGCCCAGACGTCGGCGCCCAACTCGCGGAGCCGGTCGACCACGGCCCGGCCGGCGCCCTTCGAACCGCCGGTGACCAGTGCCCGGCGGCCGTCGAGGCGGTCGCGATTCTCGTGCGTCATGGGTGTCTCCTCGTCGTGCGTGATGTCGGTGCGGAACGGAGGTCAGGCGGGGACGAGCTGCCGGTGGAGCCAGGCCGCACGTGCGGCGATGGCGTCCTGCGAGATCGCCGCGTGCGGAGCAACGACGTCGAACCCGTGGAAGCCGCCGGGCCACACGTGCAGCTCGGCCCGGCCGCCCGCCTGCCAGATGCGGCTCGCATAGGCGACGTCCTCGTCCCGGAACGTCTCGGCCGACCCGACGTCGATGAAGGTCGGGGGCAGGCCCGCCAGGTCGGTGGCGCGCGCAGGTGCGGCGTACGGCGACACGTCCGCTCCCCCGCGGGCCCCGTCACCGAGCAGGGCGTTCCACCCCGTCGCGTTCGACGAGCGGTCCCAGATGCCGAGGCCCCGCATCTGGTGTGCGGAGGGCGAGTCGTTGCGGTCGTCGAGCATCGGAGCCAGGAGCAGGGCCGCGGCGATCGACGGGCCGCCGCAGTCGCGCGACAGCAACGTCAACCCCGCGGCAAGGCCGCCGCCGGCGCTCGCCCCCGCGACGACGATCCGGTCCGGGTCGATGCGGAGCTCACCGGCGTGCGCGGCCGTCCAGACCAGACCGGCGTAGCAGTCCTCGACCGGACCGGGGTGGGGCGTCTCCGGCGCGAGCCGGTACTCGACCGACACCACCGCCATGCCCAGCGGATCGGCCAGGGCCAGCATCTCGGGCAGCCCGAACCGGTTGTCCCCGACGATCATCCCGCCGCCGTGCACGTGGTAGATCGCCGGCGTAGGTGTGGATGCGTCCTTCGGGAGGCAGATCAGGAGCGAGATGTCCGGCGCTCCGTCCGGTCCGGGGACGGTGCGCTCCGCCACGTCGTACGCGCCGTCTCGCGAGAGCATCTCGTCGCTCGGCGCCTCCACGCCGGGCACCGGTTCGCGCATCTCGACGATGGTGTCGGGACGGTAGGCATCCGGCGCCCGCAGGCTCGCCAGCGCCTCGACCACCGGAGCAAGGTCCGGGTCGAACGGCGGCGGTGTCTGCGGCGCGACGTCGGGTTCCTCGGCGGTCACGGCGCGACGACGATGTCGATGCGCTGGATGCGCTCGCCGGCGAGCTCGAACCGGTAGTCCAGGTCCACGGTCCCGCCCGGGAAGTCGCCCTCGAGGTGGTGGCCGACCACCCAGGTCTCGCCGTCGCGACGTACGCCGGTGACCTCGGTGGTGACGGTGAACTTCGCCCCCGCCTCGGTGACGAAACGGCGCAGGTCGTCCTCGCCGCTGAAGGACTCTCCGACGTCGGAGATGACGGCTCCGGGGCTCAGCACGGCCAGAGCGGCGTCGGCGTTCCGCGACTCCTGGGCGTCCAGGTAGGTGCGGATCGTGGTGGGCAGCTGGGCGGTGTGGGTGCTGGGGTGGGTGCTGGGGTGGGTGCTGGTGTCCATGTGTCCAAGGCTGGGCACTCGGGCCGCGCGAGGGTCAAGGACTGGTGTCTCCCCCCGGGGGAGAGTCCAGACTTCACTCCATGTTGGCGATCGGTGAGTTCTCGCGCTTGACGCACCTCAGCATCCGCACGCTGCGGCGCTACCACGAGGGAGGTCTGCTCGAGCCCGAGCTGGTGGATGCGTCCAGCGGCTACCGCTACTACTCGCCCGACCAGATCCCCACGGCGCAGGTGATCCACCGGCTGCGCGAGCTCGACGTCCCCCTCGTCGACGTACGACGGATCCTGGGTGCCGCCGACCCCGAGCAGCGAGCAGCACTGGTCGCCGAGCACCTCGTGCGTCTGGAGGCGGAGCTGGCGCGCACCCGCGTGGCGGTCAGCTCGTTGCGACGGTTGCTGGCGCCGGAGCCGGCGCCGCTGCAGGTCGAGCTGCGCGCGGAACCCGAGGTGACCGTCGCCGCCGTCGAGGACGAGGTCGGCGCTGACGACGTCGGCACCTGGTTCGCCGGAGCGATGGCCGAGCTCGACGCAGCGCTCGGCCCACCGACCGACGCCGGACCACCCGGCGGCCTCTACGACAACAGCCTCTTCGAGCACGGACACGGACGCCTCCTGCTCTATCGACCCTCCCCCGAGCCGCCCCAGCGCGGACGTGTCCGCCCGGTCCGCCTGCCCGCCGTCGAGCTCGCCGTCACCACCCACCACGGCGAGCACGACGGCGCCGACGTGACCTACGGCCAGCTCGGCTCCTGGGTCGTCGCCAACGCCCTGACCGTGGCGGGACCCGTGCGGGAGCGGTACCTCGTCGGTCCGCGGGACACCGACGACAGCACCGCGTGGCGCACCGAGATCGGCTGGCCGGTGTTCCGCGTGGCCTCTGGTACTACGCCGCGTTGAGGGCGGCTCACCCGGATCTGCCGCGCCCGGGCGCGTGCTCATACCGATGAACGGGCGCAGCGGCTACTCGCAGTAGCAAGCTGGCTGGACGGGATTGGCGAGGACGACCGCAGCAGTTCAGGTCTTATGACCACGCCACGCGACACCCCGAGCGGTCAACCACTCGAATAGGGCAAGCGGCGAACGGAGCTCCAGGTCGCCAACGTCGTCGCGACGGACGTAACTACCGTCGCAGATCAGCCCTACCTCCGCGATCACGTCGTTACCAATGACGAACGCGAACGAGACGACCGGCATCTCCATCCAGTACACAGGTTCGCCCTCCGAGATCATCACATCGCAGAGTAGGGCGCCGAGCTGGTCAATCGCGGTCGGGTGCGTCTCGACGGCA
Source organism: Nocardioides sp. CCNWLW216 (assembly GCF_037120545.1). Classification (NCBI taxonomy): domain Bacteria; kingdom Bacillati; phylum Actinomycetota; class Actinomycetes; order Propionibacteriales; family Nocardioidaceae; genus Nocardioides; species Nocardioides sp. CCNWLW216. Next base: position 268,404 of record NZ_JBBBBJ010000005.1, read on the forward strand.
AGAAGGTCATTCTCACGTCGCTTCTTCGGGTTGTAGCCGGAGCCGCGGATGACGACCACCTTCGTGGCGCTGCACAGAAGGGCGAAGTCGAGCATGTGACGAGTGTCCTGCAATCATCAGCCGGTCGCGCTGCCAATCGCCCGCTCATGCCGCTCATCCGCGCGACGCCGCGCGGATGAGGTCCTGAAGCAGAACCCCTAGCCCCGCAGCACCTTCTCCATCGGCCGCCCCTTCGCGAGCTCGTCGACCAGCTTGTCGAGGTAGCGGATCTGCCGCATCAGTGGGTCCTCGACCTCCTGGACCTTCACGCCGCAGACCGACCCGGTGATCAGGGCGACGCCGGGGTTGAGGCGGGCTGCGGCGAAGAAGTCCTGGAAGGTCGTGCCCTCGTCGAGGTGCCGGCGCAGCTCGGCCTCGTCGAAGCCGGTGAGCCAGCCGATCACCTGGTCGAGCTCGGCCTGCGTGCGACCCTTCCGCTCCACCTTCGTCACGTAGTGCGGGTAGACCGAGGCGACGCTCGTCGTGAAGATCCGGTGCACGCGTTCATTCTCCGACCCGGTCGCGCACCCGCACCAGCCCCGCGAGGGTGGCGACGTACGCCGACCCGTCGGGCGCGAGCGTCACCGCGGCGTAGTGGTTGTTGAACATCGACCCGAGGCCGGTGCGGACGGCGAAGGCGGTGCGGCCGGTGCGGGCGTCGAGGGCGGTGAGGTACCACGCGCTCACGCCCCAGCGGCTCGGTCGCTTGGTGTAGGCGTAGACGAGTCCGGTCCGCAGCGAGACCTTGGCGACCGAGGTGGGTCCGGTCGCCTCGGAGGTCCAGGCGACGCGGCACTCCTTCCGCGCGACGTCGACCCGGGCGAAGCCGGGCTGGGTGGCGAAGCCGAGCAGGGTGCTCCACGGGCCGTGGTAGCCGTGGTTGTTCTCGACCACGACGCCGCCGTCGCCGACCGAGACCAGCGAGTTGTCGGTGGCGCTCGCGCCCTTCCCGAAGACCGCCGCGCGGCAGACCTCCTTCCCGTCGTCGGCGCGCAGGAAGAGGACGTGCATCCGATCGTCGGCGTTGTCGGTGATGGCGACCAGGCCGTCGGGGAGCAGGGTCGGCGTGGTGCCGCTGCCCCGGCTGAGCTGGCCGGGCTTCTGCTCGTCCCCCCGGTCGTACGGCGTCCGCCACCGCACCACCGGCCGCTGCTTGCGGTCGTCGGCGACCAGCTTGTAGAGCGCCTCGACGGTCACGACGTACACGCCGCCGTCCTCGCCGGTGGCCAGCGAGTTCGCCACCTCCTCGTCGAGGTCGAGGGTCCGCACGACGGGCTCCTCGGACGCGCCGGTGTCGGTGATGGTGCCGACCAGGCCGTCGGCGGTGACCCACCAGATCCGCCCCTCCCAGTCCGGCATCAGCGCGATCAGGCAGTCGTCGTCGGGGACCACGCCGGAGAGGTCGTAGCTCTCGTCGACGGTCAGGTCCGGGTCGCCCGTCCCGTCGTCGGTGGCCACCACCAGCACCCGGCGGTCGGTCGTCGCGAGCACCGCCCGGTCCTCGGCGTCGAGGTAGAAGTACGACCCGCCGCACAGGTCCTCCCAGGGGCGCTTGCCCGAGCCGCCGCGACGGTCGGGCAGGTCCTTGGTGACCAGCGGGCGCATGGTGTCCGGGTCGAGGACGTGCAGCACCGGCCCCTTGCGGTTGCCGCAGAGCGCGACCATCCGCTCGTGCTCGTCGAAGGCGAGCGTCGCGCACTCCTCGAGGCCGTACCAGGCGGTGTCGACCTCCGGCGAGTCACCGGTCGGGCCGGGGCCGGCGTACGCGTCGGAGGCCCAGGCGTCGTTGTGCATCGAGCTGCGGCCGTTCGGGGCCAGGCCGGGATGCTGCGGCAGGCTCATGCTGATCGGGCGCTCGCTCACCGCGCGGCCGACGTACGACGGGGTCAGCAGCGACCCGCCGCCGGGCGGGATGGGGAACCAGCCGTCGGGCGCGAGCACCGGGACCGCCACCACCAGGACCACCGCCGCGGCCCAGGCGGCGACCACCCGGCGGGTCGGGCGCAGCCACGGCAGCAGCCGCCGGCGGCTGCGCGGGACGGCGAGCGCGAGCACCACCACGAGCACCACGACCGGCCCGAGCAGCAGGTAGAGCACCGCCGTCGCGAGCAGGGCGATCGTGCGTGGATACCTCACCGCGGCTCGTACGGCGGGCGCGGCGACATGCCGGGCATCCTCCCACCGACCGGCCGCTCGGCTGTGGATCTCGGGCTCAGCGGAACAGCGCGCTGTAGGCGTTGAGGGCCGGCTGCCCGCCGAGGTGGGCGTAGAGGACGTTCGAGCCGGGACCGATCTCGCCGGCGCGCACCAGGTCGATCAGGCCGGCCATCGACTTGCCCTCGTAGACCGTGTCGAGGATGACGCCCTCCAGGCTGCCGACCAGGCGGATCGCGTCGAGCGTCGAGTCGACCGGGACGCCGTACAGGTCGCCGGCCCAACCCTCGAGGACGGTGATCTCGTCGTCGCGCAGCTCGCGCCCGACGCCGATCAGCTCCGCCGTACGACGGGCGATCCGCTCCACCTGGTCGCGGGTCTCCTCGAGCTTGGCGCTGGCGTCGATGCCGATGACCCGTCGCGACCGGCCGCCGGCCGCCTCGAGGTCGGCGAACCCGGCGATCATGCCGGCGTGCGTGGAGCCGGTGACCGAGCAGACCACGACGGTGTCGAAGAAGACGCCGAGCGCCTGCTCCTGCTGCGCGACCTCGTGGGCCCAGTTGGCGAAGCCCAGGCCGCCGAGGCGGTGGTCGGACGCCCCGGCCGGGATGGCGTACGGCGTCCCGCCCCGGGCCTCGACATCGGCCAGGGCCTGCTTCCAGGAGTCCTTGAAGCCGATGCCGAAGCCGGCCGGGTCGAGCCGGACCTCGGCGCCCATGATCCGGCTCAGGAGGATGTTGCCGACCCGGTCGTTGACGGCGTCGGGCCAGTCGACCCAGTTCTCCTGGACGAGCACAGCCTTCATCCCGAGATGGGCGGCGACCGCGGCCACCTGGCGGGTGTGGTTGGACTGGTAGCCGCCGATCGAGACCAGGGTGTCGGCGCCGGAGGCGAGCGCGTCGGGGACGAGGTACTCGAGCTTGCGCACCTTGTTGCCGCCGTAGGCCAGCCCGGAGCTGACGTCCTCGCGCTTGGCCCAGATCCGCGGGCCGCCACCGGCAGGGGTGAGGTGGGCGCTGAGCCGGTCGAGCGGGTGCACGGGGCTGGGCCCGAAGGTCAGGGAGTGGCGCGGGAAGTCGGAGAGAGCCATGGGTCGCTTCAGCCTTCGGGTCGGGAGCGGGGTTCGTCGGTCAGGGTGTGCCAGGTGTCGTAAGTGACGAGGGAGGCCTGCAGGGCGTCGCCGGCCGCGCAGCGCTCGATGAGGGCGTCGTGGACCTCGATCGAGCGCAGCCCGGCACGGGTGGCGTAGCGGAGGTTCTCGGCGCGTCGCAGGACCGGGGTGTACTGCTCCAGGACCGCGGCGATCGCGCGGTTGCCGGCGACCCGGAGGGGGACGCCGTGCAACTCCTGGTCGGCCCGATGGGCGGCCTCCAGGTCGCCGGCCCGGATCGCCGTCGCGAAGCGCTCGTTGGCGGCGCGCATCTCGTCGAGGTCGTTCTCGCTCAGCCGGTCGACCGCCTGCCGGACGGCGACGGCGTGCATGCCCGCGACCACCTCGCGGGCGTCGCGGACCCCCGCCACGTCGAGGTCGCTGACAACCGTCGACCGGCCGGGCCGGGCGACGACCAGGCCCACCTCGCCGAGCCGGAGCAGGGCCTCGCGGACCGGCGTCCGGCTCACGCCCAGCCACTGGGCGAGCTCCAGGTCACGGAGCTGCTCTCCCGGCTCGAAGGAGCCGTCGACGATGGCGTCGCGGAGCCGGTGGAAGACGTCGTCGCGCAGCAGCGAACGCTCGATCAACGATTCGTCCGCCGGAATGGGCATGCAATATATTGCACACTGCGGCGACCGTCGGTCAACGTCCTCTGCCATTTCCCCCCGACTTCGGCAGCCGACGGATCGACGGTCGTCGTCTTTCGGTGGAGGTCGCCCCTTCCCCCACGCGGCATGATGTCCCGCATGGCCGACCCCCGCGCAGGACAGCCCGCCGAGCCCGCCGACCTCGTCGACGTCGCCCACCTCGTCACGGCGTACTACACCGGCGTGCCCGATCCCGAGGACGTCGACCAGCAGGTCGCCTTCGGCACCAGCGGGCACCGCGGCACGTCGCTGAAGACCTCGTTCAACGAGGCGCACATCCTGGCCACCACCCAGGCCATCTGCGACTACCGCCGCTCGCAGGGCACCGACGGTCCGCTCTTCCTCGGCCGCGACACCCACGCCCTGTCCGAGCCGGCCTGGGCCTCGGCGATCGAGGTGCTGGTCGCCAACGACGTCACGGTGCTGGTCGACTCCCGCGACGGCTACACGCCCACACCCGCGGTCTCGCACGCGATCCTGCGGGCCAACGCCGGCCGGACCTCCGGCCCCAGCCTCGCCGACGGCATCGTGGTCACCCCCTCGCACAACCCGCCGACCGACGGCGGCTTCAAGTACAACCCGCCGCACGGCGGCCCCGCCGACAGCGACGCGACGTCGGTGATCGCGCAGCGGGCCAACGAGCTGATCGTCGGCGGGCTCGCCGAGGTACGGCGGGTGCCGTTCACGCGGGCCCGGGCCGCGGCGTCGTCGTACGACTTCTTGGGGACCTACGTCGACGACCTGCCGGCCGTGGTCGACCTGGCCGCGGTCAAGGCGGCCGGGGTGCGGATCGGCGCCGACCCGATGGGCGGCGCGTCGGTGCACTACTGGGGCGAGATCGCCGACCGGCACGGGATCGACCTGACCGTCGTCAACCCGCTGGTCGACCCGACCTGGCGGTTCATGACGCTCGACTGGGACGGCAAGATCCGGATGGACTGCTCGTCGCCGAACGCGATGGCCTCGCTGATCGCGCAGAAGGCGTCGTACGACATCGCCACCGGCAACGACGCCGACGCCGACCGGCACGGCATCGTCACGCCCGGCGCCGGACTGATGAACCCCAACCACTTCCTGGCCGTGGCGATCGAGTACCTCTTCGGCGGCGCCCGCCCCGACTGGCCGGCCGGCGCTCAGATCGGCAAGACCCTGGTCTCGTCGTCGATGATCGACCGGGTCGCCGCGGCCGTCGGCAAGCCGATGGTGGAGGTGCCCGTCGGGTTCAAGTGGTTCGTGCCCGGGCTGCTCGACGGCTCGTTCGGCTTCGGCGGCGAGGAGTCGGCCGGCGCGTCCTTCCTGCGCCGCGACGGGTCGGCGTGGACCACCGACAAGGACGGGCTGATCCTCTGCCTGCTGGCCGCCGAGATCCTCGCGGTCACCGGGTCGTCGCCGTCGGACCGCTACGCCGCGCTGGTCGACCGGCACGGCGAGCCGGCGTACGCGCGCATCGACGCGCCCGCGTCCCGAGCCGAGAAGGCCGCCCTGGCCGCGCTCTCGCCCTCCGACGTCACGGCCACCTCGCTGGCCGGCGAGGAGATCACCGCCAAGCTGACCGAGGCGCCGGGCAACGGCGCCAAGATCGGCGGGCTGAAGGTCACCACGGCCTCGGCCTGGTTCGCCGCCCGCCCGTCCGGCACCGAGGACGTCTACAAGATCTACGCCGAGTCGTTCCGCGGGCCCGAGCACCTCGCGGAGGTGCAGGACGAGGCGCGGTCGGTGGTCTCCGCCGCGCTGGGCTCGTGAGCGCCCTGGCCGGCGAGGTCTACGACCTCGCCCTCGAGCCGCACGAGCGGATCGGCCTGCGGCGGGTGCAGGTCGCCGTATGGGCACTCGCCAGCATCGCGACCGTCGGAGCCCTCGACGGCCCCTCGGTCGGGGAGTGGGTGGTCCGGCGCCGCGCCGACGGGCAGGTGCTGGTGCGGGTCGACGCGGGCGACGCGGAGGACGCCGCGATCCTCCGCAGCGAGCTCGAGCGTCAGCTGGCCGAGCTGACGCCCGAGGAGTTCACCGAGCGGTGGGTCCCGGAGGCCGCTCAGGAGTAGCGGTGACTCTTGGCCGCGTGACCCTGCTCGCGGGTGCAGGTGCGGCCGCTCATGTTGCGGTGGCCGCAGAGCGCCTCGGTGGTCTCGGTCGACTCGACCGGGGCCGCCTTCTTCGGCGTCGCCGTCTTCTTCGCCGCCGGTGGCGCGACCGGGGGACGGGCCGCCGTCTGCCGCGACGCGGCCGGGGCCGACGCCCGGGCCGTCATCTCGGCGTAGCGCGCCTCACGCATCGCCCGCAGGGCGTCCATCTTGCTCATCGCTGCTTCACGCCCTGAACCCTAGGCGCCGCCACCGACAGTCCCGTGTCACCGCGCCCAGAGGCCGTGCGGCCGGATCAGCTCGACCACGCGGGACTCCAGCCAGCGGGCCTCCTCCCGGTCGGGACAGGCCGACCAGGAGACGTCGAGCTCGAGCCGGCGTACGGCGGCCGCGGCCCAGACGCGGGCCCGCGCCGGACCGGCAGCGAGCCGCTCCCCCACCCACTCGGGGTCGGCCAGGGCCCGATCGAGGGCGGCCTCGGCGAAGCCGGTCACCGGGTCGTGGCCGGCGATCGTGGCGCGCAGCCGGCCGTACAGACCCTGCGGTGACCCGCTGCCGGCCCGCTCGCCGGCGTGACCGACGTGCCGGACGACCCGCGTGCTCCGCTCCAGGAGGAGGTAGACGCCCGGCCGCCGGGGAGCCTCGGGGACGGCCTCGGCCAGCGTGGCCCAGGGCGACCATTCCGCGAGGTCCGCCAGCCCGGCGTAGGCCGCGAGCCGCGCCTCCTCGTCGGCGTACGTCGTCATGGCCCGCATGGTGCCGGGCGGCACCGACAGGACCGATCCCCCTACCGGAACTGCGACGGCAGCCCGTGCCGGATCGCCCAGGCCACGGCCTCGGAGCGGTTGTTGGCGTTGATCTTGCGGTAGGCGCCGCGGATGTGGGTCTTGATGGTGTTGATGCCGAGGTGGATCTCACCGGCGATCTCGATGTTGGAGTAGCCCTGGGCGATCAGGGCCAGGATCTCGCGCTCGCGCGAGGTGAGTCCCTGGCTGCTGCCGACCTGCTCGGCGTACGCCGCCGAGCCGCTCGACCCGACCACGGGGTTCTCGCCGGTGTCGCCGTCCTGCCACCCGGTCTGGGTCGAGAGGATCGCCTCGCAGATCTCGGGCTCGGCCGCGCCGAGCGGGAAGAACCCGTCGACCCCCCGCTTCAGCGCCTGCGCCACCAGGTCCGGCCGGAGCTCGCGCGACACGGCGAGCACCGCCGAGGCGGTCTTCCCGAGCACGATCTCCAGGTCGGTCCCGTCACCGTCGAGCAGACCCAGGACGTCGTAGAGCACGACGTCGGGATCCGGGCCGTCGGAGTCGAGGGGGACGATCTCGCTGGGGTGGTCGCAGTCCTCCAGGATCGAGCGCAGGCCGGCGACCACCACCCGCTGCGGGCTGACGATCGCGATGCGAACCGGTGCGGCGTCCACGCTCAGATGGTGCCAAACCCGCAGGTCAGGCTTCAACTAGCCGTTCGGGTGAGGTGACGCGTGAGACTCAGAGCGCGACGCGGGCCCGCTGCTCCGCGACCAGCACGTCGCTCGCGTGGGCGAGCGCCCCCAGCACCTCGGCCCGGTCGTCCAGGACCGACGCCCGCACCACGACCCGCGCCGCGGCCGCGGGCTGCGCCCCGTGCTCGACCGCGGCCCGGACGTGCTCGGCGAGCAGGGCGTTGAGCGGACCGACGTGGCCACCGACCACCAGGGCGCCCGGATTGAGCACGGTCACCAGGCTGGCCAGCACCTCGCCGATCCGGCGTCCGGCGTCGGCGACGACCCGTACGGCGCCGGGGTGCCCGTCGCGGACCAGGTCGCCGAGCCCGTCGGCGTCCAGGTCGTCGCGCGTGACGGGCGCCAGGCTGCCCAGCAGCCGGGGCAGCGAGACGACGGTCTCCAGGCAGCCGCGCGAGCCGCATCGGCACAGCACCCCGGAGGGATCGACCTGGACGTGCCCGATCTCGCCGGCGGTGCCGCCCGCGCCGCGGAAGAGCCGGCCGTCGAGCACCAGGCCTGCTCCGATCCCGGTGGCCAGCTTCAGGTAGACGAGCGACCCCTGCGGCGAGGCGGCGTCCACGCCGTGCCGCTGCTCGCCGAGCGCCCCCAGGTTGGCGTCGTTGTCGACGACCACCTGCACGCCCAGGAGCTCGCCGAGCTCGGCGCCGGGTCGTCGGCCCACCCACAGCGGCAGGATGTTGTTGTCCGCCACGCGGCCCGAGCTCTCCTCGAGCGGCACCGGCACGCCGACCACCGCGAGCCGCAGCTCGTCGAGACGCCGGCCGGCCGCGGTCACCACCTCCCGGGTCAGCTCGGCCGCGCGCCGGATCGTGTCCTCCGGTCGGTCGGCGCCCCCCAGGGTGGCGGCCCGCTCGGCCAGCACCGCGGCCCCGACGGCCGCCACCGCCACCCGGACGTGGGTGTTGCCGATGTCGACACCGGCGACGATCCCGGCGGGCGGGACCAGGCTCAGCAGGTACGCCGGCCGCCCGCGACCCCGCCGCTCCTGCCCCTCGGCGACCGCGGCCGGCCGCTCGCGGACCAGGCCCTCCGCGATCAGGTCCTGGCTCACCGCGGAGATGGCCGACGAGGAGAGCCCCGTACGGCGGCCGAGGTCGACGCGGCTCGCCGGGCCGTGGTCACCGAGCGCGGCCAGGACCTGACGCCGGCCCGCGCCGCGACTCCTATTTTCTCCGTTCACAGGCAGAAATGTGCCAGATCATCCGGTGTCGGAGGGGGTGTGGTGCGAATTGATCCGGCGGTGGTCTAATCCGGGCGTGACGCTCGTCACCTGTTCGCAGTTCTCTGCCAGTTGAGCGAAAGAAGACATCACTGCTCATGAACCTCCACACCCGACGGCGAGCGACTGCGGCGTCGCTCGCCCTCGTCACCACCGCGGCGCTCGTAACAGCGCTGCCCTCCGCGCCGGCCTCCGCGGCCGATCCCGACCTGGCCCAGCTGGGCACGGCCACCGCCTCCGCGTCCCAGGACGACCGGGACGGCACCTTCCCGGCGGCCAACGCCATCGACGGCAACCCCACCACCCGCTGGGCCAGCGGCAACGGCCCGGACGACGGCGCCGCGGTCTTCCTGGCCGACCTGACCTCCGACCTGGGCCGTGCGGCCACGGTCTCCTCGGTCGACCTGGCCTGGGAGGCGTCGTACGCCGTCGCCTACGACGTCCAGCTCGCGACCGAGGACCCCGAGGACCCGGCCAGCTGGACCACGGCGTACTCGACGACCACCGGGGACGGCGGTGCCGACGTCATCACCCTCGACACCCCCACGACCGCCCGGTACGTGCGCATCGCCATGAAGAAGCGGGCTGCCGCCACCTGGGAGGCGCCGACGCTGCACTACTACGGCTACTCGCTCTACACCCTCGCGGTGCGCGGCACCTTCGCCCGCCCGCTGGTCGGCCTCGGAGCCCCGACGACGGTGGCGGCGGGAGAGCCCGCCACCGTCCCGGTGCGCCTGTCCAACCCGTCCGAGACCGAGCAGACCGTCCGGGTCCGCACCGGCGGCGGGACCGGCGTCGCCGGCACCGACTACACGGCCGTCGACGAGGTCGTGACGTTCGCGCCCGGGGACACCGAGGAGGCGGTCGAGGTCGAGACCTTCAGCCGGGGCGCACTCGCGCCGCGGCGGACCGTCGACCTCGCACTCAGCGAGCCCAGCGCGGGCATCGACCCCGGTGCTCGCACGTCCACGACGGTGACCATCACGCCGACCGGTGCGCTGCCCGAGACGGGCAGCGCGAACGTGGTCCACGACTTCGAGGACGGCGTCCCCGCCGGCTTCACCACCTGGGGCATCACGGACGCGGTGAAGCCCGTCCTCACCACCGCCCCCGACGGCGACGTCCCCGGGTCCCCTGCCGGCAACGACGCGCTCGTGGCCACCGTGGGCGGTACGCCGGCCGCCGGCGACTGGTTCGGCTTCACGAACGACACCCCCGCCACGGACTGGAGCGCGTACGACGGCTTCAGCTTCTGGTTCCTCGGCACCGGCTCGGGCAAGCGGCTGAGCTACGAGCTGAAGAGCGACGGCCGGATGTTCGACCAGGACGTCACCGACGACTCGACCGGCTGGCGCCGGGTGAAGGTGCTCTTCACCGACCTCCGCCTGAAGGGCAACCACGCCTCCGACGCCCGGTTCACGCCGAACGCCTCGACCGGCTTCGCCGTCACCCTGACCGGGCTCGGCCAGGGCGCGTGGCGCTTCGACGACTTCGCGCTCTACGAGCGGGCGGTCCTGGTCGACGACTACGAGACGCCGGTGCAGATCTCCACCGACGCCCCGGTCGGCTACTTCATCTGGAAGGGCAGCGAGGACACGACCGTCACCATCGGCCAGGAGCCGCAGGAGCGCGGCGCCGTCGTCGACAACGACGTGCTGTCCGGGACCTACGAGATCCCGACCGGCAGCTACGGCGGGTTCTCCAAGAACCTGGTCGACTCCCAGGACTGGAGCAGCTTCCGCGGCATCCGCTTCTGGTGGTACGCCTCGCAGGCCAGCAACCCGGCCTCGCCCACGGCGGGCGCCGACATCCCCGTCGAGGTCAAGGACGGCGGCCCCGACGGCGAGCACTCCGAGCTGTGGCGCGCGACGTTCAAGGACAACTGGGGCTCCTCCACCAGCCGCTGGAAGCTGGTCGAGCTTCCGTTCTCGTCGTTCACCCCGAGCGCCTACCAGCCCGGCAACGCCGAGACCAAGAACGGCACCCTGGACCTGACCAGCGCCTGGGGCTTCGCGGTCACCTTCGCCGTCGGTACGCCGACGGCGGTCCGCTGGGCCCTCGACGACGTCGAGCTCTACGGCACGCCGGCCACCGCCGGCACCGCGTCGGTCGCCCCGACCCAGGACGTCACCCTCGTCGACGCGGGCCAGACCGCCACCGTCGACGTCGCCCTGACGACCACCACGGGCGAGCCGACCACCGAGGCCGTCGAGGTCGACTGGGCCACGGGCGGCGGCACGGCCGTCGCGGGGACCGACTACACCGCGGACTCGGGCACGCTGACCTTCCCGGTCGGCACCGAGTCCGGAGCGACGCAGCCCCTGCAGGTCGAGACCCAGGCCCGCGCGGGCGGGTCGGAGGCGCTCGACGTACCGATCGAGCTCACCGCCTCGGGGGTGACCCTGCCCGAGACCCGGACCCGGGTCGTCCTCAACGCCCACGACCTGCCCTACCTCGACGCGGCGCTGCCCACCCCGCAGCGCGTCGCCGACCTGCTGGGCCGGATGAGCATCCAGGAGAAGGCGGGCCAGATGGCCCAGGCCGAGCGGCTCGGGCTGACCAGCCCCGACCAGATCGCCGAACTGGGCCTCGGCTCGGTGCTGTCCGGCGGCGGGTCGACCCCGAAGGCCAACACGCCCGAGGCCTGGGCCGCCATGATCGACGGCTTCCAGCGCCAGGCCCTCTCGACGCCCCTGCAGGTGCCGCTGGTGTACGGCGCGGACGCCGTGCACGGGCACAGCAACGTCAAGGACGCGACGATCTTCCCGCACAACATCGGGCTGGGCGCGACCCGCGACCCCGCCCTGGTGGAGCGGATCGCCCGGGCCACTGCCTCGGAGACCCGCACCACCGGCGTCAACTGGGCCTTCTCGCCCTGCCTGTGCGTCAGCCGCGACGAGCGCTGGGGCCGCACCTACGAGTCGCTCGGCGAGGACCCCGCGCTCGTGCGGGCGTTCTCCCGGTCGGCCGTCGTCGGCCTCCAGGGCGACGACCCGACCGACATCACCGCCGCCGACGAGGTGCTGGCCTCGGCCAAGCACTGGGCCGGTGACGGCGGCACGTCGTACGACCCGACCAAGGTCGGCAACGGCTACCCGATCGACCAGGGCGTCACGAACGTGACCTCGCTCGAGCAGTTCCGCGAGCTGTACGTCACGCCGTACGAGCCGGCCATCGAGGCGGGCGCGGGCACGATCATGCCGTCGTACTCCGGCGTCTCGGTCGACGGCGGCCCGGTGGTGCGGATGCACGAGAACACCGTGCTTAACACCGACCTGCTCAAGGACGAGCTCGGGTACGACGGGTTCCTCATCAGCGACTGGGAGGGCATCGACAAGCTGCCGGGCGGCACCTACGCCGACAAGGTGGAGCGGTCGGTCAACTCCGGTCTCGACATGGCGATGGCGCCGTACAACTTCGGGGCCTTCATCAACGCCGTGGTCGCCGGGGTCGACGCCGGTGACATCACCGGTGCGCGGGTCGACGACGCCGTCAGCCGGATCCTGACCGAGAAGTTCGACCTCGGGCTCTTCGAGCAGCCGTTCACCGACGCCTCGCAGCGCGAGGCGTTCGGCGGCGAGGCGCACCGGGCGATCGCCCGGAAGGCCGCGGCCGAGTCGCAGGTGCTGCTCCGCAACACCGGCGCGCTGCCGCTCGCCAGGACCGGCAAGCTCTACGTCGCCGGCTCCAACGCCGACGACCTGGGCAACCAGATGGGCGGCTGGAGCATCTCCTGGCAGGGCGGCTCCGGGAAGGGCATGACCACCGGGACGACCATCCTCGAGGGCCTGCAGCAGTCCGCGCCCGGTCTCGACGTCACCTACTCGAAGACGGCCACCGAGCCGACGACCGGGTACGACGCGGGCCTGGTCGTGGTCGGCGAGACGCCGTACGCCGAGGGCCAGGGCGACGTCGGCAACAACGGCAAGTCGCTCGCGCTGTCGAACGCCGACCGGGCGGCGATCGAGACGGTCTGCGGCGCGATGGAGTGCACCGTCGTGGTGGTCTCCGGACGACCGCAGGTGCTGACCGGTGCGGCGGCCTCGGCCGACGCCGTGGTGGCGTCGTTCCTGCCGGGCAGCGAGGGCGCCGGCGTGGCCGACGTCCTGCTCGGCGACGAGCCGTTCACCGGCCAGCTGCCGATGACCTGGCCGGCCTCGGCCGAGCAGGTCCCGGTCAACGTGGGCGACGCGTCGTACGACCCGGCCTACGCCTACGGGTGGGGCCTGCGCACCGACGGTCCGCGGGCCCGGCTGACGACGCTGCGCGCGTCGCTGACCGGGACCGCCGCGAGCGCGGCGCAGGCGCTGCTCGACGCGCCGGTCTGGACGGCCGGGGCGATCGGCGACGCAGACCGCGCCTGGCCGCTGCTGACCGACCTGGCCGCCGAGCTCGGCGGTCGGGACGACGCCGTGCTGCCGCAGGCGGCGGTCGTGGGGTCGCTGGCCCGGGACGTGGCCCAGGCGGCGGTCGTCGCCGGCACCGCCGGGGCCCAGGCCCAGCGCGGGATCGCCGACGCGGAGCACCTGCTCTGGTCGGGGAAGGCCGCGGACGCGGTCGACCTGCTCGGCGAGGTGGCCGGCGTGGAGCCGGTCGCCGAGCCGGACGCGATCACCTCGACCTCGGCGCCGACCGTGCGCGGCAGCGCCGTCGCCGGTGGCCGGCTGGTCGCGACCGCAGGCACCTGGTCGGTGGCGGGGACGACGGCGTCGTACCGCTGGCTGCGGGACGGCAGCGTGGTCCCGGGGGCGACCTCGGCGTCGTACCTGCTGGGGGCGGCGGACGTCGGGCACCGGCTGCGGGTGCGGGTGACCGCGACCAAGGCCGGCTACCTGGCCGGGACGGCCACCTCGGCCGCCACGGCCGCGGTCCGCAAGGCCGTCCCGACGGTCTCGGTCTCGGTCACGCCGAAGCGGGTGCGGCCGGGGACCCGGCCCAAGGTCCGGGTCCGGGTGAGCAGCAGCGCGATCGACCGGGCGACCGGCCGCGTGACGCTGCGCTACGCCGGCAAGGTCCTGCGGGTCACCCTCGACCGCTCCGACAAGGGCGTCGTGACCGTGCGGCTGCCCGCCCGGAGGAAGGGGAGCTACCGGCTCGCCGTCTCCTACGACCCCACCGGCTCCGCGGCCCGCGTCCTCACCGGCGCGAGCGCGAGGAAGGTGACGGTCCGGGTGCGCTAGCCGCACCTCCCAGAACGACGACGCCGCTCCCCGCCCACCGGGGGGCGGCGTCGTCACGTCCGGGGCTTGACACGTTGTGGCTAACGTCGTTAGCTTTGGGCTAACAACATTAGCCACGAGGAGAACGACATGACCGAGCACCTCGCCGTCGACGGCGGCACCCTCGCGTACGACGTCACGGGCAGCGGGCGGCTGGTCGTGCTGGCCCACGGCATGGGCGACGACCGGGCGTCGTACCGCTTCGTGGTGCCGCAGCTGGTGGCCGCGGGCTACCGCGTCGCCGCGGTCGACCTCCGCGGCTGTGGGGAGTCCAGCGCGACGTGGCCGTCGTACACCCGCACCGACATCGCGGGCGACCTGCTCGCGCTGGTCCGCCACCTGGGCGGCCCGGCCGTGCTGGTCGGGCACTCGATCTCCGGCGGCGCCGTGACCGTCGCCGCCGCCCTGGCGCCTGAGCTGGTCGCCGGGATCGTCGAGCTCGGCCCGTTCACCCGCGAGCAGTCGGTCCGCCTGGGCGACCTGCGCTCGAAGCCGTTCCGCTCCGGGATGACCCGACTAGGGATGATGGCCGTGCTGGGCAGCACGACCTGGTGGCACCGCTACCTCGACGGCGCGTTCCCGGGGCGCAAGCCGGCCGACTGGGAGGACCAGCTCGCGCGCAGCGCGGCCCTGCTGGCCGAGCCCGGCCGGATGAAGGCCCTGCAGCGGATGGGCCGGACCGCGCCGACCGACGCCGGCGAGCAGCTGGGCCGCATCGCGTGCCCCGCGCTCGTCGTCCAGGGCACGCTCGACCCCGACTGGGCCGACCCCCGCGCCGAGGGTGAGGCCGTCGTCGCGGCGATGCCCGCGGGCCTGGGCACGCTCGAGATGATCGAGGGGGCGGGGCACTACCCGCACACCCAGTTCCCGGACGAGACGGTCGCACTGGTCCTCCCCTTCCTGCAGGCGCACGCCCGTGCCTAGGGCCGGCCTCGACCCGGCGGTCGTGGTCTCCGCCGCGGCCGGTCTCGCCGACGAGGTCGGGCTCCCGAACGTCACCATGGGCCTGCTCGCCGAGCGCCTCGGCGTCCGGCCGCCCTCGCTCTACAAGCACGTCGCCGGCCAGGCCGACCTGGTCCGCCGGATCGCCGTCCTCGCCCTCACCGAGGTGGGGGACGACCTCCGCGACGCCCTGCAGGGCCGCGCCGGCCGAGACGCCCTGGAGGCGGCGGCCCGGACGATCCGGCGCTACGTGCTTGAGCACCCCGGCCGGTACGCCGCCACGGTCCGCCTGGAGCCCCAGGGCCCGGACGACCCGATGGACGCGGCCGGGAAGCGCGTCCTGACCTCGCTCGCGGCCGTGCTGGAGGGCTACCCGGTCGACCCGACGGACACCATCCACGCGCTCCGGCTGCTCCGCAGCCTGACCCACGGCTTCGCCGTGCTCGAGGCGGCCGGCGGGTTCCAGCTGGACACCGACGTCGACGAGAGCTTCGCCTGGCTGGTCGACTTCGTGGACCGCGGCCTGCGCCGGACGGACTGACTGACGGCTCCCAGTGGTCGAGCAGGTCGCGCAACGCCGTACCCGGGAGACGACCCCGACCACCGTCACCTGTCGGCTGCGGGGGTTTCGACACGCTCACCCGCTAGCGCGGCCTCGCTGCTCAACCAACGGAGGGCACCACCACCGGTGGTCGAGCAGGTCGCGCAACGCCGCACCCGGGAGACGACCCCGACCACCGCCACCCGAGGGCTGCGGGGGTTTCGACACGCTCACCCGCTAGCGCGGCCTCGCTGCTCAACCAACGGAGGACGCCACTACCGGTGGTTGAGCAGGTCGCGCAGCGACCGTGTCGAAACCCCCGCACCCAACAGACGACCCCGACCACCGTCACCCGTCGGCTGCAGGGGTTTCGACACGCTCACCCGCTAGCGCGGCCTCGCTGCTCAACCAACGGTGGACGCCACCGAGATCGGCCGCGGGCGGAGCGTTGCCGTCATGCCACGCCGAACGGCCGCCCACCCCCGAGAGGGTGAGCGGCCGTTCGGTGCCTCAGCGACCGGTCAGCGGGTGAGCCGGACGGTCAGCCGCTGGGTGCTGCCGTCGGCGAACCGGACCACGAGCACGGCCCGGACCGCGGCCCTGCCCTTCAGCTGCTTGCGGGCCAGCTTGGTGAGGCTGAGCCGCACCTTGCCGCGGGCCCCCGCCTTCAGGCTGACCTTGCCCGTGCCGAGCTGCTTCCCGCTGGCCAGCCGGAGCGAGACCGTGCCCCGGCAGGCACCCTGGACGCAGCGCAGCGTGACCGCCGCCTTGCGACGAGCCTTGTCGGCGTCGACCTTGGTGCCGACCGTCGCCAGCTTCGGCTTCACGACCGGCGGCGGGGGCGGCGGGGTCACCACCGGCTTCTTCGTGACGGTCAGCGACCCGCTGCCCTCGCCCGGGTCGTGGGCGGCGTCGCCGTCGTACGACGCGGCGAGCGCGACCGGGCCGGTCCGGTCGAACGGCCCGACCGTGATGCTGGCCTTCCCGTCGACGAGGGTGGCCGCGGGGAGCGCCGTCCCGCCGACGGTCAGGACGACCTCGCCGGTGGGCGTCTCCTCGGCGGGCGAGCTGACCGCCACCTCGACCTTCGTGGTCCGACCGATCTCCACCGTCGCCGGCGTCGGGGTGACCGTCACCGTGGGGGCGACGTTCTCCGGGTCGGCCAGCTCCTTGACCTGCACGTCGCGGTAGAGGACGTTCTCGCCGTTGCCGTGGTTCTGCAGACCCACGTACGACGGCCAGTCCAGCCGCTCCGGATCCGCGCTGGTGAAGTCGTTGACCAGCACCTCGTTGAGGTAGATCCGGATCCGCTTGCCCTCCACCCGGATCTCGTAGTGGTTCCACGCACCCTGCGGGTTCAGCGCAGCGTCCCGCTTCGGCAGGTCCGCGGACTGGAAGTTGTAGACGGCGCCCGTGGTGCTGTCGGCGTCGTCCGAGGCGTCGATCTGGATCTCGTAGCCCCGGTTGACCGCGACCCACGGGTCGGTGCCCGGGTCGGGGAACCCGACGAACACGCCGCCGTTGTGGTCGGCCGTGAGCTTCCAGTCCAGCTGCAGGGAGTAGTCGCCCTCCAGCGCGTCCTGGTGCCAGAGCAGGCCCAGACCACCGTGGGTCTTCAGCGTGCAGTCCGCCTCGCGGGTGAAGAACCCGGGGCCGGCCATGTTCCAGTCCTCGAGGCTGGCCGCGGTGCCGTCGTACAGCATCCGGTAGCCGGGGTCGGCCGTGGTCGCCTCACAGGTGTCGGGCTCGACGACCGGCTCGGTGATCGTGAACTTCTCGAAGCGCCCGATCTGGGAGCCCGAGCCGTTGTACGCCGCCACGCCGACCTTCGGGTCGACCAGCCCGGTGGACGGGTAGCCCGCCCCCATGGACTGCCAGCTCGTTCCCTGGTCGAGGGAGTACTTCGCCTGGATGGTGGTGCCGGTCGAGACCATCTGCAGCTGCAGGTCGTTCGGAGCGCCGGCGAGCGCCGGGCTGTTGGAGAACACCATCTGCCCGTCGATGCGCCGTCCGAACTCGAGGACCCAGGTGCTCTGCGGGGTGCGCATGGCGACGACCTTGGCCCAGTTGTCCGTGCTGGTGTGGGCGATCAGCCCGCCCTGGAGGTACTCCTTGGTCCCGTTGAGCGACAGCTGCGTGGTCGCCGCCCAGGTGCCGTCGGACGGCGCGGGCTGCAGGACGACGTTGCGGGCACTGAAGATCCCACCGGTGATGTCGCCGCTCTGCGCAGAGAGCCGCAGCTCGCCGTCGCGGACCTCGAGCCCGCCGGGGGCGGGGTTGAGGACCGTGGTCCAACGGCAGGTGTCGAGCGCGTCGCCCTCGAACTCGTCGTCGGGCGAGACCCCCTCCGGGTCGCAGACCGGGGCGCTCTCGGCGACGTCGACGTAGTCGACGTTGACCCGACCGTCGGTCTGCCCGTTGGCGGCCGGCACCGTGTAGGTGACGGTGTTGCTGCCCTCCTGGAGGGCCACCTTCTCGACCGAGGCGCGCCACGCGTTCCACGCGCCGGTGTTGGCCAGCGACACCGACCGCGCCGGGCCGCCGTTGACCGAGAGATCGAGCTTCTTGGTCAGGTTCGGCGCCGGGTGCGGACCGTTGGCGTAGCCGAGCGTCAGGTCGTGGTCCCCGGCCGCGTCGGCGTCCACGGTGAAGCTCACCGAGGCACCCCCCGTCTCGAGACCGCCGACGTAGCCCGTGCCGCTGAAGCCGGCGTGCTCGTTCTGGAGGTTGGCACCGCCCGAGCGGGCCGCCGACTCCGCCTCGTACCGCGTGGAGGTCGGTCGGAGGACCTGGACGTAGTCGAGGTTCACGTGCCCGTCGTCGCCGGTCACCTTCTCGAGCCGGATCGTGCTCGGTCCGGCCGGGAGGGTGATCTGACGCGTGATGCTGCCCCAGGTCTTCCAGCCGCCGGTGGACGGCAGGGAGAGCTGGGTGCGCTGGTCGTTCACGAACACGCTGAGCTTCTTGGTGCCCTCGAACGGGTTGGGCCCGTTGGCGTAGCCGAGCTTGAGGTCGTAGGTGCCCGCCTCGTCGACGACGACCTGGACGGTCGAGCCGGCGCCCACGTCGCCCATGCCCGCGACGAAGCCGCTGCCACTGAAGCCCGCGTGCTCGTTCTGGATGTTGGCGCTGCCGGTGAGCTCACCGTCCTCCAGCTCGTAGAGCCCGAAGGGAGCGGGCTCCGGCTCCGGCTCGACGTACCCCGGGTAGGAGTTGAGCGTGTACCAGGCCTCGGTGCTCCACAGGGTCTCGCCGGAGGCGGCGGAGAACGGTCGCGGCGAGCGCAGGTGCACGACCCGGTCGGGCTTCATCCCGTCGACCTGGATCCGGACGGTGCGGCCGTCCGGCGAGGCGACGGCGCTGGTGACCTCGAGGGTCTCCTCGTCGAGCTTCGGGCCGCCGTACTGGGCGGTGGCCTTGTAGCGCCACTGGTCGAGCTGGTACTTGCTCGCCAGGTCGGCGAGCGTCGCCGGGGACAGCGGCTTGGTGTAGGTGACGTCGAAGCCGCCCTCGACGACCTTCATCGACTCCATGTCGAAGGGGACCGTGTCGTTCAGCTCCAGCTTCTGCAGGCCGAAGCGGAGCTTGCCGGTCTGGCCCCAGTTGCCGCCGGCGCCGATGCCGCCGACGTAGAGCGTGCCGTCCTCGTCGCGCAGCACCCGGCTCGAGCCGGCCTCGAGGCCCTGGCTCATCCGGAACAGCGCGCCCTGGTACTCGCCGTCGACCTTGTCCAGGTAGGCGCGCTGCAGGCCGCCGTACGTGACGTCGCCGATCAGCAGCTGGCCGGCGTACGGGCCCTCCTCGACCAGCACCGGCTGGCTCGGGGAGTTGGCGATCTCGTTCTGCGGCATCCACAGGATCGGCTTGGTCACCGGCTCCTCGTCGAAGCGGCCCTTGGTGCCGCCGGGGCCGGTGGTGAAGTGGTTGAAGAAGCGGCCGGGCTTGATCTCGACCAGCTTGGAGGCCGGCAGCCAGCCGCCCTGGTTGTCGGTCACCAGGATCTCGCCGTCGGGCCCTCGGCCCATGCCGTGCGGGGTGCGCAGGCCGCCGGCGACGTACTCGATCTCGCCGGTCTCCTTGTCGACCGTGATGTGGGTGCCGCGGTCGTGGGAGCCCTGCGGGACGGTGGTCGCACCGCCGAGGTTGATCGAGACCGACAGGTTCAGGTGGAACTTGCCGCCCTCGTAGAGCATCCCGAACGCGAACTCGTGGAAGTTGCCGTCGAACGGCCAGGTCGCGACCGTCTGCTTGGTCTCGAAGACGCCGTCGCCGCCGGCATCGACCAGCTTGCTCAGCTGGTGCTTCTCGGAGACGTAGACGTCGCCGTCGACGACCTTGACGCCCATCGGCTCCTTCAGGGTGTCGGCGATCTTGGTCCGAGTGACGCCGGCCGGGCTGGTGGCGGTCTTCACGCCCTTCAGCCGCCAGAGCTCGCCGAGGGAGACGTTGCCCTGGTCGTTGCCGTTGCCGCCCCAGGTGAGGACGAGCAGGTCGTCGCCGTCCCACTCCAGGCCGGAGACCTGCGGCTCGAAGCCCGCCGGGCGCAGGTCGACCAGGTCGTACGCCGGGTTGACCGCGTCGAGCTGGAGGCCGTCGCCGGCGGAGTCGGACTGGCCCTCGCACTGCTTGAAGCCGGGGGCGGTCACCCGGGTCACGCCGGCCTCGGTGCTGAGCACCGAGGTGGGGACCACGGAGAAGGTGGTCTGGCCCGGCTTCTGCCACTGCAGGGTCAGCCGCTCGCCGTTGGTGCCCTCGAAGTAGTTGACGCGCAGCGGGTGGACGCCGGCGGTCAGGGTGACGCTGCCGTCCTTGGCGGTCGGGCCGTGCAGGCCGTCGTGGTCGATGACGAGCTGGTCACCGATGATCAGCTCGGAGCCGTCGTCACTGGTCAGCCGGAACTGGTACGTACCAGCGGTGTCGATGCTCAGGTTCGCGAGCACCTGCACCAGGTAGTTGTCCTGCAGCCCGCCGAAGTCGTCGGGCGCGTCCCAGTCGATGGTCGGCTTGAGCAGGTCGACGTTCGGCGTCTGACCGGACTTGAGCGTGCAGAGGTCCGAGATGGGCTGGCCGAGCTGGAAGGCCCGCATGGTGACCCCCGGCTCGTCGCCGGCGGGGACCGCGGAGGCGGCCGTGACCCCGGTGGCGACACCCAGGGCGAGCGCGCCCGCGAGGACGACGGCCAGTGGCCCTCGTCTGCGCAGGCGGGACGGACGTTGCGACGTACTGCTCATCGACACCAGTGACCTCCAGAAGGGCCCCGGGCTGCGAGTGCCGGGGACGAGTGACCGGCGTCACTGTAGGGCGCTTTCGTCACAATGTGAATAACTTTGTCCAGTTGGTTGCAAAAGCCGTCCAGACCGCTACAGTCGCGGCGTGCTGGAGCAGCTGGGTCGCTGGACCCATCGCCGTCGTACGGCGGTCCTGGCCCTCTGGGCCGCCCTCGTCGTCGCCGGACTCGTCCTCGGCGGCGCGGTCTTCGAGAACGCCCAGGAGCCGGACGACCGGCCCGGCGTCGAGTCCACCCTGGTCGAGGAGCGGCTCGACGGGGTCGACCCGTCGGGCGAGACGGTCGTGGCCGTGCTGAGCGGCGCCGACGCGCTGGGGGTGACCCTGGTCGGGGAGGCCAGCCGGATCCTCTACGAGCTCCGCGACCTGCCCGGCGTCGCCGAGCTCCGCGACCCCTACACGAGCGGTGCCGCCGACCTGGTGGCCGACGACGGCCAGGGCGCCGTCGTCGAGGTCGAGCTCGACCCCGCGCTCGAGGACGACGACGCCCTCGACGTGGCCGACCGGGTCGCCGAGCAGCTGCGCACCCTGCCCTTCCCCACCGTGCTCGTCGGCGGTGAGCTCTACGCCGAGAAGGCCTTCGCCGACCAGGCGATGCGCGACGCCGCCAAGGGCGAGGGCATCGCGCTGGTGCTGCTGCTGGTCGTGCTGGTGGTCGCCCTCGGCGGCTGGCTGGTCGGGTCCCTGCCGGTGGTCACCGCGCTCGCGGCCGTGGCCGGATCGCTGCTGTCCCTGACCGGGCTGGCGGCCGTCACCACCGTCAGCGAGTACGCCGTCAACGTGGTCACCGTGCTGGGCCTCGGCCTCTCGGTCGACTACGGGCTCCTCGTCGTGGCGCGCTTCCGCGAGGAGCGCGCCGCCGCCGGCTCCCGCGGCGACCCCGAGCAGGTGCTCGGCCGGGTGGTCGCCACGGCCGGGCGCACCGTGCTCGTCTCCGGCCTCACCGTCGGCACCGCGCTCGCCGGCCTGCTCGTGCTGGGCGACCCGGTGCTGACCGGCATGGCCGTGGGCGGCGTCGTGGCGGTCGCGGTCGCGACCCTCGCCGGCCTGACCCTCACCCCGGCCCTGGTCGCGGTCGCCGGCGGCCGGATCCCGGCGCCCGACGTACGACGGGGCACCCGCCGGCCCCGGCCCGCGGGCCGCTCGCTGCTGGCCCGGCAGGCCGCCTTCGCCCAGGCCCGGCCCTGGCCGGTCCTGCTCGGCGCGACCGCGCTGCTGCTCCTGCTGGCCGCCCCGCTGCTGAGCCTCGAGGTCGGCAGCTCCGACACCCGGTCGCTGCCCGCCGACAGCGAGCCGCGGCTCGCGCAGGAGACCATCGAGCGCGATCACACCGAGACCAGCACGGCGTTCGTCACCGTGCTCGCGGATCCGCCGCCCGAGGACCCGCGCGTCGGCGAGCTGGCCCGGGCCCTGCGTGGGCTCGACGACGTCCGCGACGTCACCATCTGGGACCCGCTCGCCGACGGGACGAGCCAGCTCATCGTCGAGCCCGCCGGCGCCGTCGCGGGGCCGGCCGCGCAGGGGGTCGTCGAGGAGATCCGGTCGCGCGACCTCGGGCTCCCGGTCCTGGTCGGCGGGCCCGCCGCGCAGCTGGTCGACGCCCGGGGGGAGATGGCCGACCGGCTGCCGTTCGCGATCCTGCTCGTCGCCCTGGTCACCGGCCTGCTGCTGCTCGCGCTGACCGGGTCGGTCGTCGTCCCGCTGAAGACGCTGGTGCTCAACCTGCTCTCGCTCGGCGCCACCCTCGGCGTCACGGTGGCCGTCTTCCAGTGGGGCTGGGGCTCCTCGCTGCTCGGCTTCAGCTCCTGGGGCGCCCTCGACATCACCACGCCGCTGCTGCTGTTCATGTTCGCGTTCGGGCTCTCGATGGACTACCACGTGTTCCTGGTCGCCCGGATCCGCGAGGCCTGGCAGCACCCACCCCGCGGCCGCGACGCGCCGGCCCCCGGCAGCCGGGCCGCCAACGACCGGGCCGTGCTGGCCGGCATCACGTCGTCCGGACCGGTCGTGACCCTGGCCGCCGTCGCGATCGCCATCGTGTTCGTCGGCTTCGCCAGCGGCGAGCTGGTGGCGGTCAAGGAGATCGGCATCGGCATGACCGTGGCCGTCCTCCTCGACGTCACGGTCGTGCGCGGCCTGCTGCTGCCGGCCGCGATGACGCTCCTGGGGCAGTGGAACTGGTGGCCGGGGCTGGGCCGCCCGCGCCCGTCGTACGGCGGTGAGCAGGCCACCGGTCGGCGGCCTCGGACGGTGGAACGCTCACCGGCCGGCCGGTAGCTCGCGCGGCACGCCGGGGGGTGCCGCACCCTAGGGTGACCGGCGTGACGGAGAGCGAGTACGACGGGGAGGACTGGCGCGGCCGCGACCTGACCGGGGAGCGGTTCAGCGGAGTGTCCTTCCGCGACGTCGACCTCGGCGGAGCGGTCAGCCGGGGCGCGGTCTTCGAGGGCTGCACCTTCCACGACGTCGACCTCAACGGGGCGGTGCTGGCCGACACCGCCTTCACCGGCTGCACCTTCACCCGCTCGGCGCTGTTCTCGACGACCTTCCGGCGCTGCAAGCTCACCGGCTCGGAGTTCGACCGCTGCCGGTTCGGGCTGCTCCAGGTCGACGGCGGCACGTGGGACTTCGTGGGCCTGCGGGCCGCCGACCTCCGCAAGAGCACGTTCACCGGCGTCAGCCTCCGCGAGGCCGACCTGACCGGCGCTCGCTTCGACGGCGGCGCCCTGCGCGACGTCGACCTGCTCGGCGCCACCCTCCACGAGACGTCGTTCACCCGGGTCGACCTGCGCGGCTCCAACCTGGTCTCCGTGGACGCGCGGGTCGCCCTGCTCCGGGACGCGCTCGTCGACCCGGCGCAGGCCGCCGTGCTCGTCGAGGGCCTGGGGCTGCGCGTCGAGCAGTAGACCTCAGCGGTGCCGCACCACCGGCACCTCGATGCCGTCGCCGGCGTCGAGGTCGCCGTCGGCGTGGTCGTCGGGGAACGCCTCCAGCATGTCCTCGGGATCGACGAGCGTGACGTCGTGGCCGTCCTGGACGAGCCGGCGCACGGCCTCCAGCAGCATCCGGCGGCCGACGTCGCGCACCTCGTGCACGCGGGTCAGGTCGAGGACGACCGCCGACTCGGTCGGCGGCTCCTCGGTCAGGTAGCGCAGCACCCGCTCCATGCCGACGAAGTTGACCGACCCCTGGAGCTCGTAGGCCCATCCGTGCCCGGCCTTCCCGCCGGGCAGCTCGGTGCGGCCGCGGACCAGCGAGCGCGCGGGCGGCGGCACCTCCATCAGGTGCATGCCCATGTCGTGGGAGAGCCGCTCGAAGACCTGGACGCCGCGCACCGAGTTGCCGTGCTTGTCGAGCCGCGGCGAGAAGGTCGCCAGCCCGGCCTGGCCCGGGAGCGCGCCGATCAGGCCGCCGGCGACCCCGCTCTTCGCGGGGATCCCGACGCTGGTGAACCAGTCGCCGGCGGCGTCGTACATCCCGCAGGTGGCCATCACCGCCATCACCTGCCGGGTCACCTCGTGCGGGACGACGCGCTCGCCGCTGACCGGGTGCACGCCCCCGTTGGCGAGGGTGGCCGCCATCAGGGCGAGGTCGCGCACGGTGACCAGCAGCGAGCACTGGCGCGTGTAGCCCTCGACCACCTCCTGCGCGTCCTTCTCGACGATCCCGTGGCTGCGGAGCATGAAGGCGATCGCGCGGTTGCGGTCGGCGGTCTCGAGCTCGGAGGTGAAGACCTCCTCGTCGAGCTCCAGGTCCCGGCCGGCGAACGCGGAGAAGCCGCGCCGTACGGTCTCGTCGTCGATCAGCGCGTGCACCGTCAGCGCGCCGGCGTTGATCATCGGGTTGAACGGCCGCCCGGTGCCGATCTCCAGCGACAGCTCGTTGAACGCGTCGCCCGAGGGCTCGACGCCGACCTTCTCGAGGACCGCGTCGAGGCCGTGCTCGGCCAGCGCGAGGGCGTAGGCGAACGGCTTCGAGATCGACTGGATCGAGAAGGCGACGTCCGCGTCCCCGACCGCGTAGGTGGCCCCGTCGACGGTCGCCAGCGCCAGCGCGAACCGGTCCGGGTCGGCCTGGGCGAGCTCGGGGATGTACGCCGCGAGCTCGCCGCTCCCGTCGCCTCCGCACACGTCGAGGACCTCGGTCAGGTAGTCGGGGATCGGGGAGCGCACGCCCCCACCCTGACACCCGGCTGACAACATCGGGTCATGACCATCCTGGCCCTCGGGGGCGGCGGCTTCTCCATGGAGCCCGACAACCCGCTGCTCGACGACTTCCTGCTCTCCCTCGCCTCCCGACGGCGCGGCGCCGGCGGCCGGGCGCGGGTCTGCTTCGTGCCCACGGCGAGCGGCGACTCCGAGTCGTACGGCGACCGCTTCGTGGAGGCGTTCGCCGAGCGGGCCGAGACCAGCCAGCTGCGCCTCTTCCACCTCCACGAGCTCGAGGGTCGGTCGGTGCGCGAGCACCTGCTCGCGCAGGACGTCGTGTACGTCGGCGGCGGCAGCACCGCCAACCTGCTCGCGATCTGGCGGCTGCACGGCGTCGACGAGGTCCTGCGGGAGGCGGTCGCGGACGGCGTGGTGCTGGCCGGGATCAGCGCGGGGATGAACTGCTGGTTCGAGGGCTCGGTGACCGACTCCTTCGGCCCGCTCGCGGCGCTGCCGGACGGGCTCGGGCTGGTCCCGGGCAGTGCCTGCCCGCACTACGACGGCGAGGAGGAGCGGCGGCCGTCGTACCTCGACCTGGTCGGGAGCGGCGCACTCCCGGACGGCTACGCCGCCGAGGACGGCTGCGGGCTGCTGTTCCGCGACGGCGAGCTGGTCGAGGCGGTCTCGTCGCGCCCCGAGGCCCGGGCGTTCCGGGTGCACGTCGCCGGCGGTGGTCTGGACCTGGTCGACGGCATGCAGGCTCCGACGGTCGCCGAGAGCCCGCTCGAGGTGCGCTACCTGGGCTAGTGGCCCGCCAGATGCTCGGCAGCGAGGAACGCGAGCCCGAGGGCGGGCAGCAGCCCGTTCCCGGCGAGGTAGCCGGCCGCCCCGTGCCCGGAGATCCCCGCGGCGGCGCCGCCCGAGGCGTAGAGCCCGGGCACCGCCGAGCCGTCCGCGCGCAGCACCCGCGCGTGCTCGTCGACGACCAGCCCGCCCTGGGTGTGGAAGAGCGCGGGCGTGACCGGGACGGCGCGGTACGGCGCCTCGAGCGGGGCCTCCCAGCGGGTCCGGCCGTGCTCGTCGGGGGTCCCGTCCGCGGCCGACGCCCGGGCCGCCTCGAGGGTCGCGGCGAGGACCTCGGGGTCGACCTCGATCGCGGCCGCGAGGGCGGCGGCGTCGTCCGCCGTCCGGGTCACCCCTGACTCGACGGTGTCGCGGTAGTCGGTGAAGGAGAGACAGGCGTCGTGGACCCGCTCGTCGAGGACGATCCAGCCACGGCCGCCCTCGGCCGCCTGCAGCGCGGCGGCGTACTCGGAGTAGCCGGTGGTCTCGTCGCCGAAGCGCCGCCCGGCGACGTCGACCACGACGGCGCCGTGCATCACCGTAGCCCAGCCGGCCAGCGTCGCCGCCGGGGTGAGCGCGGCGTGGCCCTGGTAGGCGTCGAGGTACGCCGTCGCCGCGCCCAGCCGCTCGCCGATCCGCAGCGCGTCCCCGGTGGAGCCCTCGCTGCCGTGGTAGGTCGCACCCGCGATCTCGGGCAGGTGCTCGGCCACCAGCTCGCGGTCGGCGCCGAAGCCGTTGGTCGCGAGGAGCACCGCCCGGGTGGGGATCCGCTCCTCGCCGTTGGGGGTGGCGACGACCGCGTGCAGCACGCCGTCGTCCCCCTCCTCCACGTCGGTGAGCCGCGCCGGGACCATCAGGTCGACGAGGTCGGAGGAGCGCACCGCGCGCACGACGTCCGCCAGCATCGCCTGGCCGGCGCGCCCGGGGACGGTGTGGCAGCGGTAGGCGGAGTGGCCGGGGTAGCCGAAGTCGGTCACCAGCGACAGCGGGAGCCCCACGTCGTCGGCCAGCCACTCCAGCAGCCGGGCGCTGACCCCGGCCAGCGCGGCCGCCAGTCGCTCGTCGGCCTCGCCGT
The DNA here is from genome assembly GCF_037120545.1 of Nocardioides sp. CCNWLW216. Lineage (NCBI taxonomy): Bacteria > Bacillati > Actinomycetota > Actinomycetes > Propionibacteriales > Nocardioidaceae > Nocardioides > Nocardioides sp. CCNWLW216. The sequence continues at coordinate 295,255 of NZ_JBBBBJ010000005.1, forward strand.
GGGTCTTGGCCCGCACGTCGGCGAGGAACTGCTCGGGCGAGTCCTCGACGCCGGCCTCGCGCTGCCAGCGGGTCCCGGCCCCGGGCACCATCGCCGTCGACATCGCGGTGTTGTTGCCGCGGGCGAAGTGCTCGTTGCGCTCCACCACCAGCACGCTCAGACCGAGCGACGCCGCACGCAGCGCGGCCACCAGCCCTCCGCCCGCGCCGGCCACCACCAGGTCGGGTCCCTCGACGGCGCTCATGCCCGTACCCCCGTCACCGAGCCGCGGTGGGCCAGAAGCGCCAGCGCGGCCGCCGTCGGGTCCAGGAGGTACGGCGCCCTCGGCTGCTCGGCCACCTCGACGGCCGAGCAGGCGTTCAGCACGTAGTCGCAGTCGAGCCCCTCGACCGCCCGCGCCGCGGCGACGGCCCAGGTCGCGTCGTCGGCGATGTCCTCGACACTGAGGTCCAGCACCGCGGTCGGCGCCACCGTCGCGACGTCGTACGACGCCAGCCGGCGATCGAGCTCGGCGGCGATGGCCGCGTTGCGGGCGACCGCCCCGATCCGGGCGCCCTGCCCGGTGACGAACCCGGCGGCCAGCCGGCCGATGCCGAAGACCGGTCGGGGCAGGTCGTGACCGGCACCGCTGAGCGGGTCGAGCACGCAGTCGGGCAGGTAGCCGTCCCAGCCGGCGGGGTCCACCGCGCGGTAGCGCTCCAGCAGGGCGGCCTCGCTCGCCCGCACGTCGGCCTCGGTCTCGAGGGCCCGCGGACCGTCGCCGAGGTGCTCGAGGTCGACGCGGACGCCGTCCGGCGCGAGCTCGTCGTACCGCGCCTGGCGGCGGGCGAGCTCGGCGTCGTCGACGACGATGGGGGTGATGGCGAGCAGGCGCATCAGGACGGGTCCTCCCGGGTCGTGAGCGGGTCGTTCGGGTGCTGCGCGAGCGGATGGACGGTGATGTCCATCCAGGGGTGCAGCGGCAGCGAGGTCAGGCAGGCGTGCAGCTCGGTGGCGTCGGCGACGTCGTACAGGCTCCAGTTGGCCCAGCGACCGGGGATCCGCCAGAGCCGCTGCAGCCGGCCCTCGGCCGCCAGCCGCTGCCCCTGGGCGAGCTCGCGCTCGAAGATCTCGGCGCGCCGCTCCTCGGGCTCGTCGGGCGGCCAGACGATCTCGATGTGGACGAGGAACTCCATGGCCGAGCTCCTCAGACCCCGAGGTACGCCTCGCGCACCCGCGGGTCGTCGGCCAGGTCGGAGGCCTTGCCCTCGAGCACGATCGAGCCGCTCTCGATGACGTAGGCCCGATCGGAGATCGCGAGCGCCTGGGAGGCGTTCTGCTCCACGATGAGGACGGTCACCCCGGTGTCGCGGATCCGGCTGATCGCCTCCAGGACCTGGGCCACCAGGTTGGGGGCCAGGCCGACCGACGGCTCGTCGAGGGTCAGGCAGGTCGGCCGCGCCATCAGCGCCCGGCCGATGGCCAGCATCTGCTGCTGGCCGCCGGACATGGTGTCGGCCCGCTGGAGGCGCCGCTCCTGGAGGATCGGGAACAGCTCGTAGACCTCCTGCAGCGACGACCGGACCGTCGAGCGGGACTGGGTGTAGGCCCCCATCTCGAGGTTCTCGACCACCTGGAGGTGGCCGAAGAGGGCCCGGTCCTGGGCGACGTGCACGAGCCCGGACCGCACGATCCTGTGCGGCGCACGGTTCTGCACGTCCTGGCCGTCGAGGCGGATGTGCCCGCGCGAGGTCGGGACCAGGCCGGCGATCGCCCGCAGGGTCGTGGTCTTGCCGGCGCCGTTCGCACCGATCAGGGAGACGATCTCGCCCTGGTCGACGTGCAGCGAGAGGCCGTGCAGGATCTCCAGGCGCCGGTAGCCGGCGTGGACGTCGTCGAGCTCGAGCATCATGCGTAGTCCTCCCCGAGGTAGGCCTCGACGACCCGGGGGTCACGGATGACCTCCTGCGGGTCGCCCAGGGCGAGCTCCTGGCCCTCCGCCATCACCAGCAGGCGCTCCGAGAGCGCCATCACGGCGGCCATGATGTGCTCGACGAACATCACCGTGACCCCGTCGGCGTGGATCTCGCGCAGCAGCTCGATGATCGGCGCACGCTCGGCGGGCACCAGCCCGGCCAGCACCTCGTCGAGCAGCAGCAGGCGCGGCTCCAGGGCCAGGGCCCGGGCCAGCTCCAGGCGCTTCAGGCCGGCGGTGGGCAGGCTGCCCGAGGGTGCGTGGACGTACTCGGCCAGCCGCACCCGCTCGATCACCTCGAGCGCGTGGCGGCGAGCGGCGCGCCGCGACCGGTGCCGGTGGTGGGCCGCCACGGCGACGTTCTCCAGCACGCTCATCGACTCGAAGGGCCGCATCAGCTGGAAGGTGCGCACCAGCCCGGCGCCGGCCACCTTGTCCGCGGGCCAGCCGGTGATGTCCTGGCCGTCGAAGACCACCCGTCCGCTGGTGGGCGGGAGCTGGCCGGCGAGCAGCGAGAACAGCGTCGTCTTGCCGGCGCCGTTCGGTCCGATGATCCCGAGGAACTCGCCGTCGGTGACGGTCACGTCGACGTCGCTCACGGCCCTCAGGCCGGAGAACGACTTGGTCAGCTGGTCGACCTGCAGGAGCGTCATGAGCGGAACCGATCGCGCAGGGTGCCGTAGATGCCCTTCGGCATGAACAGCACGATGAGGATGAGCAGGGCGGCGTACACCGCGACGTCGAGGCCGCTGAGCCCCTCGAGGAACGAGAGGAACCCGGGCGGCTCGCGCAGCACGTCGGCGATCCACTCCGAGAGCGGGCCGACGATCAGGGCGCCCACGAGCGGGCCCCAGATGGTGCCGATGCCACCGATCACGGCGGGCACGATCGCGTTGACCGAGACCGCCGAGCCGAAGCCCTGCTCCGGGCCGACGAAGAAGTAGTACTGGGTGTAGAAGGAGCCGGCCACCGAGGTCAGCGCACAGCTGGCCGCGACGGTCACCAGGCGCACCCGCATCACGTTGATGCCCAGCGAGGCCGCGGCCGTCTCGTCGTCGCGCACGGCCTGGGCGTACTGGCCGGTGCGGGAGTGGACGAACCAGATGGTGCCGAGCAGCCCCAGGGCCAGGATCCCCAGCGGGATCCAGAAGTAGAGCGGGCTGCCCGCCTTCCACTGCATCATCGTCCAGGAGTCCTCGGAGAGGATCGGGACGTTGAAGCCCTCGGTGCGGTTGAGCGCGTCGATGTTCTGCACCGCCAGCAGGAAGACCTGGGCGAAGGCGAACGTCGCGAGCGCGAAGTAGGGGCCGGCCAGCTTGTAGCGCAGGCACAGGAAGGCGATCAGGGTGCCGGCCGCCGCGGAGATCAGCGCCCCGACGACCATCGCGATCCACGGCGAGACGCCGTGCTGCACGAGGAGGTAGGCGTCGGTGTAGGCCCCGATGCCGAAGAAGGCGGCGTGGCCGAAGCTGAACATGCCGCCGTAGCCGCTCATCAGGTTCCAGCCGACGGCCATGATCGCGAAGATCAGGGTCCGCACCGCGACGGTCTCGGTCTGGTCGTCGAGCAGGAACGGGAGTACGGCGAGCACCGCGACCAGCACACCGAGGACGGCGTACGAGCGGGTGGCGCTGGAGTCCTTCAGCCGCGGGTCGTCCGCGGCGACGGTGGTGGGTCGCTCGGTCAGGGTGGTCACTGCGGGGCCCCCAGGATCCCCTGGGGCCGGAAGAACAGCACCAGGACGAAGACGGCGAAGACCAGGATCAGCGAGCCGGTCCCCGGGAAGTAGAGGGCGCCGACGGTCTGCACCAGGCCGATCACCAGGCCGCCCAGCAGGGCGCCGGTGACGCTGCCGAGGCCGCCGAGCACGACGATGACGAACGCCAGGATCGTGAACTGCTCGCCCACGGTCGGGGTGAGGCTGAGGAACGGCGCCATCAGGCCGCCGGCGACCGCGACGCAGGCCGCGCCGATGCCGAAGGTCAGCGCGTAGATCCGGCGGACGTCGACGCCGACGAGCGAGGCGCCCTCGGCGTTGGCCGAGACGGCGCGGATCGACATGCCGAACGACGTACGACGCAGCAGGAGCAGCAGCGCGACCGCGACGAGCAGGGCCCCGCCGAAGGCGATCAGCCGCTCGTACGACGCCACCGCGCCGAACACCTCGACCGACCCGTCGACCGAGCCGGGCACCCGCAGCGGCCGGCCGCCGAAGATCATCAGCAGCACGTTGATGATCAGCAGGCTCAGGCCGAGGGTGACCAGCAGCGGGCCCTCGTGGCTGCCGGCCAGGGTGAGCTTGTTGAGCAGCGCGGCCTGCACGACCACCCCGAACAGGAACATGATCGGCACGGCCAGGAGAGTCGCGACGTAGACGGGGAGCCCGCCCGAGGTCGTCATCTCGTAGACCAGGAACATCGCCATCGTGAGCATCGCGCCCTGCGCGAAGTTGACGATGCCGAGGACACCGAAGATCAGGGTCAGGCCGACCGAGACCAGCGCGTAGACGCCGCCGAGCAGCAGGCCGGTGACGATCGACTGGGTGACCAGGTCGGTGGCGCGCTGGCCCACGGCGTAGACGAGGACGAGCGCGACGACGACCGCCGCCATGACGCCCAGCGGCACCGCGACCTCGGAGGTACGGCGCTGCGTCCCCCGGTCCGGTGGTGCCTCCGGGGCCGGCGCGGTGGCCGTGCTGGTGGGGTCCGTCATGTCCTCACTCCTTCGCGCCGGCGGCGCGGCCGGCGGGGTAGACGATGTCGGCGGTCTTGAACTCGTCGGGGAAGACCTGCTCGACCTTCCCGTCGCGGATCTGCATGACCGTCACGGAGGCGTTCTCGTTCTCGCCCGCCTCGTCGAAGGCGATCGGTCCGCCGAACTCCAGCAGCGGGTCGTCGATCTCCAGGTCGGCGATCGCGTCGCGCAGCTCCTCGGGGTCCTTGGAGCCGGACTCCTCCAGGCCCTGGGCGATGACCACGACGGCCTGGTAGGCGAGCATCGCCGAGGTCTCCATGGTCCGGCCGTACTTCTGCTCGAAGCGGGCGCGGATGTCCTGGGCGCGCTCGTCGGTGGCGGCGTAGTGGTAGTTCGCGCTCAGCACGTCGGCGCCCGCGGGCCCCGAGTCGGCCGGGAAGGCGCTGTCGTCGAAGCCGCCGTTCGCGATGCCGTAGAGCGCGTCGACGTCGCCGCCGAGCGAGCGGACCGCCTGGGCGATGAGCAGGCTGTCGGGGTAGTAGCCGGTCACGACGACCACGTCCGGGTCGGCGGCGAGGGCCTCGCGGACCTGGGTGGTCGCGTCGGTGAAGTTGGTCGCCGGGTAGGTCACCTCGGACACCACGTCGATGCCCTGGTCGGCGGCCTCCTTCTCGAAGGCGTCGTGGACGCTCTGGCCGAAGGCCCCCTCGATGTGGAGGTAGGAGACCGTCCGGACCGGCTTGCCGTTGGCCTTCGAGAGCTCCGCCAGGGCGATCGCCCCGTCGCGGCCCATGCTGGAGGCGTTGGGCTGGATGCGGAAGGTGTGCTCGTAGCCCTGTTCGAGGATCACGTCGTCGACCGCCACGTCGATGACCAGCGGCACCCGGTTGCGCTCGGCGACCGCCGAGACGTTGGCGGTGACGTCGCTCTGGTAGGTGCCGATCAGGGCGACCGCGCCCTCGCTCACCAGCCGCTGCGCCTCGATCTGCCCGGCGTCGGCCGTGCCCTTGCTGTCACCCGCGCGGAGCACGAGGCTGTCCCCACCCAGCGACTCGATGCCGCCGGCCTCGTTGAGGTCGTCGACCGCGAGCTGGGCGCCCTCGTGCATCATCTCGCCCTGACCGGCGAGGGCGCCCGTGAGCGGGTGCACCGAGCCGATCACGACCTCGTCGTCGGCGGGCTCGTAGCCGCCGCACGCCGCTGCGGCCAGGACGATGAGCACACCGACCACAGCGAGGGAGAGCTTCTTCATGGTGCAGGACCATCCTTCCAAGCCCGACGACCTCCGGATCGTTCCTCTGACAGGAACACCATCGGGGCCGCCTAGCGTTTCGCTCAGCGAGCCGTTCAACCAAGCCTTGCGTCGCGCTGCACGCGATCCCCGTCACTATGGCACGGGTCACCCCTGTATTTCCAGGGCCTGGACGTCTCGACCTTCCCCCACTAGCGTTTCTCCTAGCGAAACGCAGGTAACGATCATGTTTCCCGAAAGGACCCACGCATGACCGAGCGAGAGACGCCGGGCGGTACGGAGGCGGCCGACCGGGTGGCCGACGTGCTGCTGCTCCTCGGGCGTTCCGACGAGCCGCTCGGGGTGTCCCGGATCGCGCGCGAGCTGGACCTCAGCAAGGCCGTGGTGCACCGGATCCTGCGCTCGCTCGCCTCGCGCTCGCTGATCCGGCCGGACCCCGGCGGCGCCGGGCACGTGCTGGGCCCGGCCGCGGCCGGCCTGGCCATCCGGGCCTGGAGCCAGCTCGACGTCCGGGCGGTCGCCTCCCCCGTGCTGCGGCGCCTGCGCGACCGCACCCGCGAGACCACGACGCTCTCGATCCTGGTCGGCGACCAGCGGGTCTACCTCGACCAGTTCGAGAGCCCGCAGGAGGTGAAGATGGTGGTCGAGATCGGCCCGCGCTTCCCGCTGCACTCCGGCGCGTCCAGCCGGGTGATCCTGGCCCACCTGCCGCAGCCGTTCATCGACGAGGCGGTGCGCCAGCTGGCGCAGGAGCGTCCGACCTTCGAGGTCGAGCCCTACCTCGCCGGGCTGGCCCGGATCCGCGAGGAGGGCTACGGCATCTCGCTCAACGAGCGGAGCACCGGTGCCGCCTCCATCGCGGCGGCGTTCTTCGACGCCGCCGGCAACGTCCTCGGCTCGGTCAGCGCGTCGGGGCCGATCTTCCGCTACAGCGACGAGTCGGACGAGCAGCAGCAGGAGCAGGTGCGGCTGGTGGTCGAGGCGGCCCGCGAGATCACCGACCGGCTCCGGCCGCCCGCCGACGACTGACCCTCACCCCCGAGGCCCACCGAAGGAGACCCGTGCTGCCCCGCTCGTTCCTCTACGTCCCCGCCGACCGTCCCGACCTGTTCGACAAGGCCGCGGCGGGGCCGGCGGACGCGATCGTCCTGGACCTGGAGGACGCCGTGCCGGCCGCGGGCAAGGCCGCGGCACGCGACGCCGTACGGCGGTGGCTGCCGTCGTCGCCCGCGACCGGGGCCGAGGTCTGGGCCCGGATCTCGCCGCTCGCCCTCGACGACGACCTGGCGGCCGTCTACCACCCGCGACTGGCCGGCCTGCTGCTCGCCGGCTGCACGCCGGAGGTGCTCGACCGGGTCGCCGCCACCACCCCGGCCGACCTCCGCCTGGTCGGGCTGGTCGAGAGCGCCGCCGCGCTGGTCGCCCTCCCCACCATGGCCGCCCATCCGCGGCTGACCGCCTTCGGCGTCGGGGAGGTCGACCTCCTCGGCGACCTCCGCGTCGCGCGCACTCCCCGCACCGACGCCGTCGTCGCCCAGCTCCGCACCCTGGTGGTGGTGCACAGCGCTGCTGCCGGTCTGGAGCCCCCGGTCGCCCCCACCTCCACCGACTTCCGGGACCTGGACGCCTTCGCCGAGTCCACCCGCCTCGCCCTGGACCTCGGCTTCCGCTCGCGGACCGCGATCCACCCCGGGCAGGTGCCGGTCATCCACGACGCGCTCACCCCCTCCGCCGAGGAGGTCGCGGCCGCCCGCGACCTGGTCCAGCGCTTCGACGAGGCGAGCGGCGGGGGCACGGTCGACGCGAGCGGGCGGTTCGTCGACGCCGCCGTGGTGCGGGGCGCGCGGGAGATCCTGTCCCGGGCGCGGTGACGCTCAGCGGGCGGGCCGGTAGCGCCGTACGTCCACCCGGGTGAGGTCCCGCACCGGGTGCCGGCGACCGGCGAGCACCGCGTCGTACGACCGGTCGCGCTGGAGGTAGCGGGCGAAGAACGCCCCGGCGTAGGTCCGCTGGACCCGGCGCTCGGCGCGTGGCCCGAGAATGCGCGAGGTCTCCTCGGAGAACCCGTCGGTGCAGCGACCGGGCCGACCCTCCGGGTGGCCGGCGTCGTCCTCGCCGCCGGGGCCGCCGCCGGCCGCCCAGCGCGTGTTGAGGTTGTTGTGGTTGGCGCCGTGCACGGTGATGCCGATGTTGACCCGGTTGCCCGCGCGCTGGGCCAGCTGGTTGTACTCGTCGCGGCCGGTGGCGTCGCAGGTGCCCGCCCAGGTCATCAGCGGGACGTCGGTGACCTGCAGCCGGCGGAAGTTCCGGTCCAGGAACGGCGGCCCGGCCGCGGCCAGGCCGAAGACGGCCCGGATCCGCACGCCCTCCGGCAGCCGCTGGCGGTGCGCGGCGGCCGCGACCCACATCACGCCGCGGCCGCCGCGGGAGTGGCCTAGCAGGCCGACGTTCCGCAGGTCGACCGCCCCGCGCAGGTCGGGACGCACCGGCCGGCCGGTCGCCGAGGAGCGGAAGGCGCCGACGAGCGGGCCGGTGCCCCGCTCGACCAGGTCGCGCCACATCCTCAGGTGGCGCAGCACGACCGTCCCGCGGGCCCGGTCGGCGACCTCGCCGAGCTCGCCCGCGTTGACGCCGTTGGCTCCCACCGAGACCACGACCATGCCGCGGGCGGCGAGGTCGCGGCCGAGGGCGTCGTACCCGCGGTCGCTGCGGATGGCGGTCCGGGTGCCGCGGCAGGGCCACCGGCCGTCGACCTCGCCGCTCGCCTCGTCGGCGCAGGTCCAGAACAGCCCGTGCGCGATCACGACGAGCGGGAGCCGTCGGCCCGCGGCGTCCGCGGGCGCGTAGACCCGACCGGTCAGCTCCAGGGGCGCCAGCTCCCGGGTGAGCTTGCCCTTCCGGTCGAACCCGTGGAAGCCCCGCACCGTCAGGGCGCGGTCACCGAGGTCGTAGTCGAAGGTCCGCACCGGGGCGGGCGCGCGGTCGGCACCCACCCCGGTGGCGGGGGACGGCGCGGCCGCGAGCGAGGCGGCGGCCAGCACCGCCACCAGGCTGCGGCGGATCAGGGTCGTCATCCGTGTCATGCCGACACGCTCGCGGGCCGATGTCAGGAACCTGTGTGCCCCCGGTCAGGGGCCGGTCAGCCGCAGGCGCGGCGACCCGGGACGCGGGAGGTCCTCCCCCGCGCCCCGGGCGCGCGGTCAGCGCACCCGCACCCGGACGACGGCCGCGGCCCGGGCGGTGTCCGCGGTCGCGGGCAGCAGCACCCGCACCCGGTGCGTGCCGCGCGGGAGCCCGCGCAGGGCAACCCGGGTCGTCCCGGCCGCCACGCGGGTGACGACCGGCCGGCGGCCCGTGCTCGTCCTCAGGACCAGGCCGGCGGGGCGGACCGGGAGGCCGGCGACCCGCACGCGCAGGCGGGGGCCCGAGCCCGACACCACCAGCCGCGGGCGGGCCTTCGCGACCCGCACGTCCACGGTCGAGCGGCTCGGCGCGGCGCCGGCCGACGGCGCGAAGACGACCGCGAGCCGGTGTGTGCCGGCCCCGAGCCGGCGCGGGAGCCGGACCGTCGCCACCCCGGCCCGGACGGTGCCGCTGGCCAGGACCCGGCCCTTCTCGGTGGCCCGGACCGTGCCGGTGCTCGCACCGCCGACCCGCACGCGCAGCACCGCGCCCGCGCCGTACGACGTCCGCGCCGCGGTGGCGGTGACGGAGGTCGCCGCGGCGGCGATCCGGCCGACGGTCACCGAGGCCGCGCTGACGGTGGTCGCGAGCTCGTCGGGGCTGGTGAGCAGCAGCCCGTGCACGACCGGCAGGCCGGCCCCGTCGGTCGACGTGGCCCCGAGGACGACGGTGGTGCTCGTCCCCGCCAGCCGGTACGACGTGCCGGGGGTGATCCGGCCCGCCGCGACCGGGTGACCCAGCACGGTGCCGCCGCCCGAGCTGACGACGGCGCCCGCGGCGGTGACGACAGTCCGCAGGTCCGTCAGGCGTACGGCGGCGTCGGTCCCGGGGAACAGGTCGAGGCGGCCGACGACGCTGCTCGCGCCGGTGGTGGCGACGGTGGTCCGCAGGCCGGTGGCGGTGACCTGCCCGGTCCCGTCGGCGAGCGTGTCGAGGACGCCGGTGGTGGTCGTCAGCGTCGCGAGCGGCGCGGCGTCGAGCTCGACCGAGCCGGTGGCGCGGACGCCGTACCCGTGCCAGGTGCCGGCCGGGACGACCGGCTGCTCGGGCTGCGGCTCGGGCTCCGGGCCGGTGCCCGGACCGTCGTCGACCCCGATCACGACCTGGCCCAGGATCACCTCGGGCCAGCTGCCGGTGTGGTCGACGTAGTGGAGCGCGTTGACGGTGGTGGTGCCGTCGGCGTGCTCGATCCGCTCGTTGACGCGCACCTCCAGCAGCACCTCGCCGTCCTCGTCGACCTTGGAGTAGATGTAGCCGTCCTGGTGATTCAGCCAGCGGCCGTCGGCGAAGAGCGCGTTGACGGAGTCGGCGAAGGTCACCGTCGACGCGCCGGCCGGGGTGACGTGCAGGTGCAGGTGGTTGACCCGCAGCGCGGAGGGGCGGTACTCGGCGAGGGCGTCCTCGGCCGGCAGCTGGGCGAAGGCGTCGACCTCGACGTCGACCGAGCCGTCGGCGGCGGTCGTGGCGCTGACGCCGGTGGCCCGGCTGCGGGCCCCGAGCGCGCGCACCTCGTCCACGGCGACACTCGCGGCGCCGGGTCCGGTGATCACGGGCGCCGGCTCGACCAGCCGTACGCCGTCCGCCCCGACGATCTGGACGCCCGCGACCCGGTGCGGCTCGCGGGCGGACGGCGCGATGTCGGTGCAGGTCACCTGGCCGAGCGCCAGGTCGCGGACCTCGTAGTTGTCGCCGTTGCGGATCCGCAGCCCGGTCGTCGTGCGGGCGGTGCCGGCGGTCGTGACCGCCTCGAGCGTGACGGTCGCGTCGTCGTCGTACGCCCCGGCGGTGGCGGGCAGCGGGATCGTCGTCCCCGCCGCCTCCTGGGCCGCGGCCGTGCGGTCGACGTCGCCGACCAGCAGCTGCTCGACGGTGACGAAGGAGCGCCCGCCCGGGGCGCAGCCGACGGTCAGGCCGCGCAGGGTGAGCGGCACCCGGCCGCGCAACTCGACCCGGGCCTCGGCGACCGTCGAGCGAGCACCGGTCGAGCCGGCGACGGTGCGGGTCCCGGTCGTCGTGATGACGTAGCCCGAGCGCAGGGCGGCCGGGGTCGTGGTGGCGGCGACCTCGCCGGCCACCTCAGCGTCCGCGGCCCAGCCGACGGACGCGGTCGGGGCCTGCAGGGTGCCGCCGTCGATGTCGCGGACGCTCAGACCGGCGGCGGTATGCAGGACGGGGTCGGCGGCGTACGCCGGCGTCGCGGGCAGGGCGAGCGCGGCCCCGGTGGTGGCCAGCGCGACGAGCGTCGCGGCCACCGTGCGGATGGAGGTCATGGTCGTTCTCTCTCGGGAGGGGTGGGGCCCGGTCACCGGGCGGTGCCGAACAGGTCGAAGAAGGCGGCGCCGCCGGGCAGGCCGACGCCGGTGAGCGGGTCCCAGCCGGGCCCCGAGACGAGCGACTGGGGGCGACGGTCGACGGTCACGACCGTCTCGGGCCAGGTCTGGCCGCCGCCGAGCGCCGTGGCCGACCAGAGGCCGGCGTTCGGGGGGGTCACGTCGCGCAGCGCCGCCGTGCCCGCCAGGCGGTAGAGCCACGGCGTGGCCAGCCCGATCCGCCGCCCGGAGCGGGCCTTGGCCATCGCGACCAGGGTGGCGACCGACGGGGTGGCCAGGCTGGTCCCGCCGATGGCGCGGTACGTCGGCCCGTCCGGCCCGGGGATCCGGGTCGTGAACCCGGTCAGCGGGTCGGCCAGCGCGGCGACGTCGGGCAGCAGCCGCCTCCCGGCGCCGGAGCCGTCGGCGAGGGTCGCCGGGACGTGCCCGCGCTGCCAGCCCGGCCGGGCGTGGACGTGGGAGGCGCCGCCGCCCCCGCCGGCGTGGAAGCCGGGCGGGATCAGCCCGCCGTTGCGGGCGAAGTACGGCGTGGACGCCCAGCCGCCGATCGCGGCGTACGAGCCGTCGCGCCGCATCCCCATCGACAGCCCGCCGACCGCGGTGACCCACGGGCTGGACGCCGGCGAGGTCACGTCGAGCTCGCCCGCGTGGTCGCCCTCGTCGCTGTAGTCGCCGTCGTTGCCGGCGGCCGCGAAGACCGACACGCCCCGCAGCGAGGCCTGCACGACCGCGCGGTGCAGCAGGGCCCGGTCGGCGTCGGTGCCGTGCTCCTCGCGGGAGCCGAGGGACATCGAGACCACGTCGACCTCGCCCGACTCGACGGCGTCGAGCAGGACCTGGAAGAGGTCGTGGGAGTAGCAGGTAGGGCTGGCCCAGTAGACGACCTTCGCGTCCGGCGCCATCGCGTGCACGGCCTGGACGTCGAGGTGCTGCTCCTCCGACCAGCCCTCGCGGTCCCCGCAGGCGGTGTCGTCCTCGGCGGTGCGGTGGACGACGTACTGCCCGGGGCGGAAGGGGGCGCCGCCGGTCTCGGTGAAGTAGTCGTCGGTGTTCTGCGCGACCGCGGGGTCGTCGTACGTCCCGACGATGCCGACGCGGGCACCCTCGCCGGTGATGTCCGCCGGGACCCGGTGCAGGGCGCGCAGGTCGGTGGGCGAGTAGCCGCAGAGCCGGTTGGAGCGGGTCGTCACGGCGGGCCGCGCGGGCCAGCGGTCGCTGACCCGCTCGCCCCAGTAGCGCGCGCAGCCGTCGGAGGTCTGCGGCCCGGTCGTCACGGCGGGCGCGGTGATCGACATCGGGACCGCGGGGGTGCGCACCAGCCCGGCGACGCCCTGGATCCGCAGCCCGCGCGGCACCGACACGGCACGGGCGGGCGCGACGATCTCGACGCCGTCGGTCTCGACCCGGACCAGCCGGGTGCGCAGGGCGCGCTCGACCCGGCCGACCCGGCCACGCACCTCGACGACCCCGAGGTCGCGTCGTACGGCGGTGACCGCGAGCCGCTGGGCGCGCAGCCAGCGGGCGGCCCGCCGTACCTGCCGCGGCGTCGCCGCGCCCTCGCCCCGCCACGGGAGCAGAACGCTGAGCCGGACCACCTCGCGGTCCGGCACCGCCCGCCGGCGTCCGGCGTCGAGCGCGGCGAGGTCCAGGCGCGACCCGGCGAGCACGGTGCGCGCGGCCGGGCGCTCCGCGGGCTCGGCGGCCGTCGCGGGCGGCGCTCCCGAGAGCGGGACGGACAGGGACGCGGCGGCGAGCACCGCGACGAGCAGGGGTACGCCGCGCTGCGGCGTGCGGGAGACGGGCACGAAGGGTCCTCGGGGTCCAGCCGCACCACCGTGGTGCGGCCCGCGGACTCTATCCGAGAACGATTCTCATTTGCATTTGGGGGTGCTGCCGATCGGGTACCACACGGGCATGAGCGACGACCCGAGGAAGACGAGCACGCAGGGCGACCCCGATCTCGACGCGGAGCGCGAGGAGATCGGGGCGCTGCAGGACCGGCTCGACGCCGAGTCGGACGAGGACGGCCTGGGGGCCGAGGCGGGCACGGCCGAGGAGAACGGCATTTCGCAGGGCTGAGCCCGCCGCGTCCTCAGGCCGCCCGCACCGCGACGGGCACCCGCACGTCGACGAGCGCCGTCCGCAGTCGTCGCTGGGTGGCCAGGACCAGGATCAGCTCCAGCACCATCGCGGTGACGGTCACGGCGAACGCCGCGGTGTGGCCGTGCGCGTCGGCGAGCCGTCCGGCGGCGCCCGAGCCGACGGCGTACCCCAGGCCGGTGGCGCTGGCCAGCAGCGTCATCGCGGTGGCGACCCGGGCGGGCGCGACCACCCGCTCGGCGAGCGAGAAGACGGCGATCATCAGGGGCGCCACGGCGCAGCCGAGGAGCAGGACGACCGGGACCAGGACGGCGAGCCCGTCCACGAGCAGCAGGGGCAGCGACAGCACCGACAGGGCGGCCGCGGCGCCGAGCATCCGGCGCTCCGGGCCGATCCGCTCGGGGAGGAACGCGGTCGCGACGCCCGCGACGGCGCTGCCGACCCCCAGCACGGCGTGCACCAGCCCGGCGGCACCCGGCACCCCGGCCTGGGTGGCCAGCACCGTCGTCCCGGTCTGGGTGGCGCCGAAGAGGCTGCCGATGAGCAGCTGCGCGACGACCAGGACGAGCAGGACCGGGGTGAGCAGCCGACCGGTCGGCAGCGGGATGCCGTCGCGCCGGACCCGGCGGGCGCTGCGGTGCAGCGCGAAGGCCGTGCCGAAGATCGCCAGCATCGCGGCCGCCAGCAGCAGCGCCCCGCCCGGCGAGACCACGGCGACGCCGACCCCGACGAGGGCCGGTCCGATCGCGAAGGACGCCTCGTCCGCAGCCCCCTCGTAGGAGAAGGCCACGTCGACCAGGCGCCGCTGGTGGACCCCGGTCGGGGCGGTGATCGGGCGCCAGCGCACCCGCGCCAACGGACCGACCTGCGGCATCGCGAGACCGGCGAGGGCGGCGGTGGCGACCACGGCCGCGTCGGCCGCTCCCCCGCGGACGAGCGCAACGAGAGCGACCAGCGCGGCGGCGCCGGCCAGCGACTGCACGAGGACGACGTGCCGCTGGCCGACCCGGTCGGCCAGGGCCCCCGCGAACGGGGCGCCGGCCGCGTTCGCGACGGCGAGCGCGCCGGCGGCCAGGCCGCCGAGGCCGTAGCTGCCGGTGGCGTCGGAGACGAGCAGCAGGGTGCCGAGCTGGCTCATGGCGAGCGGCAGCCGGGCGAGGAAGGCGACGACGACGTACGTCGTCCCGGCGAGCTCGAAGAGCCGCCGGTAGGAGGCGAGGGGTGACACGGGGGTGGGGCCTTTCGGGTGCGTCTGGACGACGCGCCGAACCCACCTCCAAGACGCGTGAAACCCTGTGCTCCCCCGATGGTACGGCGCCCTCCCGCGAGGTGGCGAACCCGCGACCCGCTCGACCCTCGGCGGTCCCCCGGCCGGCGCCCGGGGACCGCCGAGGCGGGCGATCAGGCCCGGATGAACTCCAGGATGTCGGCGTTGATGACCTCGGCCTGCGTGGTGGGCATCCCGTGTGGGAAGCCCGGGTAGGTCTTCAGCGTCCCGTTCGGGAGCAGCTTCACCGACAGCTCGGCGGAGTCGGCGATCGGCACGACCTGGTCGTCCTCGCCGTGCAGCACCAGCGTCGGCACCGTGACGGCCTTCAGGTCATCGGTGAAGTCGGTCTGCGAGAACGCGACGACGCCGTCGTAGTGGGCCTTGGCGCCGCCGAGCATGCCCTGGCGCCACCAGTTGGCGATGACACCCTCGTGCGGCTCGGCGCCCTCGCGGTTGTAGCCGTAGAACGGACCCTCGGCGAAGTCGCGGAAGAAGGCGGCGCGGCGGGTGGCCACCTGCTCCTGGATGCCGTCGAAGAAGTCCTTCGGCAGCCCGCCGGGGTTGCTCTCCGTCTGCACCATGATCGGCGGGACGGCGCTGATGAGCACGGCCTTGGCGGCCCGGTCCTGGCCGTGGCGGGCCAGGTAGTGCACGACCTCCCCGCCGCCGGTGGAGTGGCCGACGTGGACGGCGTCACGCAGGTCGAGGTGCTGGACGACGGCGGCGAGGTCGTCGGCGTAGTGGTCCATGTCGTGACCGTCGGCGACCTGCTCGGAGCGGCCGTGGCCGCGACGGTCGTGGGCGACCACACGGAAGCCCTGGCCGAGGAAGAACATCAGCTGGGCGTCCCAGTCGTCGGACGAGAGAGGCCAGCCGTGGCTGAAGACGACCGGCTGGCCGCTCCCCCAGTCCTTGTAGAAGATCTCGACGCCGTCGGTGGTGGTCAGGGTGGGCATGGGGGGCTCCCGGGAGGATCGAGGAAGGATCGAACGCACGCCCGGCGGGCGCGACGGTTCGAGTCTCTATCCCGCGGCCGTCCTCGCACCTGCACCTGGTGCGACAGGTTTCCCACGGTTTGCGTCACCGGAGGTGAACGAACCCTCCCGACGACGTACCTCGTCGCGGTAGGCCCGCGGGGAGCGCCCGAGCCGCGCCAGGAAGACCCGGCGCATCATCTCGCCGCTGGAGAAGCCCGCTGCGGTGGCGGCCGCCGCCACCGACGAGCCGGCCCGGAGCCAGTCGCAGGCGATGCCGAAGCGCAGGGCGGCCACGTAGGAGGCGGGCGTCGTACCGAGTTCGTCGCGGAAGAGCCGGGTCAGCTGCCGGTCGCTGACGTGGGCGAACGCGGCCATCGAGCGGACGGTGTGGGCCACCTGGGGCTCCGCCCGCACGTGGTCGGTGACCCGGCGGACGACGTGGGACTCCACGACCTTGGTGCTCGCGGACGGCGAGAACTGGGACTGGTCTCCGCCACGCTGGAGGTAGACGAGCAGGTCTCGGGCGACGGCCTGGGCGACCTCGCTGCCGTGGTCCTCCTCGACCAGCGCGAGGGCCAGGTCGATGCCGGCCGAGGCGCCGCCGGAGCTGTAGGTCAGCTCGTCGCGGACGTAGATCGCGTCGTGCCGCACCGAGACGCGGGGGTAGCGGGCGGCCAGGTCCCGGGTGTACTTCCAGTGCGTGGTGGCGGCCCGACCGTCGAGCAGGCCCGCCTCGGCGAGGACGAAGGCGCCCGTGCAGATGGAGGCGAGCCGCCGGCTGCGCCCCGCCAGGTCGAGCGTCGCCGCCACCAGCTCGGGCGTCACGAAGCGCAGGGCGGGCTGGGTGCTGCCGACCACGACGACCGTGTCGAAGGTCCCGGAGCCCGCGACGGCGACCGCCTCCATCCGGGCGCCCACGGACGTCTCGAAGGCTCCGCCGCCGACGGTCAGGACCGCGATCTCGTAGGCCCCGGGGACCTGCCGGTTCGCGGCCACGAAGACCTCGGCCGGACCACTGAGGTCGAGCAGCATCACCCCGTCGAACGCCAGCATCCCGATCCGGCGCGGGGAACGCGACGACTCCATTGTGGAATCATCGCTCCACCAACCGCGAGGTGTCCACCGGGCTCTGCTCGCGGGACCGGACGGGAGCCCGGCCTCCGGACGACGGCGATACGCTCGGCAGGTGCCGCGCCCCCGACAGTTCGACGAGCCCGCACTGCTGGACGCGGCCATCGAGCTCTTCTGGTCCCACGGGTACGCCGACACCTCCATCGCCGATGTGGCCCTCGCCTCGACGGTCGGCAACGGCAGCATCTACGCCGCGTACCGGTCCAAGGACGGTCTCTACCTGCAGGCCGTGGCCCGCTACTGCCGGCGGCTGACCGAGACGGTGCGCGAGGCCATGCAGGGGAGCTCCGGGGACGTCGCCACGAGCCTGCGGGCCTACCTCGAGCTCATCATCTGCGACTGCGTCAGCCAGCCCGGGCGGCGTGGCTGCCTGATGCTCAACAGCCTGACGCTGGTGGACCGGGTGCCCGAGCTGCGGCCCGTCATCGACGCGACGACCCGCGAGCTGCAGGAGATCGTCGCGGCGCGATTGCGACGCGACCTCGCGGGTGGCGCCGACCCGATCGACGTCGAGGGGCTCAGCGCGCACTACGTGACCCTGTCCCAGGGCCTCATCCACCGCAGCCGGCTCGGCCACGGTCCGGACGAGCTTCGGGCCGTGGCCGACGCCACCTTGCGGTTCAGCCCCGGCCGGAGCGCTTGACGAACTCCCCGCGCGGGTCGCCGACGACGGCGCCGTCGCTCAGGACCGCGGAGCCGCGGAGGTAGGTGTCGGTGACCCGGGCGGTCAGCTCGAAGCCCTCGAAGGGGGTGTACTCCTGCGTCGAGAGCGAGTCCTCGGCGCGGACCGTGTAGCTCACGTCGTCGTCGACGAGGCAGAAGTCGGCGTCCTTGCCGACGGCGAGGTCGCCCTTCTGCGTGAGGCCGAACCGCTCGGCGGGGTTGCGCGCGGTGAGCTCGGCGACGGCGCCGTACGACAGGCCGCGGCGGCGGCCCTCGGTGATCAGGCCGGGCAGCAGGTACTCGGTGCCGCCGAAGCCGGACTTGGCCAGGAAGACGTCGTCCTTCGGGTCGCCGAACTTCGTCTCCTCCTTGCAGCAGGCGTGGTCGGAGGTGACCCAGGAGAAGTGGCCGGCGAGCAGGTGCTCCCACAGCGCGTCGACGTCCTCGGGCGAGCGCAGCGGCGGGTTGACCTTGCCGCCGAGGTTGGCGGTGTTGAAGTCCGCGACCAGGTGGCCGACCGTGACCTCGCGACGGAAGTCGATGTGGGGGAAGGTCGCCTGCATCATCATCGCCGCCTCGATCGCCTTGCGGGACGTGAGGTGGAGCAGGTTGATGTTGGGCAGCTCGGTCTCGTGGGCGAGGTACGACGCGATGGTGATCGCCAGCCCCTCGGAGTGCGGCGGCCGCGAGGCGCTGTAGGCCTCCAGACCGGTGAGCGTGCCGTCCTTCTCCACCAGCTTGGTGTAGGCGCGCATGATCTCGGCCGTCTCGCAGTGCAGGGACAGCGAGATGGCGTCGCGGTCCTCGGCGAAGCGGGCGTCCTCGCGGGCCTTCTGGATGCCGCGCATGACGAACTCGAAGTGCGCGATGTCGTACGACTGGTCCTCGGGCAGCATCAGGAACGAGCCCTGGTCGGCCGAGCGGCCGTGCAGGCCGTGGCTGCCGTAGAACATGAAGATCTTGAACGACGGGACGCCCTGCTCGATGAGCATCGGGATCTCGTCGATGTGCTCCTCGAGGATCGGCGCGACGTGGAACGCGTAGTCGACGTAGGCGCGGCCGTCGGTCGCGGCGAGGATGTCGGGGAAGATCTCGCGGTAGGGGCCGGTCCGGTTGAGGTAGTAGGCGCCGGTGCGGATGTAGGTGATCCCGGAGGTCACGCCGCCCTGCGCCGAGGCCCGGCTCTCGGACTCGGCGTCCTCGCCCAGTTCGTTGTAGATGCCCCAGTGCTGGTGGACGTCGACGACGCCCGGGAAGAGGAGCTTGCCGCCGGCGTCGAGCACCTCGGCGCCGTCCCGGTCGAGGGACTCGCCGATCGCCGTGAAGACGCCGTCCTTGACGCCGACGTCGAGCCGCTCGGGCTCGTCGCGCCCGGGCCGGACCACGCGTGCGTTGGTGATGATCAGGTCGTGCTCAGCCATGAGGCTCACCTCTCCTTGATGTCGTCAGGGTCCACCGTCGTCAGCGGCGCGAGCACCGCGGCGACGTCGGGGCAGGTCTCCAGCTCCGCGCAGGCCCGGGCGAGGCCCTCGACCCGGTCGGCGGCCAGCGTGCGGCCGGCGTTCGCGCGGAACTTGGCGCTCAGCTCGTCGAACGAGAGCGGGCGCTGCGGCCCGCCGCGGGTCGTCAGCACCTCCTCGACCAGCTCGGTGCCGTCGGTCAGCCGCGCGGTCAGCACGGCCGGGAACTGGGTCGGGAAGATCGCCGTGCACCGCTCGTCGGGCACCACGTCGACCTTGGCCATCAGTGCCCGCCGCTCGGGGTCGCGGGCCAGCTCGTCGGTGTAGTCCTCGACGCCCGCGCCGAGCCCGGCGCCGCCGAGCAGGCCCACGGCGACGGCGTACGGGCCGCTGAACTGCGCCATGTAGCCGGTCTCGGGCGTGCGCTTGACCTCGATCGGCTCGCCGATCGTGCGCAGGTTGGGAGCGGGTACGCCGAGGGTCAGCCGCTCGACGCGGTCGGGCGTGACGCCCTGCTCGCGCAGCCGGGCGGCCGCGTCGACCGCGGCGTGGGTGAAGTGGTTGGCCGGGTAGGGCTTGAAGAAGATGTCGGGCACCGCCCAGGTCTCCCCCAGCCCGTCGACCACGGCGCCCGGGTCGAAGTCGCCGTGCAGCCAGGCCTGGTAGAAGCCGAACCGGCCC
This sequence comes from Nocardioides sp. CCNWLW216, assembly GCF_037120545.1. Classification (NCBI taxonomy): domain Bacteria; kingdom Bacillati; phylum Actinomycetota; class Actinomycetes; order Propionibacteriales; family Nocardioidaceae; genus Nocardioides; species Nocardioides sp. CCNWLW216. Next base: position 314,950 of record NZ_JBBBBJ010000005.1, read on the forward strand.
TCCAGGACCGTCGGCGGCCCGGTCAGCCCGAAGGCCACCAGCTCGGCGGCCGAGACCGCCGCGTGCGCGGCCCAGCCGCAGTGCAGCCGCTTGACGGTGCCGCCGGTGCGGTTGGCCTCGATGATCCCCGAGGCCATCGAGGCGGCGACCCCGAGGCTGTCGACGACCGCGTCCGCCCGGCCGCCCATCAGCACGGCGGCGGTGACCGAACCGCCCATCGCGCCGCAGATCGAGGTGGCGTGCTGGCCGTGCTCGAAGAAGGTGGAGTTCTTGGCGGCCTCGTCGTACCCGGCCATGCCGAGGCGGACGCAGGTCTCCAGGCCGAGCGCGATCGCGCGCACCAGCTCGGCGCCGCTCGCGCCCTCCCGCTCGGCCACGGCCAGCGCGACCGGGACGATCGTGGCGCTCGGGTGCAGCACCGAGGGGAGGTGCGTGTCGTCGTAGTCGAGGGAGTGGGCCAGCACCCCGTTGACGAACGCCGCCAGGCCCGCCGGCAGCCGCTCGGGGACGCCGACCGCCGACGCGACCGGCCGGCCGCCCTGCGAGCGGGCCCAGTCGCGGGCCGCGCGGCTGGTCTCGAGCGGGGCGGCCGCGACGGCGATCCCGAGGGTGTCGAGGACCCGCTTGCGGACGCTGTCGACGACCTCGTCGGGGAGGTCGGCGAAGGACGTGCGCTCGGCGAAGGCGCCCAGCTGCTGGGCCAGGGTGGGGGCGCTCACCGAGCGGCCCGCAGCGCCAGCGGCCGCACCGGCGAGCCGGTCGCGCCGAAGATGTTCAGCGGCACCAGCACGAACGTGAACTCGCCCCAGCCCGCGGCCGCGAGACCCTCCAGGTCGAGCGCCTCGACGATGTAGATGCCGTGCTCCACGAGCAGCACCCGGTGGGCCGGCAGCAGCGCGTGCCCGCCGCCGGGCGCGAGCCGCTCGAAGGCGATGGTGTCGGCCCCGGCCGCGTGCACGCTCCGCTCGGCCAGCCAGGTCGCCCCGGCCTCGCCGACGCCCGGCACGCCCGACGGCCCCCCGACGTACGGCGCCCCCTCGGCGAAGCGCGAGCCCCACCCGCTGCGGATCAGCACGACGTCGCCGGCACCGACGGTGACGCCCTGCCGCTCGGCGGTCGCCTCCAGGTCGGCGACGGTGATCTCGTAGCCGCCCTCGCAACAGTCGACCCCGAGGTGCCCGGCGACGTCGAGCAGCACGCCGCGGCGCACCATCGGCTCGATCGTGTGCACGCCGAGCTCCTCGTACTTGCCGCCGACCCCGGCCGCCACCGCGTCGACGCCGCCGTGCATCTTCCCCTGGAAGGAGACGTGGGCGAGCGCGTCGATGTGGGTGCCGACGTGGGTGCCGGTCGTGATCATGTCGTTCGCGGCGCTGCTGCCGTCCGCGCGGACCATGTCACCGTGGCGGCGCGGCAGGGTGTGCCAGAACTGGGGGTGGTTGGGCGACTGCGGCATGCCCGTGCGCAGCTGGCGGCCGAGGTCGATCGACTCGACCCCGCCCCGCACGACCTCGAGCAGTGGGTCCTTCGGGTGTGCGTCGTTCATCGCACGACCTCCTCGTCCTTGAGAGCAGTGATGTCCTCGGCCGCGTAGCCGAGCTCGCGGAGCACCTCGTCGGTGTCCTGGCCGAGATCGCGGCCCGTGAAGCGGATCCGGCCCGGCGACTCGCTCATCCGCCACATCACGTTGTGCTGCAGGACTGGGCCCAGGTCGACGTCGTCGACCTCGACCAGCATCTGCGTCTCCCGCACGTGCGGGTCCTCGGTGAGGTCGCGGGCGTCGTACACGGGCGCGATGGCGGCGCCGGCCTCGGTGAAGGCGGTGAGCACCGACTCCCGGTCGCGGGCGGCGATCCAGCTGCCGACGTGGTCGTCGAGCAGGTCGACGTGCTCGGCCCGGCCGGCGCCGGTCGCGAACCACGGCTCGTCCATGACCTCGGGGTGACCGACCAGCTCCATCACCCGCTCGGCGATCCGCTGGGCGCTCGTGGAGATGGCGACCCACTTGTCGTCGGAGGTCCGGTAGGTGTTGCGCGGGGCGTTGTTCGTGGAGCGGTTGCCGTGCCGCTGGGCGACCTCGCCGAGCTGCTGGTAGACCGTCGGACCCGGCCCGACGGCGGTCATCAACGGCTCCAGGATGCTCAGGTCGACCACCTGGCCGCGGCCCGTGGCGTCGCGGTGGCGCAGCGCCATCAGGACGGCGGACGAGGCGGCGATCCCGCAGATGCTGTCGGCCAGGCCGAAGGCCGGCAGGGTCGGCGGCCCGTCGGCCTCGCCGGTCGCGGCGGCGAACCCGCTCATCGCCTCGGCGAGGGTGCCGAAGCCGGCCCGGGAGGAATAGGGGCCGGTCTGGCCGAAGCCGGTCAGCCGGGCGACCACGAGGCCGGGGTTCTCGGCCATCAGCACGTCGGGGCCGATGCCCCAGCGCTCGAGAGTGCCGGGGCGGAAGTTCTCGACGACCACGTCCGCGGTCGCGGCCAGCCGGCGGAACACCTCGCCGCCCCGGGGCGCCTTCAGGTCGAGGGCGACGGTCCGCTTGTTGCGGCCGATCTCCTTCCACCACAACGGGACGCCGTCCTTGCTGCGGCCGTGGCCGCGCATGTTGTCCCCGCCCCGCGGGTGCTCGATCTTGACCACGTCGGCGCCGTAGTCGCCGAGGATCTGGCAGCACAGCGGGCCGGCGAGGATCGTGGAGACGTCGAGGACGCGGAGGCCCTCGAGGGGAGCTGGAGCGACAGACACACAGAATCCGTTTCGCTAGGAGAAACGTCCGAACTGATCCTCACCCTAGCGTTCTGGCGCGCCCTTCGGAACCCCGCGTACATTCAGGATCATGAGCGAACCCATGGCGTTCCGCTTGTCGGAACGCGCGGCTATGGCGATCGACGACCTCGTCGCGGGCGTCTCGACGCCGTACGACGACCTGCCCGTCCCGGTCCGGTCCCGGCTGCCCGTGGTGCTCGCCGACCTGCTGGGCGTGACCGCCGCCGGCCTGCGCACCCCGGAGCTGCGGCGCCTGCTCGACGCGTGGCCGCAGCCGGCCGGGCCGCACCCGCTGCCGGGCACCTCGCTGCGGACGACGCCCGAGACGGCGGCCCTGCTCGGTGCGGCCGCGGCCTGCTCGCAGGAGCTCGACGAGGGCAACAAGCACGCCGCCGGCCACCCGGCGGCGCACGTGGTCTTCGCGGCGGTGGCCGCGGCCCAGCAGTCGCCGACACCGGTCGACGGGCGGCGCTTCCTGGCGGCGGTCGCCGGCGGCTACGAGGTCGCGGCCCGCTTCGGCCGCGCCGTACGGCGTGACCCGGCGTGGCACCCGCACGGGCACTGGGGCGCCACGGGGGCGGCGTACGCCGCGGCCACGCTGCTCGGCGCGACCCCCGCCCAGGTCGCGGCCGCCGTGGACGCCGCGACCGGCCTGATGACCGTCGCGCCGTGGGACACCGTGCTGGCCGGCGACCCGACCCGGAACCTGTGGATGGGCCAGGCCAACCTCGCGGGCCTGTCGGCCGCCCACCTCGCCCGGGCCGACCTGGTCACGAACCGGGGTGGGGCGGCGGCCGCGCTCGCGCTGGTCGGCTCGCTGGACCCCGACCTCCTGGTGGCCGACCTCGGGGTGCGCTGGCTCGCCGCCGAGGGCTACCTGAAGCAGCACGCCGCGTGCTCGTTCACCCACGCGGCGATCGACCTGGTGCTCGCCCTGCGGCTCGCCGACGGCTGGTCGGGCGACGACGTCGCCTCGATCCGGGTCGGGATCCACTCGCTCGCGGCACCCCTGCTCGACCGCTCGCCGTCGAACCGGCTGGCGGCGATGTTCTTGCTGCCGTTCGCGGTCAGCACGGCCGCGGTCAGCGGCGCCGTCACCCCCGCCACGATGGAGCCCGGCACGTCCGCCTTCGCGGCGGCCGAGGCGTTCAGCCCCCGCGTCGACGTGGCCCTGCTGCCGGAGCTCGACGCCCACCTGCCGGCCCGCCGGGTCTGCGAGGTCGAGGTGGTCCTGGCCGACGGCTCCCGCGCCGCGCTCGCCCAGCCCGACCCGATCGGCGACACCGCCCACTTCCCGCTCGACGACGACGCGCTGGTGGCCAAGCTCGACGACCTCGCGGTCCCCGGCGCCGACCTGCTGGCCGCCGTACGACGGCTGCCGGAGGCCGACGACGTGGTCGCCGCGCTGGCGGGGCTGCCGTTCGACTGATCCTGGCGCCGCTCCCGCCGTACCCTCGGCGGATGGCGACCACCCTCGCGGCGACCGAGCAGCGCTCGCGCACGTCCCTCGGGCTCGCGCTGCTGGGCCTGGCGGGCGTGCTCCTCGTGGTCCTCGCGATCGGGTGGTACGGCGCCGCCGCGGGCTATGTCCACGCGGAGCGGCTCGACCACCCCACCGTCCTGACCCTCGCGGCCGGCGCGGCGGCCACCGTCGGCCTCGGCCTGCTCCTGCGCGGGACGGCCCTCACGGTCGTCGTCCTCATCGGGCTCGGCGCCACCACCCTGGGCTGCGCCGCACTGTTCGCCCTGGTCTCGGTCTTCTCGGCGTCGACCTGGGACGACCCCGCGGTCGTCGTCACCAGCCCCGACGGCAGCCTCACGACGCGAGTCCTGACCACGGGGCTGTCGGAGTCCTACGTCCTCCAGGTCCGGCAGAACGACCGCGGCCTGCGGAGCCGGGTCATCGATCTCGGGTGCCTCGACGCGGACGCCAACAGCCTGCGGGCGCTCCGGTGGGAGGGCGACGAGCTCGTCGCCGACACCTCGGCCGGGTCGATCGCGATCACGGTCCCCGCCCCGGACTCGGACCGACCGGTCGCGTGGCGGGAGGTCCTGGACGCGACGCTCGGCGAGGGCGCGGTCGGACCCGTCACCCTTGAGGAGTGCTGACCTCCCGCGTCACCACTCGCTGCACCACTCGACGTCGCCGTGGGCGAGGACGACCTCGACCCCGTCGCCACGCCACAGGTCGATCCAGGTCGGCGCGCCGTACCGCTTAGTGATGCGGGGCTTGCCCATCAGCGCGCCCCGCGCCTCCTCGTCGACCCAGGCGGGCTGGCAGCCGACGTACCCGCCGCAGCCGCAGCCCTCGAAGGCCAGGAGCGCGCCCGCCGACACCGCCGCGCTCGCCTGCTTCGGCGTGATCCGACCGACCCGCTCCAGGCGGCGGCCGTCGGGGTCGGTGAGGTCGCCGGCGCCGTCGAAGGTCCCGGGCCACTCGATGGGGTCCTGCTCAGGCTCCGACGCCGACCGCTCGGCCGCCACGTCGGCGACGATCTCGGCGAACGACCTCGACCTCTTCACCGCTCCAGGATGCACGCGGCATCGACGTCGCGGCCACGGGATTTCGCGGCTGAGATGCTGGGCGCGTGATCACCAAGGAGGAGTACCTGGCCCGAGGGCGGGCCGAGGACGACTGGGCGCCGGGCTGGCTGGCGATCGACGAGGCGTTCGCCCGGCTCTACCCCGGCGTCACCCCACCCCACCTCGGCGCGGACCTGGCCGCCCGGGCGATGTTCGGCGGCTCCGAGTACATCGACGGCTACAGCCTGTTCCCGAGCCCGCACGGCTACCAGCACCTGGTCACCTACGGCATGTCGACGCTCTACGTCGACGAGGAGTCGTACGGCGGGGAGTTCAGCGGCTGGGGCTACGAGATGACCATGAAGGTCGCGGGCACGGACCCCGACGACTGCCGGTGGGCCGTCGACTCCCTCAGCAGGCTGGGCCGCTACACCTACACGTCGAAGCGCTGGTTCGAGCCCGACCAGTTCATCAGCGGCCGGGGCGAGCCGCTCCGGGTCGGCAGCGAGACCCTGCTCACCAGCTACCTGATCGTCCCGGACACCGAGGTGCCGGGCATCGACACCGTCCACGGGCGCGTCGACTTCCTCCAGCTCGTCGGCATCACCCAGGCCGAGCTCGACTGGGTCGCCGGTGAGTCACCTGACGGTGCTGTCGAGCGGGTGCGGGATCTGGTGGGTCGGATGCGCGACGGTGGGGATGGGCTGCTCGTGACTGATCTGGCTCGGAGGCATAGCTACGTGTGACGGGGGCCTTCGAAGAGGGGCAACCGTCGGAGGCGGGAGTTCGATGCCAGGGCCTGTCGCCGTTGACAGCGCGTGCCCGAAGCGCGCTCTCATGGCAATGGGCGGTCGATTGCACGCCTGGTATCCGCCGCGGCCTGTACCGAGCATCATCGTGAAGCGGCGCGCTCAGTTCCGATCAGGACTTCGTCAAAGTCGGAGAGTCTCGTCTCGAGCCTAAACCGGTCCACGAGGTAGTCGAAGAACGGTTGCTCAACGGCCCATAGCGCCTCGGGAACACAGCCAAGATGCTTGGCCACGACCTCGTCTTCGAGGCCGACAAGTTCCCATCGAGCAGCCATTGCCTGGTGGCGGAATCCCTCGAGCACCCACTGACACGGCTCAACTGGGTTGCTCATGAGGTCGAAGGTACGCGCGAGGGCACGACGCGTCGCCCGGATCTGCCACCCTGAGTGCGCGGTCGTGCCGGTGAGCGGTAGCGCATTCACTCTCAGCCAATGTCACCAAGTGACGGCATCCGGCGGCACGGTGCCGTCTCGGAGCAGGGCGACGAGTTCCGCGAACACCTCGTCCAGTTGCACCGACGAGTTGAGGTCGTAGTGCTTGGAGACCCCCCGGACGTCAGCTTTCCGCCCGGCGTCCAGTTCAATCTCCCCTGTCTCCCAAGCGGCGACACTTGCGAGCCAGTCAGCGCTCTCGAATTCTGTTGTGGAGATCGCTTTGCCGTAGTTCGGCGAGATCGGGTTCACGCGGACCTCCACCGACATCGCAGTCCACTCGTGCTGGTGAGAGCGGATGCAGGGCTCGAAGTCAGTCAGGGCGAAGGCCACGTCGGCAGAGTTTCATGACGCGACCGCTCACGACGCCGAGTGCGCGGTCGTACCGAGAAGCGGTCGCTCGGTTCAGGCCGAGAACCTGAACGCGGCGTGGGGATTCGACCCAGGCACCGACCTCCCGGTCGGCCCATGCATGGTCCTCGGGTGCGGCCGCCTTGCTGGCCACCCAGCCACTCGGGCTCGAAGTCGTACCCGCCATCGACCGTGACGGGCGTTCTCTGAGGGGGTTGCACGCCGGCATGCTCTCAGCCCCGAGGACACACGCGCATGCTCATGCCGCCAAGCGCGCGGTCCTGGCGAGATCGGGACGTACTAGTCGCCCGGAGTTAGACGCTTCAGCGCATCCGCGACCAAGGTGTCGTACTGCCGGCTAAAGGGCTCGGGGAGCTGGCTCTCCAGCGAGCCCAGCAATCTTGCCAATGCCAGTTCTTCAGCGGGGTGCTGCGGGTTCACGTTGTCCTGGTCGTCGTCTGCCCATCGGCACAGGAGCTCGAAGAGCACGAGCGCCGCGTCAGCTTCGAGGATGATCGTCACATTGCGCTCGCCGTCGCTCACCCGGCCGATTCTGCCGCCCGACAGTCGGATATGCCGCCGAGTTCGCAGTCCTGCCGATGAGCGCTCGCCCGACTGATCCCACCGACCACGCTGAGGAGCTTCGGACTGCGGGCTGCCATGCCGCGGGGGGAACGCGGTCCCGCCGAGTTGAAGACATTGATCGGTGGCATAGAACCGATGCGCGTGGGGGCGCGTCGTACGGAGGTGGCGAATCATCGACTGTGCAACCTCTTGGTCTCGGCAGCGGCGGTCCCGGCGCTGTTCGGCGCCGCAGGGTGCTCTGGTGACGAAGTGAAGCCGTCGACCGAACCTGCGAAGCCAACGACGCAACCGTCACCTCACCTGCCCGGCAATCAGTCGCTCCCGCCGCCGGGTGGTTCGACCCCTTGTCCTTCTCTTTGACGTTGCGGTCGTCGACCGTGCAGCAGGGGAGAACCTTGCGAGGTCGCGTCGCCGTTGAGAACAACTCGACGAAGGTGGTCGTGGACCCGGACTGTGTCATCGCGGAAGGGCGGTATGCCCTGGTGCCCGTCGACGGACCGGAAACCGCCGACCTGTGGTTCAGGCCCATGACTGCCTGTGGCGGGCCGCACCGCATGCCACCCGCATACCGCGACGAATACAGCGGTCCCGAGTTCGTCGCTCGTACCATCTACGGCGCCCCGTTACCCCCTGGCGATTACCTCGCAGTGCTCGACATCAAGGGACTTTCGCAACGTCTGGAACACCCGGTAACCGTCACCCCTTGAAAGGTCCACACACGCCGCGATCCGCGGGCCCAACCTCTGCGTCGTGCCCCGCCTGTAGGCGCCTTCACCAACCTGCCCTTTCATGCCGTTGCCAGTGGTCAGAGGTCGACGGCCCGTAGCCGCAACTGGCCTCCGAACCCATCAGAGCAACGTCCAGCAGTCAGCACGAGTCGACACATGTCCGGGTTCGGGATCTGTTCAGCTCTGGACCTGCGCAACTAAATAGAACATGACGACTCGGACCCTTGATTTAGAACATAGGTTCGACCATACTGGTGTGGTCATCTCGTGGAGCTCTCGGAGGCTCGCATGGACCACCCCCACCCGATCAGGGTCGCTGTCCGCGAGATCGACCATGCGCTGAAGACCGTCGCTGACGTGAACCCGTCGTTCATGACCACGCCCGACAAGGCCGCTGCGTTGCGCGAGCTCGCGGTGTTGGAGGCGCGGGTGGGTGAGCTGCGGCTGCGGGTCGCGGCGGACGCCTGCGACGTGGCCGAGGAGCACGGGGCACGCGACGTCGGGGCCTGGACCGCGCACGCCGTACGACGCCGGCGGGCGGACTGTGCGCGCGAGCTACGGCTCGCACTGGCGCTGGCCGACCGGCCGGTGCTCGCGGCCGCGGTGCGTGAGGGGGCGGTGAACCTCGACCAGGCCCACGTGATCGCCGACGCCCTCGCCGCGCTGCCGGGTGACGTCGACGCTGAGGTGGTCGACCGGGCCGAGGTCGCGCTGGTGGGCTACGCCGCGGACTTCGACCCCACCGAGCTGCACCGCCTCGGTCGCCGCATCCTGGACGTGGTCGCGCCCGAGGTCGCCGAAGCCGTCGAGGCGCGGCACCTGGCCGACCTCGAAGCCTCCGCCCGGCAGCGGATGCGCCTCGGGCTCCGGGCCTGCGGGGACGGGACGACGCGCATCAGTGCGCTGATCCCCGACGCGTCCGCGGCCCGACTCGCGACCTACCTGCACGCGTTCACCAACCCACGCCGCGACACCGACGACGAGACGCCGGTCGAGCGGGCGCCGTCCGGGCGCCAGGCCGCTGCCGCGTTCTGCCAGCTCCTCGAAGCCGTCGACCCCGGGCGACTCCCCCTGCACGGCGGCGACACGACCACGCTGGTCGTCACGATGACCCTCGACTCGCTCCGCTCGGAGATCGGGACCGCGACGCTGGGCAACCCCGGGCCGGGTGACTCACATGATCGGATCACCGCCGGTGAGGCCCGCCGGTTGGCGTGCACCGCGAACCTCGTCCCCGCCGTCCTCGGCGGGAAGTCCGAGGTCCTCGACCTGGGCCGTTCCCAGCGGCTTTACACCCGGCCTCAACGCCGGGCGATGGGGCTGCGCGATCGTGAGTGCCGGGCCGAGGGGTGCCACATCCCGGCGCCGTGGTGCGAGGCGCACCACCTGCGACCTTGGTCGCGGGGTGGGCGGACCGATCTCGACGACGGCGTACTGCTCTGCAGCCGACATCACCACCACATCCATGACCCCGCCTACGGCGTGGAACACCTCCCCGAAGGCCAGTTCCGCTTCCACCGGGAAACCTAGGGATACCGAGCCACCGGGCTCGACTACTGACGCGTCGTGATGATCCGCATCCGCACGTTGCCGACCGATGAGTCCGGACGCCCGACCCGGTCGGAGTCCCATGATCACCGGACACCTCGACCCCCGCTTGGGCCGGGCCGACGCGACCGCACCCGCCTGGACCGACGTCGGGCGGCAGCTGGCCGAGGCCGAGCTCTACTGGTTGACGACCGTCCGTGCCGACGGCCGCCCGCACGTCACGCCGCTGGTCGGGGTCTGGCACGACGACGCCTTCGCGTTCTGCACCGGGGTGGGCGAGCAGAAGCAGGTCAACCTCGCGGGATCGCCGTACGTCGCCGTCACGACCGGGACGCCGACCTGGACCGCCGGCACCGACCTGGTCGTCGAGGGCCGGGCCGACCGCGTCGTCGGCCGGGGCTCCCTCGAGCCGGTGGCGGCCGCCTGGCGGGACAAGTACGACGGGGACTGGCCGTGGCGCGCCACCGAGCACGGCTTCGACGACGGTGACGGCTCCACCCCGTGGGTGTACGTCGTCCGCCCGGACAAGGTCATCGCCTTCGGCAAGGACCCGCACAGCCAGACGACGTACCGGCCCGGAGCTGCCGAGCGCTAGGATCAGAGCCTGACACTGACGTCAGAGGCAAGCGCTGAGAGAGGAAGTCACCCGATGCGGATCGGAGAGCTCGCCGACCGGAGCGGAGCCAGCGTGCGCTCGCTGCGCTACTACGAGGAGCAGGGGCTGCTGGCGAGCGAGCGCAGCGCCAGCGGTCAGCGGCACTACGCCGAGTCCGCCGTCGAGCGGGTGCTCTTCCTGCGCCGCCTGTACGCCGCCGGGCTGACCAGCAGCACCATCGCCCAGCTGCTGCCGTGCGCCTACGCGCCGAGCACCACCACCTCCGACCACGCGTTCGAGGTGATGGTCGAGGAGCGCGCCAAGCTGGACGCCCACATCGCCGAGCTGTTGCACACCCGCGACGCGATCGACGGCTTCATCGCGGCCAACCGCGCGCACCGCGGCGAGCTGGTCTCAGCCCAGCAATGAGTTCAACCCAGCAGTGATGGCAGTCCCGCGACGCTCGACAGCAGGTGCGTGTGCGGCTCGCGGCCGAGCGCGTCGGCGTCGAACGCCCCGCTGAGCACGCCGACCACGTGCCCGGCGCCGGCGTTGGTGCCGGCGGCCAGGTCGTTGGGGGTGTCGCCGGCGACCAGCACCTCGGCGACGTCGTGGACGCCGGTGCGCTCCATGCAGCGGAAGACCAGGTACGGCGCGGGCCGGCTCGCGGCCACCTCGTCCGAGGCCACCACGGCGTCGACCGGGCCGAGCGCCGCGAGTGCCGGCTCCGCGAGGTCCGCGGTCAGCCCGGTCTGGACGGCGACCTTCACCCCGCGGGCCCGCAGCTCGGCGATCGCCTCGGGTACGCCGGGCAGCGGTGTCGGCGGCTGGTCGCGGTAGGCGGTGGCCAGTCGCTGGGTGAAGTCGGCGTACGCCTTCTCGACGTCCGGTCCGTCCGCTGGCGCACCGAGCGCGCCCAGCAGTCCGGCGACGCCGTCGTGCGCGCCGCTGCCCTTCCACATCTCCAGGACGTCGTCGGGCACCGGTCGGCCCACCGCCTCGGCCACCGCCTCGCCGAGCACCCGGTCACCGAGGCCGCCGTCGTCGACGGTGGTGCCGGCGAGGTCGAGGGCGGCCAGGCGGAACGACAGCCGGTCGGGCAGCGCGAAGGTCGTCATCGGGCGGCGGTACCCCGCCACCCGACGACCAATCGGCTCAGGCCCGGGCGATCAGGCGGCCTGGGTCAGCTTGCGCGCCTGCTGCTGCAGCCGGGCCTGCGCGGCGCGGCGTACCTTCGGGCCCTTGGTGGTCATGGCCCAGAGCAGCTTGGTCTGCGCCGGCAGGTTCTTGGCGTTGGTGGTGGCCATCCAGCCGTTGGGCAGCGAGAGCCGCACGACCTTGTGCCAGGCGGAGTAGACCTGGGCCGGCAGCGGGGCCTCGTGGTAGTTCAGCTCGTACTTCTCGAACAGCGCCTTCACCTTCGGCGCGACCTCGGCGTACCGGTTGGACGGGAGGTCGGGGAAGAGGTGGTGCTCGATCTGGTGCGACAGGTTGCCGGTCATCAGGTGCATGGCCTTGGAGCCCGAGATGTTGGCGGAGCCCAGCATCTGGCGGAGGTACCACTCGCCGCGGGTCTCCTTGTCCGGGATCGCCTTCTTCTCGAAGGTCTCGACACCCTCGGGGAAGTGACCGCACATGATCACCGAGTGCGACCAGAGGTTGCGCACCAGGTTGGCGGTGAAGTTGGCGGCCAGGGTCGGCAGCGCGGCGCCGAACGGCAGCGCGAGGGCCGGGTTGACGACGTAGTCCTTGGTGGCCTGCTTGCGGATCTTCTTCAGGGTGCTCTTCAGGTTGGCCTTGAAGGCGTCGCTGCGCTTCTCCTTCGGGATCGACAGGTTCTTGCCGAGCTCGAGGTCGTAGGCCGCGATGCCGTACTCGAAGAAGCAGGCGTTGATGAAGTTCCACAGCGGCTGCGCGAGGTACATCGGGATCCAACGCTGGTCCTCGTCGACGCGCATGATGCCGTAGCCGAGGTCGTTGTCCTTGCCCACGATGTTCGTGTAGGTGTGGTGGATCTCGTTGTGGCTGTGCTTCCAGGCCTCGGCGGTCGAGGCGTTGTCCCACTCCCAGGTGGTCGAGTGGATCTTCGGGTCGCGCATCCAGTCCCACTGGCCGTGCATGACGTTGTGGCCGATCTCCATGTTCTCGAGGATCTTGGAGATCGAGAGACCGATCGTGCCGACCACCCAGACCGGCGGGAGCGCGGAGCCCAGCAGCACGGCCCGCGAGCCGAACTCCAGGTTGCGCTGCACCTTCACGATCTTGCGGATGTACGCCGCGTCGCGCTCGCCTCGGGTGTCGAGGACCTCCTGGCGGATGGCGTCGAGCTCGGCGCCCAGCTGCTCGATGTCCTCGGGAGTGAGGTGCGCGGTCGGGTTGACGGGCTGCTTCGTGATGACGGTCATCTCGGTGCCTTTCGTCGGTACGTGGGTTCGGTGGTCGAGTAGCCGTCGCGAGGAGCGAGCGACGGCGTATCGAGACCTAGTGGTCGATCGTGCAGGCGCCGGCGGCGGCGCTGATGCACGTCTGGATCGGGACGCCCTGGGGGCCGGTCTCGCCGGGGACGGCGGTGGTGATCGCGCCGTTGCGCAGGTCGCGCACGGCGCCGGAGCGCATCGGGAGGACACAGCCCATGCAGATGCCCATCCGGCAGCCGCTGGGCATCAGGACGCCGGCGTCCTCGGCGGCGTCGAGGATCGGGGTGGCGCCGTCGGCGTCGAGGGTGATGCCGTTGGTGAAGGTGACGGTGCCGCCGTCGCCGGGCTCGACCAGCATCGGGCGGAACCGCTCGGTGGTGAGGTCGAGACCGCGCTCGGCGTGGTGGGCCTCGAGCGCGTCGAGGAGTCCGGCCGGGCCGCAGGCGTAGGTGAGCCGCTCGTCGAGGTCGGGGACGAACGTCGTCAGGTCGCTCACGTCGAGCAGGCCGTGCTGGTCGTCGTACCGCTCGACGAGGGTGATCCGCCCGGCGGCGCCGTGGGCGCGGAGCTCGTCGCGGAAGATCGACGCCGACTCGCTCGGGTTGACGTGCACCAGGGTGATGTCGGTGGCCGGGGCCGTCGCCTTGGAGAACAGGTTGCGTAGCATCCCGATCACCGGGGTGATGCCGGAGCCGGCGGTGACCAGGAGCAGCTTGCGCGGCAGCGGCTGGGGCAGCACGAACTCGCCCTCGGGCTGGGCGAGCTGGATCATCTCGCCGACCTTCGCGCGGTGCACGAGGTAGCCGGAGACCACGCCGTCCGGGATCGCCTTGACCGTGATGGAGATGCAGCGGTCCTGGCGCGGGCCGTGGGTCAGGGAGTAGGTGCGCCACAGCCGGACGCCGTCGACGTCGACGCCGACCCGGACGTACTGGCCGGGCACGTGGCCGTCCCAGTCGCGACCCGGCTTGATGACCAGGGTCGCGGACTGCGCCGTCTCGGGGACGACCTGGACGATCCGGCCGCGCAGCTCGGTGCCGCGGCGCAGCGGGTGGAAGTGGTCGAGGACGTCGTCGAGCTCGAGCGGCGTGACCGCCGCATCGGCGACGCGACGCAGCATCCCCTTGAGCGAGCGTGTCGCTCCGGGGGAGGTACGGGGCATAGCGGCGGCCGTCATGCTTCTAGTCTCCTGCAACACGGAGGTAAAGTCCTGTCCAGGTGACGTGAACCGGGCCCCGTTTCTTGTTCACTGAGAACAAAGGAGTACGCCGTGGCGCGACCCAGCGGCCGTCGGACGACCGATCACGGCCTGCGCCTGCCGGCGGCCGCGGTGGCCGAGATGCGCGACCACCTGCCCGAGGTCGCCGAGCACGCGGTCACCGAGATCATCGAGCAGGTCCCGAGCTACACCGACGCCTTCAGCGGGCCGATGGGCGCCCGGATCCGCACCGCGGTACAGCTCGCGCTGGCCGGGTTCCTGTCGCTCGCGAGCGGGCGGCGCGGCGCCGACCTGCGCACCCCCGGAGCGCCCGCGGTCGAGGGCGCCTACCAGCTGGGGCGCGGTGAGGCCCGCAGCGGCCGCTCGACCGACGCCATCCTGGCGGCCTACCGGATCGGGGCCCGGGTCTGCTGGCGCGAGATGTCCTCGACCGCGGTCGAGGCCGGGATGGACGGCGAGACCCTCGCCGGCTTCGCCGAGCTGGTCTTCGCCTACATCGACGAGCTGTCGGCCGCGAGCGTGGCCGGCCACGACGACGAGTCGGCCCTCACCGGCCGGGTCCGCCAGGAGGCGCTCGAGCGGCTCGCCCAGCGGCTGCTCGACGGATCGAGCGCGGAGTCGGTGCTGGCCGCCTGCGAGCGGGCCGGCTGGGAGCCCCCGACCACGCTCACCGCCGTCCTGGTCCCGGCCGCCCAGGTCCGCCCGGTCCTCGGCGCGCTGACCCCGACGACGCTGCGGGCCGTCGACGTCCCGGGGCTCGAGGACGACGCGCTGCTGCTGGTGCCGGACGTCCACGGTCGCCGGCGGACCGCGCTGCTGCGGGCCCTGCGCGACCGAGGTGCGGTCGCCGGGCCGGCCCGGCCGTGGGAGCAGGTGCGGACGTCGTACGACCGGGCCCGGAGGGCGCGGCTGCTCGGTCTCGGGGCCGACACCTCCGACACCGAGGCCCACCTGCCCGACCTGGTGCTCACCGCCGACCCCGACGCCCTCGCCGACCTCCGCGCCCGCGCGCTGGCCCCGCTCGCCGACCTCCGGCCGGCCGCGGCCGAGAAGCTGACCGAGACGCTACGCGCCTGGCTGCTCCACCTCGGCCGCCGCGAGGACGTCGCCGAGGCCCTGTTCGTGCACCCGCAGACGGTGCGCTACCGGATGAACCAGCTCCGCGAGCTCTACGGCGACGCCCTCGACGACCCCGAGACCGTCCTCGCCCTCACCCTGGCGCTGGGTGTTCCTCCCCAGATCTGACGATGTCCGTCCCCCGACGGCAACCGTTCGGAGTTCCGCGACGAACCACCTGTCATGGAGAGCGGGCAGGCCATCGGCGTGCGCCTCGCGCGCCGCGAGGAGGCGGCGCTCGAGGACGCCTACGCGGTCTACGGACCGAGCCTGCTCGGCTACCTGCGCCGCTACGTGGGCGACGAGGCCGAGGACGTCCTGCAGCGCACCTTCCTCGACGTCTGGCGGTACGCCGGCCGCTATGACTCCGGTCAGCGCTTCTCGACCTGGCTCTTCACGATCGCCCACCGGCGCGCGGTCGACACGCTCCGCGCCCGGCGGCACCAGGTCGTGCCGGTCGAGGCGGCGCGCGACCTGGTCGGCGAGGACGGCCGGGAGACGCTGCAGCGCTACGCCGACGCGGCCGAGGTCCGGGCCGCGCTGGCGCAGCTGAAGGACCACGAGCGTGAGGTCCTGGAGCTCACCTACTACGCGGGTCTGACCCAGCGCGAGGTCGCCCGCCGGCTCGACGTGCCGCTCGGCACGGTGAAGGCACGGGCGTCCCGGGGCACCCGGCGCCTCGGTGCGCTCATGCGCGAGCAGGCCGACCAGGACGACCAGGACGACCAGGACGACCAGGACGACCGGACCGACGAAGGAGGCCCGTCGTGAGCGAGCACCCCGACCTGCTGGCGCTGCTGCGTGCCGAGCTCTCCAACCACGACGCGGCCACGACGGGCGACCACCTCGACGCGTGCGCGCAGTGCCGCGAGGACCTCGCGGAGCTGGCCACCGCCCACGCGATGCTCGCCCGCTCGGGCCGCACCCTCGGGGTCGTCCCTGCGGCCGACGAGCTCCGGCCCGCTCCCGCCCCCCGGCGGTCGCGACGCGGCCCGCTGCTCCTGGCCGCCGCTGCTGTCGCCGTCGCGGCGACCGCCGGCACGACGTACGGCGTGCTGCACGACGACGAGGAGCCCGCGCCGGCCGTGGCCGTGCTGGACCCGGTCGAGGGCACGGCGACCGGCCGGGTGGAGATGACGCCCGGGGACGGCGGCACCCGGATGACGATCACGACCCACGACCTGCCGGCGGCCGGGAGCGGCCGGTTCTACCAGGCCTGGCTGCTCGACCCGGCCACGAACAAGATGCTCGCCCTCGGCCAGCTCGGCCCGCGCGGCACCGCCTCGTTCGAGATCGACGATGCCCTCCTCGGCAGCTACGGCGCGATCGACGTGAGCCTCGAGGACGACGACGGCGACCCGCAGCACTCGGTCACCTCGGTGCTGCGCGCGTCGTACGACACCGACGGCTGACCCCCCAGATGTCCCCCCAGATGTCCCCCAGATGTCCCACTGAGAATCCCACCACCGGAGGAAACCCATGAAGACACGCATCACCACCGGCCTGGCCGCCCTCGCGACGGCCGCGCTCACCCTGACGGCCGTCGCGCCGGCGCAGGCGAGCGAGCCCGCGGAGCGCAAGGCCGGCAACCGGAGCCTGGCCAAGGTGCTCGCCGCGGACGGCAACCGTCTCGACCGGAACTGGCAGGACTTCGACATCCTGGAGAAGGGCGTGCTGACCGTCCTGAAGGCGAAGCCGGACAGCCCGGTCGCCCTGCTCACCCAGGGGCGCAAGCGGGCGACAGTCTTCCTGCCGACCGACGCCGCGTTCCGCGCGCTGGTCACCGACCTCACCGGGAAGAAGCCGCGGACCGAGCGCGCCACGGTCCGCGCGCTGCTGAAGGTCGCGGACGTCGACACGCTGGAGACGGTGCTGCTCTACCACGTGGTCGCCGGGCGGACCCTTACCTCGCCGAAGGTGGTCGCCTCGGCCGGCAAGCGGCTCACGACGGCCCAGGGCGGCACGGTCGGCATCCGGGTCCGCGGGAAGAAGGTCATCGTCAGCGACCTCGACAAGAACGACCGCAACGCCCGCGTGGTCGTGGTCGACATCAACAGGGGCAACAAGCAGGTCGGGCACGCCGTCAACCGGGTGCTGCGCCCGATCGACCTGCCCTGATCAACTTGCCCTGATCAACCTCGAGCCCGTCTGGCGGGGCCCTCTCAGAGGCCCTGCCAGGCGGGCTTCGCCTCGAACACGGCCCGGTGGTGCTCGGCGCGGGCCAGGCCGCCGGCCGCGCCGGGGTCGAGCAGCACCGTGACGTGCGGGTGCAGCTGGAGCACGCTCGCCGGACAGGAGGCGGACAGCGGGCCCTCCAGCGCGGCGGCCACCGCGTCGGCCTTCGCCGGCCCGAGGGCCACGAGGAGGAGGTGCCGGGCGCGGAGGATGGTGCCGAGCCCCTGGGTCAGGACGTGCCGCGGCACCTCGTCGGGCGAGTCGAAGAAGCGGGCGTTGTCCTGCCGGGTCTGCTCGGTCAGCGTCTTGATCCGGGTCAGCGAGGCCAGGGAGGAGCCGGGCTCGTTGAAGGCCAGGTGGCCGTCGGTGCCGATGCCGAGCACCTGCAGGTCCACGCCGCCGGCCTGCTGCAGGGCCCGCTCGTAGCGTTCCCCGGCCGTCGGCAGCGCGTCCGGTGCCGGGTCAGGTCCATGCACCCGCTCGGGTGGCAGCCCGAGGTCGTCGGTCAGCTCGCGGGCGATGGTCGCGCGGTAGGACTCGGGGTGGCCGAGCGGGAGACCGACGTACTCGTCGAGGGTGAAGGCCGAGACCGCGTCGTACGACGGACCCGCGCCGGCCCGGTGCCGCGCGACCAGCTCGCGGTAGACCGGGAGCGGCGACGACCCGGTCGCCAGTCCGAGCACCGCGTCGGGCCGGGCCCGGACGAGCGCCTCGACCGCGTCCGCGGCCAGGGCGGCGAGCGCGTCGACCGACGGGCAGGGGACGACCTCCATCAGGACCTCCGGTCCAGCACGACCACCCCGCCGACGACGGTGACCACCGGCTCCAGCGCCGGCGTGACCAGCACCAGGTCGCCCCGGGCCCCGATCGCCAACGAGCCGCGGGAGGGGTCGCCCAGCAGGCGGGCCGGTACGGCGGTCGCCGCGTGCACGGCCTCCGCGAGCGAGCAGCCGGTGGCCGCGCGCAGCACCGCGAGGCAGTCCATCAGCGACGCCGCCGAGCCGGCGAGCGTGCCGTCGGCCAGCCGCACCGTCCCCGCGCTGACGACGACCTCCTGATCGCCCAGCCGGGCCGGTCCGTCGGGCAGCCCGAGCGCGGCGGTGGTGTCGGAGACGGCGAGGAGCCGCTCGGGACCGAGGGCGCGCCGGTAGGCGGCCAGGGTGACCGGGTCGAGGTGGTGGCCGTCGGCGATCACCCCGGCCACCAGCGAGGCGGAGGCGAGCGCCGCCCCCACGGGGCCGGGCGAGCGTCCGGCCAGCGCCGGCATCGCGTTGCCCAGGTGGGTCACCGCCGTGGCACCGGCGGTGACGGCGGCCTCGATCTCCGCGGCCGAGGCCGCGGTGTGGCCGAGCGACACCACGACCCCGCTCGCCACGAGGGCGCGGACCGCGTCGAGCGCCCCGGGCAGCTCGGGTGCGAGGGTCACCAGCGCCACGCCGGCGTCCCGGGTCCAGCCGGCGACCAGCTCGGGGGACGGTGACGCCAGCCGGGCGGCCGGGTGGGCCCCGCGCCGCTCCGGCGCGATCATCGGCCCTTCGAGGTGCAGACCCAGCGGGACGGCGCCGACCCAGCCCGCGGGTGGCCCGGCGGCCAGGGCGGCCAGGGCGGCGGTCCGGGCCTCGGGCGACGACGTGATGACGGTCGGCAGGAACGCGGTGACGCCGTACGACGGCAGCGTGGCCGCGACCTCCCAGAGCCGGGTCGGCTCCGCGGTGACGTCGACCCCCGCCGCGCCGTTCACCTGCAGGTCGACCAGGCCGGGCAGCACGACCAGGCCGGCGGCATCGAGCACCGGCCCGTCGGACGCGGCCGCGACGACCCCGTCGGCGACCCGCACCGTGGTCGGCGCGCCGTCGACCGACAGCGCCCCGGTGACGACCAGCGAGCTCACGCCACGGCCTCGCGGGGGCCGAGCAGCGCCGCGCCGACCGCGGCGACCGGGTGGTCGACCGGCACGACCCGCAGCCGGCCGGCGAGGTCGAGCGAGGCGAGGAACGGGGAGGCGATCGCCTGGTCGTGCAGGGCGGACGAGACGGCGGCCCGCAGCGGCTCGCCGAGCTGGGCGACGCCCCCGCCGAGCATCACGACCCCGGGATCCAGGGACAGCCCGAGCACGCGCACGGCGTCGGCCACCCCCGCGGCGAAACGGTCACGCACGGCGACCGCCCGCACGTCCCCGGCAGCCGCGGCCGCGAAGAGGGCCTGGGCCGCCGGGACGTCCCCGGACGGCCAGGCGTCGGTGATCGCGCGCCCCGACGCGACGGTCTCCAGGCAGCCGCGCTGACCGCACTGGCAGGCCGCGCCGGCCGGGTCGACCGGCACGTGGCCGATCTCCCCCGCGGCCCCCGAGACGCCGCGGCGGAGCCGGCCGTCGAGCACCAGCCCGGCGGCCAGGCCGGTGCCGATGCTCAGGTAGACGAGGTCGTCGACCCCGGTGAGCGCGACCGCGCCGAGGGCGGCGGCGTTGACGTCGTTCTCGAGGGAGACCGGGACCCCGAGTCGGCTCGCGAGCAGATCCCCGAGCGGGAGCCACTCGCCGTCGACGCCGAGGTTGACCGCGTGGGCGAGGGCCCCGCGCTCGACGTCGACCAGGCCGGGGACGCCGACGCCGACGGCCGTGACGGCCCCCGCCGCGGCGGCCAGCGCCTCGACGACGCCCACGGCCGTGGCCACGATGCCCTCGGCGCCGGGCGCCGTCGCCAGCCGCTCCTGGGCCAGCACCCGCCCGTCCGCGTCCACGACGACGCCCAGCGTCTTCGTGGCGCCGATGTCCAGGCCGACGTTCACCGGTCCCACCCTGCTTCCCTCAACAGCTCGGTCACGGCGACGGCCCCGGGGCGGGACCAGCCGTGCGTTCGGATCCTCGGCAGCCCGCTCTCCCACGGGCCGGGCCAGCCCCACTCGACGACCACCACCGGGACGCCGGCCCGCTCGGCGACGTGGTCGACCACGCAGCGCGCCCACGGCTGGCGGTGCAGGTCGCGGACCTGGAGCACCAGCGGCGACCCGTCGGCCGCCGCGCGCCAGGCGTCGTAGTCGTCCGGGGTCACCGACACGTCCGCGGGCAGCCCCCACGGCACGTCGCCGACGGCGATGGTCGCGGGCGTCTCGACGGTCACGACCCGGGCCCCGGCCAGCGGCGGCAGCGTGCCGTCCAGGACCAGCGAGAGCCGGGCGTCCGCGAGCTCCCCGACCGCCATCGGCTCCGGACGGACCCGTCCGCGCAGCGCGGCGATCCGTCGTACGGCGTCCTCCAGGCGGGCCTGCTCGAGGCGTCCCGAGTCCACGGCCGCCACGATCGCCGCCTGCACCTCGCGGACCAGCGCGACGTCCTTGTCGGCGCCGAGGCAGAGCAGGTCGGCACCGGCGGCCAGCGCCAGCACGGCCGCCTCGGGGATGCCGCGGCCGGCGGACGCGCCGGCCATGTCGAGCGCGTCGCTGACGACGACGCCGTCGAAGCGCAGCCGGTCGCGCAGCAGCGTGAGCACCGGGCGGCTCAGCGTCGCCGGCAGGTACGGATCGATCGCCGGCACCAGGATGTGGGAGGTCATGATGGCGGCCACCCCGGCGTCGACGGCGGCCGCGAACGGCACCAGCTCGCGCGCCGCGAGCTGGGCGCGGTCCCGGTCGAGGACGGGCAGCGCGACGTGGCTGTCCTGGGCGGTGTCGCCGTGGCCCGGGAAGTGCTTCACGCACGCCGCGACCCCGGCCTCCTGGAGCCCGGTGGTCCAGGCCACGACGTGGGCGGCCACCGGCTGCGGCCGCGGCCCGAAGCTGCGGGTGCCGATGACCGGGTTGTCGGGGTTGCTGTTCACGTCGGCCACCGGCGCCAGGTCGAGGTCGACCCCGGCGGCGGCCAGCTCGACCCCCACCGCCCGGGCCGTACGGCGGGTCAGCGCGAGGTCGCCGACCTGCCCCAGCGCCGCGGCCCCCAGCACCGGGCTGCCCTCGTCGGGGTGCAGCCGGGTGACGTCGCCGCCCTCCTCGTCGACCGCGACGATCGCGCCCGGGCCCGCGGCGTGCACCGCGTCGGTGAGGTCGCGCAGCGAGCCGCCGCCGTGCGCACCCACGTTCGCGCCGACGTTCGCGCCGAAGAGGCAGATCCCGCCCAGCCCCTCGCCGAGCAGAGCAGCGACCTCCGGGGCGAGCGTCGTACCGCTGAAGCCGGGGAGCTGGACGGCCAGCGCCAGCGCGTCGAGGCTCATCCCTTCACCGCCCCGGCCGTCAGCCCGGAGACCATCCGACCCTGCACGATGAGGAAGAAGACGACGACCGGGACGGCGATCAGCGTGGATCCGGCCATCACCGCGCCCCAGTCGGTGCCGCGGTTGACGTCGAGGAAGGTGCTCAGCCAGACCGGCAGGGTCTGCTTGTCCTCGCGGGTCATCACGACCACGGCGAGGGTGAACTCGTTCCACGCCTGGAGGAAGCCGAAGACGCCGGTGGCGACCAGGCCGGGCGCCAGCAGCGGGAAGGTCACCCGCCAGAAGGCCCCGAGCCGCGAGCAGCCGTCGACCATCGCCGCCTCCTCCAGCTCGTAGGGCACGCCGGCCACGAAGCCGCGCAGGGTCCAGATCGTGAAGGGCAGCACCGAGGCGACGTAGACGAGCGTCAGGCCGGCGACGGTGTTGAGGAGCGAGAAGCCCTCCAGCATCTTGTACTGGCTGATGAACAGGCCCTCGACCGGGATCATCTGGATCAGCAGCAACGCCACGATGAAGCTGGTCCGCCCGCGGAAGCGGAACCGCGAGACCGCCAGCGCCGCGAGGAACGCGAAGACCAGCGCGACCACGACGGTGGCCAGGGTGACCGACAGGCTGACCAGCAGCGCGTCGGTGAACCGCCCGCCGGAGAGCACCCGCCGGTAGTTGTCGAACGAGCCGCCGAACGGCAGCCAGGTCGGGTCCGGCGAGCGGATCTCGTTGCGCTTCAGCAGCGAGGTGTTGACCATCCAGTAGACCGGGAAGACCGCGACCAGGAAGACGAGCAGCCCGACCAGGTCGACCAGGATCCGCGCGGGGCGCGAGGTGGGACGGCTCATCAGGACTCCTCCTGGCGCAGCATCAGCCGGACGTACGGCGCGGTGAGCACCACGGTCAGCGCGAGCATGAAGACCGCGACGGCGGCCGCCGTCCCGAAGTCGCCACTGCCGATCCCGAGCCGGTAGATGTAGGTGCCGAGCAGGTTGGTGTCCCGCGTGGTGCCGCCGGCCTTCTGCAGCACGTAGATCTGGGTGAAGACCCGCAGGTCCCAGATGACCTGGAGCAGCCCGACCACCAGCAGCACCGGGCTGACCGTCGGCAGCACGACGTGCCGCAGCCGCTGGCGCGGGCTGGCGCCGTCCATCGCGGCGGCCTCGACCAGCTCGGCGGGCACCTGGGTGAGGGCGGCGTACGCCGTGAACGCCACGAACGGCACGCTCATCCAGACCACGATGACGCTGGCGACCAGGAAGAAGGAGAGCGGCTCGAGGAGCCACGAGTGGCCCGCGTAGTCGCCGCCGGCCTTCGTCAGCAGCCAGTTCACGACGCCGTACTGGCTGTCGAAGAGCCACTGCCACACGGTCAGCGCGGCGAGCACCGGCATCGCCCAGGCGAGCAGCAGCCCGCTCTGGACGAGCAGCCGGACCGGCTTGGACATCCGCTGCATCAGCAGCGCCAGTCCCACGCCGACGGCCATCGTCACCGCGGCGTTGACCAGGCAGAAGAGGACCGACCGGAGGACGACCTTCCACAGGTAGGGGTCGCCGACCAGCTCGCGGTAGTTCTGCAGACCGACCCATTCCGCGGGCCGCCCGAACTGCTGGGCCAGGCCGAACTCCTGCAGCGACAGCACCACCTGGCGCACCAGGGGGTAGCCGAGGGCCAGGCCCAGGGCGAGCACCGCCGGCAGCAGCAGGCCGAACGGCAGCGGCGAGCGGGTACGCCGTGGCCGCGTCGGTCGGGAGCCGTCGGGAGCGGCGTCGTCCACGGAGGGCGGGGTCAGCGTGCTGGTGGCCATTCGGCCCTCCTTCCTTCAGTCGTCGCGATGAGCATGGCCGCACCGCTGGTCGAGGCCCCACGCTGGTCGAGCCCTCACGTTGGTTGAGGTGCGAGGAGCGCTAGCGACGAGCCTCGAAACCCGGTGCGCCGAGAGTCGACCTCGATCAGGACCGAGGGTCGACCAGCCAGGTTTCGAGGCTCCTCCGTCGCTCCGGAGCACCTCAACCAGCGGCTCAGCCGAGCTGGGCGTCCATCTGCTCGTCGGCGGCCTGCGCGAGCTCGGCGGGGTCCCCGCCCTTGGCCAGGTCGACGAACAGGTCCTCCAGCACCCGCGCACCCTCGACCTTGGCCCAGCCGGACGCGGCCGGCGTGAGCTTGGCGTTGGAGGCGGCGGCGATGGTCGCGGCGGCGTACTCGTCGTCACCCAGCAGCGTGGCCAGCGACGTCTTGGCCGGCGTCAGCCCGTTCTCGGCCAGGATCGTCTGGTAGTCGTCGCTGAGCATCAACGCCACCGCGTCCTGGGCCAGCGCCTGGTTCGGCGACTTCGCCGAGACGGCGATGTCGGACCCGCCCAGGAGCACCGGGGCGGGCGAGCCGTCCGAGCCCGGGAGCGCGAAGACGCCGGTCTTCTCGATCATGTCGGGGCAGCCCGCCTCGGGGTCCTCGATCTGGCCCTTGACCCAGCCGGGCGCCGACATCATGCCGATCTCGTTGTTGCAGTACGGCGTCCACGGGTCGGCCTCGTTGCCGTCCTTGGCCGCGCCGGAGGCGTCCTGGAAGAGCGTCTGCACCGTCTCGAGACCGGCGATCGACTCGGGGCTGGACAGGCTGCCCGTCCAGGCCCCGCCGTCCTCGGTGGCCAGGTCCCCGCCGGCGTCCCAGAGGAACGCGACGCCGTTGCGCCAGTCCTGGCCGGGGAGCCAGAAGCCGGAGAAGTTGGCCGGCTCCGGGTTGGCCTTCTTCAGCGCGACGGCGGCGTCGACGAACTCCGCCATCGTGGTCGGCACCTCGAGGCCGGCGGCCTCGAGCAGGTCCTTGCGGTAGAAGACGTACTTCGAGCCGGCGTAGTAGGGCACGGCGTAGGTCGCGCCGTCGACGGTGGCGCCGTCGACGAAGCCCGGGAGCAGGTCGTCGCCGCCCAGGTCACCCAGCTGGTCGGAGAGGTCGGAGAAGGCGCCGGCCTCGGTGAAGGTGGGGGCCTGGGTGTTGCCGACCTCGACGACGTCGGGGGTCTCGGACTCGCTGGACAGGGCGGTGGTGAGCCGCTCGACGAGGCCCTCCCACTGCTGCTCCTCGATGGTGAGCGTCGAGCCCGGGTGATCCTTCTCGAAGGTGGTCTTCAGCCAGTCGCGGGCGGCCTGCGGCGTGTCCGCGCCGTTCAGCCACACGCGGATGTCGGCCTTGTCGGGCCCGGCGTCGGGGCTCGCCTCGCTGTCGTCACCGCAGGCCGAGAGGCCCAGCAGGGCGGTGGCCGTGACGGCGGCGATCGCCAGTGTCTTCCTGTTGCGCACTGCGGTGCCTTTCTGTGGGGTGGAGCGGGTCGTTGTCTGTCTTCTGGGAGGTCAGGAGACGCCGAGCTGGCCCGCGAGGACGAGCACGGCGGCACCGACGAGGACGACGTCCTCGCCGAGGGTCGAGGTGCGGACGACGAGCTCGTCGCCGGTGACGGGCATGGTCCGCGCCCGGATGGTGCGGTCGGCGGCCTCGCGCAGCGGACCGTCGAGGAGCTCGGCCGGACCGCTGAGGACGACCTCGTGCAGGTTGAGGGTGCCGACGACGGGCGCCAGCGCGGCGCCGAGCTGCTCGCCCACCTCGGTCAGGGCCGTGTCGTGGTCGGACGCGGCGATCCGCTCGCGCAGGTGCGGGACGGCGAGCAGGGTCTCCAGGCAGCCGCGGCGCCCGCAGGCGCAGGTCGCGCCGGCGGGGTCCACGACCACGTGGCCGATCTCGCCGGCGGCCGCGCGGTGACCGTGCAGCAGCGCGCCGCCGAGCACCAGCCCGGCGCCGACGCCGGTGCCGATCCGCAGCAGCATCAGGCCGCCGTCCCGGGCGTCGCCGAAGGTGTGCTCGCCCAGCACCGCGGTGTTGGCGTCGTTGGCCACGAAGACCGGCAGCCCGAAGGCCTCGCGCAGGCCGGCGGCCAGCGTCGTGCCGGACCAGCCGAGGTTGGGGGCGTCGACCACCGTGCCGTCGTGGTCGACGACGCCCGGCGTCCCGACCCCGATGCCCAGGACCGGCTTCGTCGTACGCCCCACGAGCTCGCGGACCAGCTGGTGGACCAGCTCGACGGCCTGCGCCCCGCGGCGACCGGCGATCGGGAGCTCGTGCCGCTCGCGGACGTCCCCGAGCAGGGTGAGCACGGCCCCGGTGACCCGGTCGTCGCCGGACAGGTCGACCGCGACGATGTGGGTCGCGTCGGCAGCCAGCCCGACCAGCGTCGGCGGCTTGCCGACGCGGCTCTCGACGGGCGCGCCGAGCTCCTCGATCAGCCCCTCCTCGACGAGCTGACCCACCAGGTCCGAGACGGTCACCCGGGTGAGGCCGCTGGTCCGGGCCAGGTCGGCCCGGCTCGCCGGTCCCTCCCGGAACAGCTGCTGGAGGAGCAGCGAGCGGTGGTGCCGCCGGGCGTCCTCCTGCAGCAGCTTGCCCCGCGGGCGGAGCGGCCGGCTCACCGGTGTCGTCTGGGTCACGTTTGTTAGTTCAGCGCACTTACATATTCCCCGTCAAGAGGGTCCGGCTCTCGAATCCGCACTGGTCCAGAGCTGCCGAGTCAGCACCAGTAGTGCTGACTCGGCCCCCCACTCCTGCTGACTCGGCGGGAAACAGGGGGTCAGGGGGTGAGCGCGGGCTCGTCGGGCGGGGCGAGGGTGAGGATCGCGTCCTCGATCATCGGGTCCTGCTCGACGTCGGCCTCGACCCGGCGGAAGCGCAGGGCGAGGTGGTTCTCGGTGTCGTCGCCGACCAGGTCGACCGCGGCGACGACGAAGACCCGCTGGGGGCCGACGTACTCGACGTGGAGGTAGGTGATCCGGTCGATCTCGGGGTGCTCGAGCAGCCGGGCCAGGACCCGGGCGCGCAGCTGAGGCGACAGCCCCTCCCCCAGCAGGTACTCCATGTTGCGGCGCATCAGGAAGATCGCCACCCCGGCCAGCAGCACGCCGACCGCGATCGACCCGAGGGCGTCCCAGACCGGGTCCCCGGTCAGCTGGTGCAGGGCGATGCCGCCGCCCGCGAGCAGGATGCCGATGAGCGCGGCGGAGTCCTCGAAGAAGACCGCCCGCAGCGTGGGGTTCGACGTACGGCTGACGTAGCGCAGCGGGCGCATCCCCCACCGCTTCGCCGCGCCGCCGACCTGCCGCGACGCCTGCAGGAACGACGAGCCCTCCAGCACGAGGGCCACCGCGAGGACGACGTAGTTGACCAGGTAGCTCTCCGGGCCCGACTCCTCGTCCAGCAGCTCGGTGACGCCGTGCCACACCGACACCACGGCGCCGGCCGAGAAGAGACCGAAGGCCGCCACCAACGACCAGATGTACGTCGAGCGCCCGTAGCCGCGCGGGTGCTCCTCGTCGCGCGGGCGGCGACCGGTCCGCTCGGCGACCAGCAGGAAGACCTCGTTGCCGGTGTCGGCCCACGAGTGCGCCGCCTCCGCGACCATCGCCGCGGACCCGGTCAGCACCGCGGCCACCGACTTGGCCACGGCGAGCAGCCCGTTGGCGGCCAGGGCGACCAGCACGGTCAGCAGGGACTCCTGCCCGCCCTGCTCCTCGGATCCGCTCTTCTCCCCGGGTGTGCTCACCGCCGGGTGGTACCCGATCCGTACCGTTGCCGCATGTCCCGACGGCTCCCGGCGCTCGCGAGCCCGCTCGCGTGGGGGATCCTGGCCCTCGCGGCCCTGACGGGCTGCAGCAGCGGCAGCGGCAGCGATCAGGAGGAGCCCGAGGCGCTCGAGTACGTCGCCCTCGGCGACTCCTTCACCGCGGGACCGCTCATCCCGCCGGCCGACCCGGCCGGCGGCTGCCTGCGCTCGGGGAGCAACTACCCGTCGCTGGTCGCGGCGGCCCGGGACGACGTGGAGCTCACCGACGTGAGCTGCTCGGGCGCCGGCACCGTCCACCTGACCGCGCCGCAGACGATCGGGGCGGACATCCACGCCCCGCAGCTGGACGCGCTCGACGCCGACACCGACCTGGTGACGGTGAGCATCGGCGGCAACGACGACCAGATCGCGGGATCGCTGCTCGGGGTCTGCCAGCAGCTCGCCGTCGCCGACCCCACCGGCGCTCCCTGCGCCACGGCCGAGGCTGCCGGCGGCGACCCGGTGAGCACCCGGCTGGCCCGCCTGAACACGCGGCTCGTCGACGCCTTCGCCGCGGTCCGCGACCGTGCGCCCGAGGCCCGGGTCGTGGTGGTGGGCTACCCGCAGATCGTCCCGTCCGAGGGCGGCTGCGCCGACCTGCCGCTCGGCCTGGGCGACCGGGCCTGGGCCTACCGGCTCAACCAGGGCCTCACCCTCACCGTGCAGGACGCGGCCGAGAGGGCCGGGTTCGAGTACGTCGACACCTGGGCCGCCAGCGCCGGACACGACATCTGCTCCACCGACCCGTGGATCAACGGGCGGACCACCGACGAGGGAGCCGCCATGGCCTACCACCCGTTCCGCGCCTACGAGCAGGCCGTCGCCGACCTGCTGCTGGAGCTGCTGTGAGGCGGCTGCTGGCCGGGGGGCTGTTGGTGCTGGCGCTGGCCGCGTGCAGCGACGACGGGTCGTCCGCGGACACCTCCGAGACCGCGCCGTCTCCCACCGGGAGCACGACCACCGAGCCCGCAGGGCCGGCGTACGTCGCCCTCGGTGACTCCTACACCGCCGCGCCGCTCATCACCGACGACGCCGCCACCGACGGCTGCCTGCGCTCGCCGGCCAACTACCCGGCCCTGGTGGCGGCGGAGCTGGGCTACACGCTGAGCGACGTCAGCTGCGCGGGCGCCACCACCGACAACCTGCGGACCGCCCAGGGCACCAGCACCGGCGAGGCGCCGCCCCAGCTGGACGCCGTCACGGCGGACGCCGAGCTGGTCACGATCGGGATGGGCGGCAACGACGGCGCCGTCTTCTCGCGCCTGATCGGCTGCGCGACCACCGGCGCCTCCGCCCCCGCGTGCGGGGGTCCTCTGGAGGCCGCGATCGACGAGCTCGGCGGCCACCTCACCGCGGCCGTCGCCGCGATCGCCGAGCGGGCGCCCGAGGCGCAGGTCGTGGTCGTCGGCTACCCGCAGATCATCGCGCCCGACGCCGACTGCCCCGACCTGCTCCCCGTGGCCGCCGCCGACGCCCCCGCGCTGGCCGCGCTCAACGAGCGGCTGCACACCGTCCAGCAGGCGGCCGCGGAGGCCGCGGGCGTCACCTACGTCGACCTGTACGACGCCAGCGCCGGCCACGACGTGTGCTCCGACGATCCCTGGGTCAACGGCGTGCAGACCACGCCCGGCGTCGGCCTGGCCCTGCACCCGCTGGCCGTCGGCCAGCGCGAGACGGCCGACCTGGTGGTCGCGGCGCTCGAGGGCTAGCCCCAGCCGACCGTGGCGTCGAGGACCGGCCCGGCCGCGTCCAGCGGTCGGACGCGGACGGCGACCGGGCGGTCCGCGGCGTCGAGCCGGTAGTCGTACCGCAGTCGTTCCGTGCGCACCCGCAGGACCAGGTCGCCCACGACGTCCCGCGCCACCGAGACGTCGGCCACCGGGCCGGCCAGCGGCATCAGCAGGTCGCGGGTCGTGGCGACCTTCAGGTCCGGCGAGGGGGCCCGGGTGGCGCTGCCGGAGGGCACGTCGTCGAGCGCGCGGGGCGTGGGGGCCCGGTCCGGGGCACAGAGCGGCCACCGGTCCGACCCGGGGCTCGCGAGGAGCACGGTCGGACCGTCCGCGCCGACCCGGCGCAGCTGCTCGATGACCACCCGACCGTCCTGCTCGATCCGGGCGCAGGCGGTGCCGGTCGAGATCGCCACCCGGACCCGCTCCGCCAGCGCCTGCCGGTCGGGCAGCGGTGCCGTCGTCGCCGGCTGCACCGCCGGGACCGGCTCGTCGCGGGAGGTCACCCAGGCGAGCGTGCCGACCGAGGCCAGCAGCACGCAGGCCACCGCGGCGGCCGCGGCGAGCGGCACCCACCGCGTCGTACGGCGGGACGCGTGCACGGTCCGCAGCACGCGGGCGTGGTCGAGCTCGGCGTCCACGGAGCGCAGCACGGTCCGGAGATCCTGCAGGTCGTCGCTCATCGGGAGAACACCCCTTCGGTGTCGTCGTCGTGCTCGGAGTCCTGGGCGGCCAGCGCGTCCCGGAGCCGGCGGCGGGCCCGCGAGGCGCGGGCCGAGGCGGTGTTAGGGCTGCAGCCGAGCGCGGCGGCCAGGTCGCGCTGGTCGAGGTCGGCGGCCAGCAGCAGGCCGACGACCTCCTGGTCGCGCGGCCCGAGGGTGGCGACGGCCCGCCGCAGCGCGTCGGTGCGGTCCACCGACCGGGCCGGGTCGACCGCCTCCGGGGTCCGCTGCGCGCGCAACCGCTCCCCCAGCGCCGTACGACGACGCGCGGAGCGCACGTGGTTGGCGATCACCCGGCGGGCGACGCCCAGCAGCCAGGCCAGCTCGTGCTCGGGGACCTCCCGCCACCGCCGCAGCGCGACCACGAACACCTCCGCCGTCACGTCGTGCGCGTCCTCGGTGTCGAGCCGGCTGCGGGCGTAGCGGAAGACCACCGGCCCGTGCCGCCGGTACAGCTCGTCCACCCGATCCACACCTTGAAGTGTCCGGCACCCGACGGTCGGTGACAGGCGGACGCAGGTGGGTTTGCTCACCCGAGGGCCGGTCATCGCGACCGGCCGACCGGACAGTCCCCGAGTGTGTTCGCCTCCTTCATCGCGGCCCTGCTGAGCCTGCTCGCCGCCGTCGTCCCGCCCCCGTCCTTCGACCGGGCCGCGCGCTCGACGACCGACCCGTCGAGCCCCTGGGTCGTGGTGAACAAGCGGCTCCCGATGACGCCCGCCGACTTCGAGCCGGACCTGGTCGTCGTCGACCAGCACCTGGTCGCCCGGGCCGCGGCGGCCGACCTGCAGGCGCTGCTCGACGCGGCCGCCGACGACGGGATCGAGCTGCACGTGGCGAGCGCCTACCGCTCGCCGTCGTACCAGCGCGGCGTGTACGACGGCATCGTCGCCCGCGACGGGCAGGAGCTCGCCGACCGCTGGTCGGCCCGGCCGGGGCACAGCGAGCACCAGACCGGCCTGGCCGTCGACGTCGACACCCCCGCCCATCCGGAGTGCCGGATCGAGGCCTGCTTCGGCGACACCGACGCCGGCCGCTGGGTGCGCGAGCACGCCGCCGGCTTCGGGTTCTGGCTGCGCTACACCGAGGCCGACCAGGCGATCACCGGCTACGGCCCCGAGCCCTGGCACCTGCGGTACGTCGGCCGCCGGCTCGCCGCCGAGCTGACCCGCACCGGCATCGGCACCCTGGAGGAGTTCTTCGGTCTGCCGGGTGGTGACTACGCGGAGTGATGCACGACCCGCCCCGCCACGACGGTCAGCGCGACGGACATGTCGCGCAGGACCGTGGCGGCGTCGGCGGCCGAGGCCGCGGGCGCGAGCGGGTCGGCGTCGAGGAGGACCAGGTCGCCGCGGGAGCCGACCGCCACGGTGGGCTGGCCGTCGACCGACGCGGCGAGGGTCTCGCGGGCGGTGAGGGCCTGCTCGCCGTGCCAGGCCTCGCGCTCGTCGGCGCTGCGGTGCACGGCCGCGGCCATGGCCAGCCAGGGGTCGAGCGGCGAGACCGGCGCGTCCGACCCGAGGGCCAGGGTCACCCCGTCGTCGAGCATCCAGCGGAACGCGAAGCAGCGCTCGGTGCGGTCCGGCCAGACCTTCTCGGTCAGGTCACGGTCGTCGAGGAGGTGGGCGGGCTGGACGCTGCCGCGGATGCCCAGCCCGGCCATCCGCCGTACGTCGTCGCGGCCGACCAGCTGGGCGTGCTCGATCGAGCCGCGCGCGCCCGTCTCGGCGTACGCCGCCAGCGCGTCGGCCACCGCCGCGTCGCCGATCGCGTGCGTGGCGATCTCCAGCCCGGCGCCGTGGGCGCGCGCGAGCAGCCGGCGCAGCTCCTCGGGCGGCTGGTTGGGCTGGCCGGCGGGGTACTCCAGGCGGTGCGCGTCGGCGTACGGCTGGCAGCACCAGGCCGTGCGGGTGTTGAGCGAGCCGTCGCTGATGATCTTCAGCGGGCCCATCGTCAGCCGGTCGTCCCCGAGCAGCGGGTCGCCGGTGCGCAGCCCGGCCGCGATCACGTCCTCGAGCGTGTCGGCGTACGTCGCCCACCGCACCCGGAGCGTGTCGCAGCCCTGCGACCAGCGCTCCAGCCAGTCGGCCCGGCTGGCGCCGAACTCGAAGTCGGTGAACCCGACGATGCCCATCGACGCGGCGTGGTCGAGGGTGCGCCGGTAGGCCTCGGGCGAGGTCCCGTCGTTGCCGACCAGGGTGGCCAGCCGGGGGTACGCCGCGAACCACTCCGTCTCGCGGACGACCGAGTCGCGCACCGGCATGGCCAGGTGCATCAGCGCGGTGGTGTTGAGCCAGGCGTGGTGCCCGTCGCCGCTGATCAGCACCACGGCCGTGTCGCCGGAGACCGCGTCCAGCTCGGAGACGGTGACGTCGCGCTCCCAGGCGCCCGAGCGGTGGCCCCAGCCGATGACCGGGAACCCGGGGTAGTCGGCGATCCACTCCGTCACCCGGGCCAGGATCTCCTCCGGCGTCCGGACCGCGGCCAGGTCGAGCCGCTGCGAGGCGAGGGTCCACTGCGCCATGTGCACGTGGGCGTCCCACAGCCCCGGCACCAGCCACCGGCCCCCGCCGTCGACCTCCTCCACGCCGTCCGGGCGAGCCAGCCCCGGACCGACCGCGGTCACGGTGCCGTGCTCGACCAGGACGTCGACGGGCGCGTCGGGCACCCGGTGGCCCGCCTCGACCGGGACCAGGCGCGCGTCGCGCAGCAGCAGGCTCGTCATGGGGCCGACGCTAGGGCAGCGGCACGCATCCGCCGAACCCGGCCACCACCCACGGACGCGCGAGGGCGGTGCGACCCGTCGGATCGCACCGCCCCCGCCCCTGCCTACGACGTCACCGCCTCTGACGTCACCGCCGCTTGCGCACCACCTTCACGACCACCCGCTTCGACGCGGACGGCTTCCACGCGGTCGTGCCGAGGAACTCGGCCCGGACCCGGTGCCGCCCGACCCGCAGCCGCGGCAGGCTCACCCGGGCCCGACCCCGGGTCACGGTGACCGTGCGGACGACCTTGCCGTCCACCCGGATGCGGACCTGGCCGCTCGCCCGCGAGGAGACGGTGACCGTGGCGACCGCCCGCTTGCCTGCGGTGACCCGCTTCGGCGTCACCACCAGCTTCGTCGTGGTCGCCTTCGCCGGCTGGGACGGCGGGACCGGCGGCGTCGGCGGCGTCGTGGACACGGGGATCGCCGTGTCGCGGTACGGCGACAGCACGACCGGGCCGCGGAGCCCCGCCTCCTGCCAGGCCGGCAGCTGGTAGTTGCTGTCGCCCGACTTGCGAACCGCGTTGAACATCGTCGTCGCCACCCGGACCACGATCGTGTTCGTCCCCGGGCGCAGGTTCTTCCCGAGGTCGATCCGGTCCCGGTCGGCCTGGTCGACGACGACCGAGGTGCCGTTGACCGTGACCGACGCGGAGTCGAGGACCGCGCCGAGCGCCAGGTAGGCGCCGTCGGTGGCCGCCTTCCAGGTCGCCGGCAGCTCCACCGTGGTCGTGTAGGTGCCGACCCCGGACGACTGACTCAGGTCGACGGGAGAGGTGACGTCGCGCCAGGAGGGCAGAGTGCCGTCCTCGCGAGCGCTCAGGCCGACCGCGGGCTGGTCGGTCTTGACCGTCGTCCACTGCTGGGCGCCCGGAGTCCAGGTCTGGGCCACGAGCGACCAGGTGTCCAGGCCCCGCGCGGCGGTCAGGCCGCTCACCGCGGTCGTGCGGGTGGCGCCGTTGCTGAGCCGGGTGACGTACTGGCCGTCGGCACCGGCCCGCAGGGTCAGGGCGTCACCGGCGGCGCGGACGTCGCCGGTGCTGTCGACGGCGTGGACGGCCGGAGCCGGGGCCGGTGCGGCCGTCGTACCGGCGAGAGCGACGACCACCTTGTCGTACGGCGCGATCTCGACCGGGACCGTCACGGTGCCGTCGCCGGTCGTGTACTCCGCGATCGGGGTGATCTCGCCGGTCCAGCTGTCGAGCAGGTACGGGCGGCCCGTCCCCGTGAGGGTGAGGCGCTGCTCGACGGTCTCGCCGGACCGGTTGTGGACGAAGTCGTAGCTGACCCCGTCCGCCTCGCGACGGACCAGGCCGAGGGCCGCGGTCGGCTCCTCGGGCGTGACGGTCGGCCGGATGCCGGCGGCCACCAGGGCGGCCGGCAGGTCGGCCTCGTCGGCCACGTGCTCGACGGTCGGCTGCGCGAGCAGCTGGTCGACGACCGTGGCGAGCGCGGCACCGCCCGGCTTCGCGCCGGTGGTGGTGGTCGGCAGGCCGCCGACGAGGAAGACCCGCAGGCCGTCGGTGGCCAGGTCGCGGAGGCGCTCGGCGGTGGCGACCGACAGCGTCGTCTGGTTGTTCAGCAACAGCGCCGCGTGGTCGGACCGGTCGGCGAAGAGCCCGCCGTCGGCCTCGACCTCGAGCTCCGGGTCGGCCAGGAAGTCGGGCGCGACGTACTCGTAGGTGTAGCCGGCCTTCGAGGTGGCCGAGCCGGTGCCGAGCAGGTGCTGGACGGGCTGCTGGGTGCCGACGCTGGCCCCGGCGAGGCCGAGGTCCTCGTAGTAGACGCCGAGGTCGACCGTCGCGCGACCCTGGCGCAGGACCAGCTGGTCGCGGGCCAGGGAGTCGTTGACCGGGGCGTAGTCGGGCCAGCTGGCCTGCCGCGGTCCGAACTCGTCGTTGACGCTGATCGCGCCGAAGATGTCCCACGGGTGGTAGCCGGGCCAGGAGCCGTCGCGGCCGCTGGTGCCGACGCCGACCGGGGCGTCGCGGTAGGCGTAGCCGTGCCAGACGAGCTGGTTCACGCCCCCGGCGTACGACGTGTAGATGCTGTCGAGCAGGCCCTGCGAGTACTTGCCGCCGACCTGGGTGCCGTCGCCGCCCTGGCCGAACTGGCCGCCGACGTAGGGCCCGGCCAGGCTCGAGCGGTAGCCGCCCTGGAACACCGCGCAGCACTCGACCGAGACCACGTTCTTGCCGCTCAGGTGCGCGCCCGAGGAGACCGCCCGGTAGTTCTGCTCGGCGCCGAGGGTGCCGTTCCAGAAGTTGAGGGACTCGCCCTCGGGGATCCCGGCGACCGCTCCGGCGGCGCTGGTCGAGATCGGGACGCCGTACGACTGCGCCCGGTAGTTCAGCCCGTGGCCCTCGGCCCACTCCTGCATCGGCGCGACGTAGCGCTCGACGTAGAGGTCGCTCAGGGTCTGGCGGTAGTCCTCGCGCACCTGCGCGCCGATCCCGGCGAGCTCGAAGGCGGGGGTGCCGCTGCCCTGGATCCCGGCGCCGGCGAGGGCCGGCAGCAGGGTGGTCGGGTCGTAGCCGCGGCGCTTCTCGAACTGCTGCAGGAGGCCCCAGGTCCACTTCTGGGTCTCACCGAGCTCGAGGGAGTCCTCGAAGACGGCGCCGCTGCCGATCTTGCGCAGGTTGGCCCGGACCTTCGGGGTGAGGATGTGCTCGTCCCAGAAGTTGGTCTGGATCTGCACGCCGCCGCGACTCCAGTGGTCCGGGACGTAGTTGGGCTGGGTCGCGGTGTAGCCGTTGCGCTGCGCGACCAGGCCGGAGGCCGTCTGGACGAGGTCGATGACCACCCAGGGGTTGCCGTTGCCGGTCGGGAAGGTGTGGTCCAGGCGTCCGCCGCTGACCTGGGCGGTGACGTCGGTGACCGACGACGGGACCAGCTGGACCGGCGCCGGAGTGGTCGCGTCGCACGCGGCCGCGCACTGGGCGACCAGCGTCTTGAGGCGGGTGGTGCGGGCCACGGTGACGACGGCCTCCGCGACGGCGTGCGCGTTGCGGAGCGGCGAGACCGACAGGTCGGCGCAGGTCGCCGTACGGTCGCCGAGAGCGCTCACGACCACCTTCTCGGCGGTCCCACCGGCTCCCACGGTGACCGTGTCGCCCGGGGCGTAGCCGCCGAGGCTGTTCACCTTCAGCACCTCGTCGCCCGGAGCTGCCGGACCGCACAGCTGGGTGGTGACGTTGGGCGGGGCCACCGTCGGCGCCGGCAGCGCGCCGCTGCGGGTGGAGCCGGCGGGGTTGAACTCGCGGCCGAAGATCAGCTTCTGCTCGGCCTCGCGCTGGTTGAAGCTGTTCAGGGTCGGGACCGTGGGCGGGTACTGCGGGCCCAGGTTCTGGTCCACGACCAGGCCGAGCTCCGCCGCCTCGGCGGTGATGACCTCCATCTTGTGCGCCCAGGCCGGCGTGCCCCAGCCGTATTGCTCGAGGAAGGCGTTGGTCTGGTTGCCCGCGCCGGGGACGCCGAACGGCGCGATCTCCACCCCGCCGGCGCCCGAGGCCGCCATGTCCCGGAGCTCCTGGCGCAGCACCTCGTCGTCGGTGTAGGCCAGCGGCATCCAGTAGCGGTACATCGGCCGCACGCTGGTCGGCGGGTCGGCGTACGTCGCCGCGGTCAGCGCCGGTGTCCCCGTCGTCGGGGCGGCGGTCGGGGCAGCGACGGCCGCGGAGGCCGCGGGGCCCACGGTCGCCGTGACCGGTACGGCGAGGGCGGCGGAGGCCGCGACGGCCAGCGCGGTCGCCGCGACCGCTGGAAGGCGGCCGAGCCGCCGAGGTGCAGGAGTTCTGGTCATCGGTCCCCCGGGGTGATGAAAGGTTTCAATGTGGCGGTCGTCACCGTAGGTCTGCTCCTCTCGTCCCGTCAATAGGACACTCACAGTGTCTTATCTCCGGGCTAGACGGCTTCGCGTGACACCGGTGCGCGACAATCGCCTCCGTGGACGCCCCCGTGGACCAGGTGAGGACGCGACGCCGGGGCGCCGTCCTCGAGCAGGCGATCCTCGACGCCGCGTGGGCCGAGCTCGGCGAGCACGGGTGGTCGAGCTTCACGATCGCCGGCGTCGCCGCCCGCTGCGGCACGGCGAAGAACGTGGTCTACCGGCGGTGGGAGAACCGGATCCAGCTCGCCCAGGAGATGCTCGTGCGGGCCCTGCGCTCGGCCGACGAGGTCGTCGAGACCTCCGGCGACCTCCGCTCCGATCTGCTGGGCTTCCTCCGCGGCCTGGAGGCGTTCTACGACGGCCCGTTCGGGGAGGCGGTCCGCGGGGTGCTGCTGGAACGGGCCGACCGCACCAGCTCGCTGACCGGGCCCGAGGTCCCGTTCCCGATCGTGGCCATCGTCGACGCCGCCCTGGACAGGGGCGAGCTCACCGCCCGACCCCCCGCCCTCGTGCAGAACCTGGGCCACGCCCTGATGACCTCGGAGCTCGTCCACACCGCCGCGCCGCTGCGCGGTCCCGCCGTCGAGCTGCTCCTCGACGACGTCTGGCTGCCCGCGCTGCTGCGGCGACCCACGGGCGGCTGACCCCACGGCACCCACTACGGTGTCCGCCATGTCTGTGCGCGCGCTGGGGGCCTTCGCGGTCCTCGCGATCGCGGGCGTCGCCGGCGGGTACGGCGTCAGCGCCCTGCAGACCGACGCCCCGCTCACCATCTCGGTCGCGGCGCCCGTCCCGGCTGCGTCGCCGTCGTACCCGGTCACCGAGTACGACGTCGAGCCCGACCCCGACGACGCCCCGCTGGCGACCGGGCTGCCGCTGGAGGCCGCCAAGCTGCGGGCCAACGGCAAGCGCCTCGAGTTCAGGGTCCCGGAGGGCTGGAGTCGCGGCGGCGAGCTGCCGAACGCGATCTTCACCGCCGACCGGAGCGCCACGAACACCTACCAGCTCCGGGTGACCGGCCTGGGCGGGCTGAGCTCGCAGCGGGTCGAGGTGATGAACCGGATCAACGCCCTGCGCGACGCCGAGGCCAACGAGCAGCTCGAGAACCTGGTGATCGAGACCCAGGGCGACGACCGCTTCGTGGCGACGTACCTCCAGGGCGGCTACCGCCGGGTGTCGATGGAGCGCTTCCTGGTCCTCGGCGACAGCGGGGCGACCGCGGCGGTCGCGGCCGTGGGTCGCGAGGCGGACCGGGACGGCCTGCAGGACCTGCTGACCCGGGTCAGCGACTCGCTGCGCCTCGGCTGACCCGGGCGGCCGCCGCCCGCCGCCGCCGCCGCAAAGTTTCATCGGCTAGCCGATGAAACTCATCCCTGGACGATGAACCTTTGTCGTCCCGGCAGGAGGTTCATCGGCTAGCCGATGAAACTCTCACCCGGCCTCGCACCCCGCCGCTACATCCCGTACACCGCCACCGAGTCGAGCACCCGGTTGGCGGTGGCCCGGTCGTGGCTGCGGACCTGGATCCAGACCAGCTGGTCGGCGGTGACCTGGACGACCCGCTCGACGGTGAGGCCGCCGGGGCAGTCCCCGAAGACCACCGTCCGTACGGCGTCGCCGTCCTGGACGTCGTCGGAGTGCGGGCCGGCCCGGCCGCACTCGGGGTGCTGGGGCAGCTGCTCGGGCAGCTCGGTGCCGGCGAGGACGCCGACGAACACGCCCTGGTCGTCGCCGTCGGGGTCGTTCCAGTCGCGGGCGGTGCCGACGGAGAGGGCGGGCTGCTCGCCCTGGTCGTCGCTGCCCGGCGGCGCCCAGGCCCCGGTCGCCACCGCGGCGTCCCAGGCCGCGGGCACGGTGACCTCGAAGGTGCCGTCGTCGTCGGAGACGGTGACGTCGGGGTCGGGGCGGCTCTGCTGCCAGACCCAGCCGCCGATCCCACCCGCGCACAGGACGACGAGCCCGGCCACCGCGGCGGCCAGCACCCGCAGCGGCCGCCGGCGCCGAGAACCCGCCGACGACCGGGCGGGGACGGACGGCTCGGGGACCGCCGCGACGTCGGTCGCGGGGTCCGGGCGGGCCCCGGGCTGGGTGAGCTCGGGGTCGATCGGCAGCCACGGCGCGGGGGTGGCGGCGGTCGCCTCCGGGCCGAGCGCCGCGGCCAGCGCGTCGACGTACGACGTGACGTCGGGCCAGCGCTCCTCGCGGTCGACCGCCAGCGCCCGTCGTACGACGGCGTCGACCGCGTCGTCGTAGGGCCGCTCGTCGGTGGACAGCGGCGGGGGCGGCACCGGGCTGGCGGCGGCGCTCAGCGTCGCGTGCGTGTACGGCGCCCGCCCCGTCAGCAGCAGGTAGGTCAGCGCGCCGAGGGAGTACTGGTCGGCCCGGGCGTCCAGCGACTCGGCGGCCGCCTGCTCGGGCGCCACGAACGATGGCGTTCCCGCGACCATGGTCAGCCGCGACGACACGTCGAGCGCCTTGCCCAGCCCGAGGTCGGCGACCATCGCGCGGACCGTCCCGTCGACGCTGCGGAACAGCACGTTCGCCGGCTTCACGTCGCGGTGCAGGATGTCGTTGCGGTGCAGGGCGGCGAGCCCGGCGCCGACCTGGCGGACCACCTCCAGCGCCTGCCCGGCGGCCAGGCCCTCGACCTCGAGCCGGTCGGCGAGGGTGCCCTGGTCGGCGTAGGTCATCACCAGGTAGGGCCGGCCGTCCTCGAGCTCGCCGGCGTCGAAGACCTGGACGACGTGCGGCGACTCGACCCGCCGCAGGTAGCGGCCCTCCTCGAGGAAGCGGCGCCGTACCTGGTGGTCCTCGGTCCAGTTGTCGGCCAGCACCTTCACCGCGACCGGCGCGTCCAGCTGCTCGTCGTAGGCCAGCCACACGGTCGCGAACCCGCCCGCACCGATCCGGCGGCGCACGGCGTAGCGGCCGAGGCGGCTGGGCATGGACACCGCGCCATTATGGGCGAACCCTGAGAGGGCCCCTGAGACCGAGCCAGGGTTCGCGCCGGGGTCGGGCCAGCGTTCGTCCCCGATGCGGCAGGGGTCGGACCGCCAGCAGGCTGAGGTCCATGATCCAGGTCGAGAACCTCACCAAGAAGTACGGCGCCTTCACCGCCGTCGACGACGTCAGCTTCACGGCGCGCTCCGGGCGCGTCACCGGCTTCCTCGGGCCCAACGGCGCCGGGAAGTCCACCACCATGCGGATCATGGTGGGGCTCACCCCCACCGACTCCGGGACCGCGACGGTCGCCGGTCGGCGCTTCGCCGACCTGCCCAACCCCGGCCTGGAGGTCGGCGTCCTGCTCGACGCCTCCGCCCAGCACGCGGGCCGCACCGGCCGGGAGATCCTCACCGTCGCGGCCCTGACCATGGGCCTGCCCAAGCGCCGGGTCGACGAGATGCTCGACCGGGTCAGCCTGACCCCCACCGAGGCCGGTCGCCGGGTCCGCAACTACTCGCTCGGCATGCGGCAGCGGCTCGGCATCGCCACCGCCCTGCTCGGCGACCCCGAGGTGCTGATCCTCGACGAGCCGGCCAACGGCCTCGACCCGGCCGGCATCCGCTGGATGCGCGACCTGCTGCGCGGGTACGCCGACCAGGGCGGGACCGTCCTGCTCTCCAGCCACCTGCTGCACGAGATCGAGGTCATCGCCGACGACCTGGTCGTCATCGGCCAGGGCCGGATCGTCGCCGACGGCACCAAGGCCGAGCTGCTGGCCAGCGCCGGCACCCTGGTCCGCACCCGGGTGGTCGACGACCTCGCCACCGCCCTCACCGCCTCCGGGCTCACCCCGGTCCTCAGCGGCGCCACCGGCGGCTCCGACGTGCTGCGCGTCGACGCCGACCCCGAGGTCGTCGGCAAGGTCGCGCACGAGGCGGGCATCCCGCTCGTCGAGCTGCGCGCCGCCGACGGCGCGGGCCTCGAGGAGATGTTCCTCGAGCTCACCTCCGACACCCAGCGCGAAGGAAACTCCTGATGAGCACGCTCACCGCCCCCGCCCGCACCATCACGCCCATCCCCACCGCACGCCTGGTGCACGTCGAGGCCCGCAAGTCCTTCGACACCCGGTCCGGCTTCTGGCTGATCGCCAGCATCGGCATCCTGGCCACGCTCGCCACCGCCGCGGTGATCCTCTTCGCGCCCGACTCCGAGGTCGACTTCGAGGCGTTCGCGAGCGCCATCGGCTTCCCGATGGCCGTCGTGCTGCCGATGGTGGCGA
The DNA here is from genome assembly GCF_037120545.1 of Nocardioides sp. CCNWLW216. Classification (NCBI taxonomy): domain Bacteria; kingdom Bacillati; phylum Actinomycetota; class Actinomycetes; order Propionibacteriales; family Nocardioidaceae; genus Nocardioides; species Nocardioides sp. CCNWLW216. Next base: position 355,377 of record NZ_JBBBBJ010000005.1, read on the forward strand.
TCCTCTCGGTGACGAGCGAGTGGAGCCAGCGCACCGGACTGACGTCGTACACCCTGGTGCCCCACCGGGGCCGGGTGCTGCGGGCCAAGGCGATCGTCGCCGGCATCGTCGGCGTCGTCTCCATGGTCCTGGCCCTCGGCATCGGCGCCCTCGGCAACGTCGTCGGGTCGGCGATCAACGGCACCGACCTGGTCTGGAACATCTCGGCGCAGGAGTTCGCGCTGATCGTGCTCGGCAACCTGATCGGGATGGCCGTCGGCTTCATGCTCGGCGTGCTGATCCGCAACAGCCCCGGCGCGATCGTCGCCTACTTCGTCTACTCGCTGCTGCTCCCGACCGTCACCATGGTGCTCGGCGAGACCCAGAAGTGGTTCGCCGACAAGCAGGCCTGGATCGACTTCAACTACGCCCAGGGCCCGCTCTTCGAGGGCTCGGTCAGCGGCCAGCAGTGGGCGCAGCTGGCGGTCACCGGCGCGGTCTGGCTGGTGCTGCCGCTGACGATCGGGATCTGGGCGGTGCTGCGCTCCGAGGTGAAGTAGCCCCCACCAGGGATGATGTGCGCATGACGGAGACACCTCTCGGGCCCGACGAGATCGACGACCTCGCCCGTCGGGCCCGAGACGGTGACCGCGACGCCCTGGAGGACCTGCTCGCCGCGGTCCGTCCGCGGGCGCTCAACGTGTGTCGCGGCGTGCTGCCCTACACGCCGGACGCCGAGGACGCCTGCCAGGAGGCGATGATCAACGTCGCCACCAAGATCGGCGGCTGGAACGGCCAGGGCCGGTTCACCACCTGGATGCACGTGGTCGCGGTGAACAGCGCGCGGTCGACGTACCGCCGGATGAAGAACCAGGCCGTCGCCACCGACCCGCACGACCACGGGCCCCTCGAACGGCCCGACCCCCGCACCACCAGCGTCATCGCCGGCACCCGCCTCGACCTGCTCGAGGCGATGGAGACCATCGAGCGCGACCACCCCCAGTTCGTGGAGCCGCTCCTGCTGCGCGACGTCTACGGCCTCCCGTACGACGAGATCGCCCGGCTGGTCGGCGCCCCGCTCGGCACCGTCAAGGCCCAGATCCACCACGGCCGCAAGCTGGCCCGCCCGCTGCTGCGGGGGCAGGAGTGACCGCCCGCGTGCGGCTGGCCGCCGGCGCCGCCGCGCTGACCGCGCTGGCCCTGCTGGCCGGCGGGTGCAGCGACGGGACCTGGGAGGGCGAGGCCGACCGGGACCCGACCAGCTCCTCGGAGCCGACCACCGGCACCGACACCGACGACCCGCCCGAGGCCGATCTCGACCTGGCCCTCAGCGAGCCGGTCGAGGACCCGCTCTACCCCGAGGTCGGCGACCCCGGCGTCGACGCGCTCCACTACGACCTGACCCTCGACTGGGATCCCGCGACGTCGGTGCTCACCGGCGAGGAGGTGCTCACCTTCCGGGCCACCGCGACGGCCGAGCGGTTCCAGCTCGACCTCGGCGAGCCGCTGGAGGTCGGCGACGTGCTGCTCGACGGCGAGCCGGTCGAGGTCGAGCACGACGGCAAGGACCTGGTGGTCCTCGCGCCCGTGGAGGAGGACGCCCGCCACGAGCTGACCCTCTCGTACGCCGGCACGCCCACCCCCGCGCCCGCCCCCACCCAGCGCAGCGACTTCAGCACCACCGGCTGGACGATCACCGACGACGGCGAGACCTGGACCATGCAGGAGCCGTTCGGCGCCTACACCTGGTACGCCGTCAACGACCAGCCCTCCGACAAGGCCCTCTACGACTTCACCATCACCGTGCCGTCGCCCTGGTCCGGCGTCGCCAACGGCGAGCTGCTCTCCCGCACCGACGCCGACGGCGTCACCGAGACGCGCTGGCACCTCGCGGAGCCGGCGGCGTCGTACCTCGTCACCGTCGCGACGGGCGACTTCACGATGACCGAGGACGAGTCGGCCTCGGGCGTGCCCATCACCTACTGGACGCCCTCCGACGAGCCGGAGTACATCGAGAAGCTGCAGGAGACCCCGGCCGGGCTCGCCTGGCTGGAGGAGAGGCTGGGGCCCTACCCGTTCGACACCCTCGGCATCGTCATCGTCGACTCCGAGAGCGGCATGGAGACCCAGACCATGATCACGCTCGGCGACACCGAGTACGCCACCTCGCCCGCCGTGCTGGTCCACGAGATGGCGCACCACTGGTACGGCGACCAGGTCACGCCGCGCGACTGGCGCGACGTGTGGATGAACGAGGGCATGGCCATGTACCTCCAGGGCGCCTGGGAGGCCGACGACGCCGGCGTCCCGGTCACCGACGTGATGGACGAGTGGGCGCCGTACGAGGAGGACTTCCGCGCGGAGTCCGGCCCGCCCGCCGACTTCGACCCCGACCAGTTCGGCGCCTCGAACATCTACTACGGTCCGGCCCTGATGTGGCAGGAGGTCCGCGAGCGGATCGGCGAGGAGAGGTTCTGGTCGATGGTCCGCGCCTGGCCGGCCGCCCGCGACAACCTCAGCACCGGCCGCGAGGACTACCTCGCCTGGGTCGAGGAGGAGACCGGCGAGGAGCTCACCGACCTGTTCGACGCCTGGCTCCTCGGCGAGACCACCCCACCCCGCGACTGACCCGCCCGCGCCGACTCGGCTATTCCGTCCACAGCAGAAGAGGGTTGTCGCGGGTCTCGGCCCGGGGGAGGGTCGTTCGCATGCGGATCCTGGTGCTGGGCGGCTCGGTGTTCCTCTCGCGCGCGGTCGCCGCGGAGGCGGTACGACGGGGCCACGACGTCGTCTGCGCCTGCCGCGGTACGTCGGGCTCCGTCCCCGACGGCGCGCGACTCGTGGAGACCGACCGCACCGGACCGCTGCCGGACGAGCTGACCGGCTTCGACGCCGTGGTCGAGGTGGCCCGGCAGCCGTCGTGGGTCCGGGCCGCCGTCGAGCGGCTGCCCGGCGCGCACTGGGTCTTCGTATCGACGATCAACGTCTACGAGGACGAGTCCACCCCCGGTGGCCGGCCCGGCACGCTCCCGCTCCGCGCGCCGCAGCCCGACGACGTCGACCTGGCCGTCGACCCGGAGGCCTACGGACCGATGAAGGTGGCCTGCGAGGAGATCGTCGCCGCCGGCGCCGCGTCCTCGATGGTGGTCCGGCCCGGGCTGATCGTCGGACCCGGCGACCCGACCGGACGGTTCAGCTACTGGCCGGCCCGGCTCGGATCCGGACCCGCGGAGGTCCTCGCGCCCGGCGACCCCGGCGACGTCGTCCAGGTGGTCGACGTGCGCGACCTCGCCGACTGGGTCGTCGACAGCTGCGAGACCCGTCGTACCGGCACCTACGACGGCGTCGGCCCCGCCCGCCCCCTCTCCCAACTGCTGGCCGAGGTCGCGGCCGGCTGCGACGCCGACCCGATCTGGACGTGGGTGTCCCAGGACGCGCTCGAGGCGCAGGGCGTCGAGCCCTGGTCCGGTCCGCGGTCCGTCCCGCTCTGGCTGCCCCGCCCGGCGTACGACGGCATGCTCGCCCACGACGTCACCCCCTCGCTCGACGCTGGCCTGCGGATCCGCCCGCTCGCCGACACCGCCCGCGACACCCTGGTCTGGCTGCGCGCCACCCCCGACGCCCCCGTCACCGGCCTGACCGCCGAGGAGGAGGCCCAGCTCCTGCGCCGACCCGTCACTGAATGACCGTTTTCCGCGGTGTGTCGCGGCGGGACTGACGGTTCGATCAGCGGACGTCGTACGTCGCTCATCGAACCGTCGATCACCGACCGACTCGCCGTGAAAACTGGTCATTGAGTGACGGGTCAGCGTCGCTAGAACACGTTACAGTTTCGGCTCGTGAAGACGTACGTCGTGACCGGGGCCGCCTCGGGGATCGGGGCGGCCACCGCCGCCCTCCTGCGCGAGCAGGGCGGGCGGGTGATCACCGTCGACCAGCGCGACGCCGACGTGGTCGCCGACCTGTCCACTGCGGCCGGCCGGGCCGAGGCGGTGGCCGGGGTCCAGGCGCTGACCGACGTGGTGCACGGGCTGGTGCCGGCGGCGGGGATCGGGGGGTTCACGGGCGTCGACCCGCAGCTGGTCGTGTCGGTGAACTACTACGGCGCGGTCGCGCTCGTCGAGGGGCTGCGTCCGCAGCTGGCCGCGGCCGGGGGCGCGGGGGTCGTCCTGCTGGCCTCCAACTCGATGACCTGCCAGCCGGGCTGGGACACCGGCCTGGCCGAGATGCTGCTGGGCGCCGACGAGGCGACCGCGCGCGAGCGGGTGGCGGGGATCGACGCGGTGATGGTCTACCCGGCGACCAAGGGCGCGCTCGCGTGGTGGGCCCGCACGCACGGCGTCACCGCCGAGTGGGCCGGCGCCGGCATCCGCCTGAACGCCGTGGCGCCCGGCCTCATCGCCACCCCGATGACCGAGCAGCTGCGGGCCGACCCGGTCTTCGGCCCGTTCGCCGACACCTACCCGACCGCCCTCGGCCGGCCCGGCCGTCCCGAGGAGGTCGCCGCGGCCATCGGCTTCCTGCTCTCGGACGCGGCGTCGCTCGTGGTCGGCGTGGTGCTGATGGTCGACGGCGGCACCGACGCCATCACGCACCCGCGGTCACCGCGCCCCTGAGGCCCGAGGACGGGACCTAGGACGGCATCAGGCAGCCGACCGCCGCGTCGGTGATCTGCTGGACCATGTCGGGGTTGCTGACGATGCCGGCGGGGAGCAGCTTGCCCTCGGCCGTGAACAGCCCCATCTCGACCATCTCGTCGAAGCCGATGTCGTCGACCAGGGCCGCGGAGATGCAGCGCGAGTCCTCCTCGTTGGCCGCACCGGTGGCGAGCAGCTGGTCGGTGAACTCCTTGATCGCGCGCTTCTCCGGACCCGACCGCCCGCCGCCGTCGGTGACCGGTGCCTCCGTGGTCGGCGTCGGGGTGGGGCTCGGTGTCGGGGTCGGGGTCGGGGTGGGCGTCGGGCTGGGCGTGGGCTCCTCCGACGGCGTGGGGTCCTCCGAGGCGCTCGACTCCGCGGACGCCTGCTTCGGCTCGTCGCCGTCGCGGGTCAGCGCGTACGCCGTACCGGCGCCGGCCGCCGCGAGCAGCACCACGACCGCTGCGGCGATCAGGCCGACCCGTCGCCCGGACCGGGCCGGACCGGCGGGCGGTCCGACCGGGCGCGGCGTCAGCGGACCGGTGGGCGGGCCGCCCGGACGCGAGCCCCGCGGCGGCGGGCCGGCGGGCATCGCCCGGACCCGGCGCAGGTCGTCGCGCATCGCGGCGGCGGTCGGGTAGCGGTCGGCCGGGTTCTTGGCCAGCGCGGTGCGCAGCACCCGGTTGACCTCGGCCTCGCGCGGGCCGCCCGGCGGCAGCTGCGGGATCGGGTCCTCGAGGTGGGCGGAGACGACCTGGAAGTCGGTGGTCCCGGCGTACGGCGCGGTGCCGGTGAGCGTCGCCCAGAGCACGCAGCCGAGCGAGTAGACGTCGGAGGCCAGCCCCGGCGCCGAGCCGGTGTGCAGCTCGGGCGCCATGTACGACGGGGTGCCGACCGCGGTGTTGGTGAGCTGCTGCTCCACGCCGACCTGGCGGGCGATCCCGAAGTCGGCCAGGTAGGCGTGCCAGTCGGAGCCGCGGCGGCGCAGCAGCACGTTGGCCGGCTTGATGTCGCGGTGGGCCAGGCCCGCCTCGTGGGCGTCGGCGAGCCCGGAGGCGACCTGGCCGATCAGGTCGAGCGCGACGTCGAGCGGCGGGGCGCCGTACTGCTCGAGGAGGGCGCGGAGGTCGCCGTCGGGGACCAGCTGGCTGGCGATGTAGAGCCGGCCGTCCTGCTCGCCGAACGCGTGCACCGAGACGACGTGCGGGGAGTCGAGGGAAGCCTGGCCCCGAGCCTCGCGCACGAACCGCTCACGGAACGCCGGGTCGTCGGCGAGGTGCGGCGAGATCACCTTCAGCGCGACCTGGCGCTGCAGCTGGGTGTCGAGGGCCTCGAAGACGACGCCCATGCCGCCGCCACCGAGGCGGCGACCGACCTGGTAGGGGCCCAGGCTGTCGCCGGGTGCGGGGATGCCGGGCGTGCTCACGCGTGCTGTCTACCCCGGCCGGGGGCGGTTCACGCCCCCGGCCGGGGTGAGGTTCGGCAGACCTCTCAGAAGAGCAGCGCGCTCGCCGGGTCGGCCATGATCGCCGCGACGTCGGCCAGGAACCGCGAGCCCTTCTCGCCGTCGATGTGGCGGTGGTCGAACGAGAGCGCCAGCGTGCAGACCTGGCGGACCACGATCTCGTCGGTGCCGCCGGAGGAGACCACCCACGGCTGCTTCTTGATCGCCCCGAAGCAGAGGATGGCCGATTCCCCCGGGTTGATGATCGGGGTGCCGCCGTCGACGCCGAAGGGGCCGACGTTGGTGATCGTGAACGTGCCGCCGCTCATCTCGGCCGGCTGCGTGCGGCCCTCGCGGGCCGTGACCGTGAGGTCGGTGAGCGCGCGGGCCAGGTCGGCCAGGGACAGGTCCTGCGCGTCCTTGACGTTGGGCACGACCAGGCCGCGCGGGGTCGCGGCCGCGATGCCGAGGTTGACGTAGTGCTTGAAGACGACCTCGCCGGCCGCCTCGTCCCACACCGAGTTGATCTCGGGCGTACGGCGCGCCGCCAGCAGCACCGCCTTGGCCAGGACCAGCAGCGGGGAGACCCTCACGTCGCGCAGCTCGCGGTGCGCCCGCAGCCGCTCGACCAGCTCCATGGTCGGCGTGACGTCGACGGTGACCCATTCGGTGACGTGCGGGACGGTGAAGGCGGACTGCACCATCGCCTGGCCCATCATCTTGCGAACGCCCTTGATCGGCTCGCGGGTCTCGCGCTCGTCACCCCGGGGGTTTCGAGACGGTCGCTGCGCGACCTCCTCAACCACCGGGGTGGCGGATGCGGCGGCCTCGACGTCGGCGCGGGTGACGGTGCCGTGCGGGCCGGACGCCGCGCACGACGCAAGGTCGACGCCGAGGTCCTTGGCCAGCTTGCGCACCGGCGGCTTGGCGAGGGTGCGCACGGCCGCCGGCGCGGTCGCGGCGGACGTCGCGGGCACGGCCGGGCCGGGGTCCTCGACCTCGACCACGGGCGCGGGGCCGGGCTCGAAGGAGGCCTGGGTCTGCGCGGCCGCGGCCGCGGCGCCAGAGGCCACCTTGCGGGCGCGCCGGGTCACCCCGCCCTCGGCCTTGTTGCGCCCGACCAGGCTCTCGCCCTCCCCACCGCCGCTGGCGGCCGGGTTGGATAGGTCGATCTCGAGGTCCGGGGACCCGACCGCGATGATCGGGGTGCCGACCTGGACGGTCTCGCCCTCGGCGACGAGCAGCGCCGTCACCGTGCCGGCGTACGGCGAGGGCAGCTCGACGAGGGACTTCGCCGTCTCGATCTCGACCACCACGTCGTTGACGGCGATGACGTCGCCGACCTTGACCTTCCACGCCACGATCTCGGCCTCGGTGAGGCCCTCGCCGACGTCGGGCAGCTTGTACTCGGCCATCAGAACTCCAAGCCTAGAAATCGAGGGAGCGGTCGACGGCGTCCAGCACCCGGTCGAGGTCGGGCAGGAAGTCCTCCTCGATCCGCGAGGCGGGGTACGGCGTGTCGAAGCCGCCGACCCGCAGCACCGGCGCCTCGAGCGAGTAGAAGCACTGCTCGGTGATCCGCGCCGAGAGCTCGGCGCCCATCCCGAGGTTGACGTGGGCCTCGTGGCAGACGACCGCGCGGCCGGTACGTCGTACGGAGTCGAGCACGGGGTCCATGTCGAGCGGCGAGAGGGTGCGCAGGTCGATCACCTCGACCGAGCGGCCCTCGGAGGCCGCGGCCTCGGCGGCCCGCATCGCGGTCTTCACCGTCGGCCCGTAGGCCAGCAGCGTGAGGTCGGTGCCGGGGCGGACGACGCGCGAGGTGAACAGCGGCTCGGGGGTCGCCGACTCGTCGAGGTCGGCCTTGTCGGCGTGGTACTGCCGCTTCGGCTCGAGGAACACCACGGGGTCGTCGGAGGCGATGGCCTGCTGGAGCATCCAGTAGCCGTCGATCGGGTTGGAGCAGGCGACGACCTTCAGTCCCGGCGTGTGCGCGAACTGCGCCTCCGGGGACTCGCTGTGGTGCTCGACCGCGCCGATGCCGCCACCGAAGGGGATCCGGATGACCATCGGCATCTTCGAGCGGCCCTTGCTGCGGAAGTGCATCTTGGCGACCTGGCAGACGATCTGGTCGTAGGCCGGGTAGACGAACCCGTCGAACTGGATCTCGACCACCGGCCGGTAGCCGCGCAGGGCCAGGCCGACGGCGGTGCCGACGATGCCGGACTCGGCCAGCGGCGAGTCGATGACCCGGTCCTCACCGAAGTCCTTCTGCAGACCGTCGGTGATCCGGAAGACGCCGCCGAGCTTGCCGACGTCCTCACCCATGACGAGGACCTTGGGGTCGTCCTCCATCGCCTTGCGCAGGCCCATGTTGAGGCCCTTGGCCAGGGTGATCCTGGTGCTCATCGGGGTCCCCGATCGATTGTCTGACGGAGGAGCGCAGCGGGGGAGGCAGAGAATCGAGTGGGGTGATTCATGCGTGGCTCCCCTCGGTCTCGAACGACTCCAGGTAGGCGGCGTAGCCCGCCCGCTGCTCGGCCAGCTCCGCGGTCTGCTCGGCGTACACGTGCTCGAAGGTGTCGAGGATCCGCGGCTCGGGCAGCGCCTTGCAGCCCTCGCGCAGGGTCGCGCCGAGCCGGGCCGCCTCGTCGTCGAGCTCCTCGAAGTACGCCGCGTCGGCCAGCCCGTTGCGCTTGAGGTAGGCCTCGAGCCGGGCGATCGGGTCCTTCAGCTTCCAGCTCTCGACGTCGGCCGAGAGCCGGTAGCGGGTCGGGTCGTCGGTCGTCGTGTGGGCGCCCATCCGGTAGGTGTAGGCCTCCACGAAGGTCGGGCCCTGGCCGTCGCGGGCGCGCTGGAGCGCGGCCTGGGTGACGGCGTACGTCGCGAGCACGTCGTTGCCGTCGACGCGCACGCCCGGGAAGCCGAAGCCGAGCGCGCGCTGGTAGAGCGGGATCCGCGACTGGCGCTCGATCGGCTCGGAGATCGCCCACTGGTTGTTCTGGCAGAAGAACACCACCGGCGCGTTGTACGACGCCGCGAAGATGAAGGCCTCGTTGACGTCGCCCTGGGACGAGGCGCCGTCGCCGAAGTGGGCGATCACGGCCGCGTCGCGGTCGGCGTCGCCGGTGCCGACGACCCCGTCGCGCTGCATGCCCATCGCGTAGCCGGTCGCGTGCAGCGTCTGCGCGCCGATGACGATCGTGTAGAGGCCGAAGCCGTACTCGGCGGGGTCCCAGTCGCCGTGGTCGACGCCGCGGAAGAGCCCGAGCAGCCGGAGCGGGTCGATGCCCCGGCACCAGGCCACGCCGTGTTCGCGGTACGTCGGGAAGACATGGTCCTGCCGGCGCAGCGCCCGGCCGGCGCCGATCTGGGCGGCCTCCTGGCCGAGCAGCTGGGCCCAGATGCCGAGCTCGCCGTGCCGCTGGAGGGCGGTCGCCTCGACGTCGATGCGCCGGGTCAGCACCATGTCGCGGTAGAAGCCGCGCAGCTGCTCCTCGGAGAAGTCGAGGTCGAACTCCGGGTGGTGCACCCGCTCGCCCTCGGGCGTCAGGAGCTGGACCAGCTCGGGGCCGCCGTCGGACTGGGAGGGGCCGAAGACCTCCGCGAGGTCGGGGCCGAAGCCGGCACCCTCCCCGGAGGTGGGGTCAGGCCCTGGGAACTGGTCGGACTGGGACACGCGCGCTCCTTCGAGGTCACCGGCCTGACGGGGTCGCCGTCCGGCCGCTCACGGGATCCGACCGACCGGCGCGGGGGTGGTGCGCCGTGTGATCGGGACCACAAACAGGTGCCGCCAACCTAGCGCCGCGCCGATCGGCGTACCAAGTCGGCCGGGGCCTCCGTCGTACGCCGTCCGCAGCCTAGCCACGGGTCCCGGTTAACGGTTCGTAGCCTCGAACAGGTTCGGACCCGGCCCTTAGTGTCGGGGCATGTCCTCCGACGTCATCACCGCCACCGCCGTCATCCCGGCTCCGCCGAGCGTCGTGTTCGCGATCCTCGCCGACCCGCGCCAGCACGCCCGGATCGACGGGTCGGGCACCGTGCAGGGGATCGTCTCCGGGCCGGAGCGGCTGAGCCTGGACGCCGAGTTCGGGATGAGCATGAAGCAGGGCGCGCCGTACAAGATCAAGAACCGGGTCGTGGAGTTCGAGGAGGACCGGCTGATCGCCTGGCGGCACCTGGGCCTGCATCGTTGGCGCTACGAGCTGGCGCCGGTCGACGGCGGCACCCGGGTGACGGAGTCCTGGGACCTCACCCACTACCCCCGACCGCTGCGGCCGGCGATGCGCGCGCTCTTCGGCGGCCGCACCCAGAAGGCCGTCGACGAGACGCTGGTCCGGCTGGCGCGGGCCGCCGCGGAGGACGCCCACTAAGACACCGACCGGTTCTGGCAACACGTGGCAACCGCTTGCCATGTGACGACGGCCACTTCAACACTCGTCCGCATGAGCACCGCGACGAGCACCACGAGCCCCGAGACGAGCCGGACGCCCGGCCGGGCGGCGACCGCCGCCTGGTTCGGCAGCGCGCTGGAGTACTACGACTTCGCGATCTACGGCACCGCGGCCGCGCTGGTCTTCCCCGACATCTTCTTCCCCGAGGGCAACGACACCGCGGCGGCGGTGGCCTCCTTCGCCACCTTCGGCGTCGCGTACGTCGCCCGTCCCGTGGGGTCGTTCTTCATGGGCCACATCGGGGACAAGCTGGGCCGCAAGAAGGTCATGATCGGGACCATCCTGCTGATGGGCGTCTCGACGTTCCTGGTCGGCTGCCTGCCGACGTACGGCTCGGTCGGGATGCTGGCGCCGATCCTGCTCGTCGTGCTGCGGATCCTGCAGGGCCTCTCGGCCGCCGGCGAGCAGGCGGGCGCGAACTCGATGTCGTTCGAGCACGCCCCCGACGACCGGCGCGGTTTCTTCACCAGCTTCACGCTCAGCGGCACCCAGGGCGGGCAGATCCTGGCCCCGGCGGTCTTCCTGCCGCTGGCCGCGGTGCTCTCCGACGACCAGCTGCAGTCCTGGGGTTGGCGGATCCCGTTCTGGCTCAGCGCGGTGGTCGTGGTGGCCGGGCTGATCATCCGGCGCCGGCTCGACGAGACGCCGACCTTCCAGGCCGAGGCGGCCGCCGACGAGACGCCGCGCGCGCCCCTTGCCCGCCTGTTCCAGGACCACTGGCGCGGGGTGCTGCGCGTGTTCTTCGCGGCCTTCGTCGCCACGGTCAACACGATGTTCGCGGTCTTCGCGCTCAACTTCGCGACGTCCGACGACTACGAGATCGGGATCAGCGACGACACCATGCTGTGGCTGGCCATCGTCGCCAACCTGGTGGCCATCGCCTGCATCCCGCTCTGGGCCCGGCTCTCCGACCGGGTCGGCCGCAAGCCGGTCTTCGTCACCGGGCTGCTCGGCAGCGCGGTGCTGGTCGTGGTGTTCCTGGGCGCGATCGCCCACGGCCAGGTGGTGCTGATGTTCGTGTCGGGGATCGCCCTGGCCGGCGTCGTCTACTCCATGCCCAACGCGGTCTGGCCGGCGACGTACGCCGAGTACTTCCCCACCAGCGTCCGGCTCTCCGGCATGGCGATCGGCACCCAGTTCGGCTTCGCGCTGGCCGGCTTCACCCCCACCATCGCCGGCGCGCTGATGGGCGGCGACGCGGACAACTGGTGGCTGGTCGCGCTCTTCACCGCCGGCGCCTGCGTGGTCTCCGCGATCGCGGTGCTCAGCGGCCCGGGCGGCACCCACCGGGTCCCGACGGCCGACCTCGGCCGGCGCCCGGGCACCACCGACAGCCGGCTCCGGGTCGGCGTGGCGTGAGCGCGTCGTACTCCCTGGGGCTGGTGGGGCAGGGCATCACGGCCTCGCTGACCCCGGCGATGCAGGAGCGGGAGGGTCGCGAGCACGGGCTGTCGGTGGCCTACCGGATCATCGACGCGGAACGGCTCGGGCTCGGCGTCGACGAACTGCCGGCCCTGCTGACCTGGGCCGAGCGGCTGGGCTACGACGGCCTCAACGTCACCCACCCGTTCAAGCAGGCGGTGCTGCCGCTGCTCGACGAGCTGTCGGAGGACGCCGCCGACCTCGGCGCGGTCAACACCGTGCTACTGCGCGACGGGCGTCGCCTGGGCCGCAACACCGACTGGTCCGGCTACGCCCGGGCACTGCGCTCGACGCTCCCCGACGCGGTCCACGACCGGGTCGTCCTGGTCGGCGCGGGCGGGGCCGGAGCGGCGGTCGGCTACGGCCTGCTCGACCTGGGCGCGGAGCACGTCGCCGTCCTGGACACCGACGAGGGGCGGGCGCACGCGTGCGTCGTACGGCTCGCGAAGCGGTACGGCGACGACCGCGTCTCGGTCGCCCCCGACCTCGAGCGCGCCCTCGCCGACGCCACCGGCCTGGTCAACGCGACCCCGGTCGGGATGACCGGGCACCCGGGGCTGCCCGTCCCGGCCGAGCTGGTCCGCCCCGACCTGTGGGTCTCCGACGTCGTCTACTTCCCGCTCGAGACCGAGCTGGTCGCCCTGGCCCGCTCCCGTGGCTGCCGGGTGGTGCCCGGCGGCGGGATGGCGGTCGGGCAGGCGGTCGACGCGTTCGAGCACTTCACCGGCCGCCCCGCCGACCCGGACCGGGTGGCACGGCACTTCGCGGAGCTGACGGCCTGAGCCCGACTCAGTGACCCCGACTCAGTGCACCTCGCCGAGGTCCTCGTGCTCGCGGTGGCTCGCCGGCTCGACCTGGAAGGTCGTGTGCCGCACGTCGAAGTGGTCGGTGACGCAGGTGCTCAGCGCGTCGAGGGTCGCACCGACGCCGCGCTCGGCCAGGCAGGTCTCGGTGACGGTGACGTGGGCGGACAGGCTGGGGATGCCGCTGGTGATGGTCCAGGCGTGCAGGTCGTGCACGTCGACCACGCCCGGCACGTGCATCAGGTGGTGGCGGACGTCGTCGAGGTCGAGGTCGCCCGGCGCGATCTCCAGGAGGACGACGGCCGCGTCCTTCAGCAGCGACACCGAGCGCGGCAGGATCAGCACCGCGATCAGCAGCGAGGCGATCGCGTCGGCCTGCTGGAAGTCCCACCGCCAGATCACCACCCCGGCGCCCAGCGCCAGGACCGAGCCGAGGGTGTCGGCCATGACCTCGTTCAGCGCGCCGCGCAGATTGAGCGAGTCGCTCTCCGAGCGACTGAGCACCAGCAGCGACACCGCGTTGGCGGCCAGGCCGGCGGCCGCGAAGACGATCAGCAGGCCAGCCTCGACCTCCGCCGTCCCGGGGTCGACCAGGCGCATCGTCCCGGCGTACGCGAGGTAGACGCAGACGCCGAGCAGGACCAGGGCGTTCAGCAGCGCGGCGAGCACCTCGGCGCGATGCAGGCCGAACGTGGTGCGCGGACCCGCCGGGCGCGCCGCGACGTACGACGCTCCCAGCGCGAGCACGATCGCCGCCGTGTCGGTGGCCATGTGGCCGGCGTCGGCGAGCAGGGCGAGGGAGCCGGCCAGCCAGGCGCCGATCAGCTCGATCACCAGCACGCTGCCGGTGATCGCGAGGACCAGCTTCAGCCGCGCCCGGTCCTCGGCGCGCCCGGTGGCGTGCGAGTGCCCCTTCCCGTGAGCGTGGTCGTGACCCATGTCCTCAGGCTAGGCCGAGAGCGCCTCGCGGCCGTGGGGCGTCTCCCAGCCGGACGGGTCGGGGCCGAGCGGGACGATGCCGGACGGGTTCACGTCGGTGTGCACGACGTAGTAGTGCTGCTTGATCTGCTCGAAGTCGATCGTCTCGCCGAAGCCCGGCGTCTGGAACAGGTCGCGCGCGTAGCCCCACAGGTGCGGCAGCTCGACCAGCTTCTGGCGGTTGCACTTGAAGTGGCCGTGGTAGACCGCGTCGAAGCGGGCCAGGGTCGTGAACAGCCGGACGTCGGCCTCGGTGATCGCGTCGCCCATCAGGTAGCGGCGGGTCGCGAGCCGCTCCTCCAGCCAGTCCAGAGCGGTCCAGAGCCGCTCGTAGGCGGCGTCGTACGCCTCCTGGGAGCCGGCGAAGCCGCAGCGGTAGACACCGTTGTTGACCTCGGTGAAGACCCGCTTCATCACGGTCTCCATCTCCGCGCGGAGCTCGGCCGGCCACAGGTCGGGGGCACCCGGCCGGTGGTGCTCGGTCCACTCGAAGAACAGGTCGTGGGTGATCCACGGGAAGTCGTTGGTGACGAGCTCGCCGGTCTCGACCTCGACGATCGCCGGCACGGTGATGCCGCGCGGGTAGCCCGGGAAGCGCTTCTCGTAGGCGTCGCGCAGGAAGTGGATGCCGAGGACCGGGTCGACGCCGTCCGGGTCGAGGTCGAAGGTCCAGCTGCGCTGATCGTGGGTCGGCCCGGGCATCCCGACGCTCAGCACGTCCTCCAGCCCCAGCAGTTTGCGGACGATGAGCGTGCGGTTGGCCCACGGGCACGCGGCCGCGGCGACCAGCCGGTAGCGGCCGGGCTCGACCGGCCACAGCCTCCCCTCCACGGGGCCGTGCTCGGGGGTGCGTGCGTCGCGGGTGATCCGGTCCGGGACGTAGGTCATGTCCCGGTCGAACTCCTGGCCCTTCGCGACGTACGTCGGGGTCTGGTCGGGCTCGGTGCTCATGCACCCACTGTAGGTGAATGATCAATCACCGGGGTTCACCCCGAGGGCCGTAGGTTCGGGTCCGTGCGCCGCCTCCTCCCGCTGCTCGTGCTGCTGCTCGTCGCGTGCAGCAGCCCCGAGGAGTCGGCCGCGCCGCCGGAGCCGACCCGGACAGGAACCCCGGGAACGTCCGAGTTACCCGGTGAACCGGGTAACTCGGACACGGCCCCGCCGACGACCGCCCCGCCCCCCGGGACCACTCCGCCCGCCTGGCTCGGCACCCGGGCCCTGCCCGTCACCGCGAGCGGGTACGGCGAGGTGCGGCCGACCCCGCGCGAGCTGCGGCGGCGCCGGTTCACGCTGCCCGACCGACTGCCGATGCTCCCGGGCTCCGGCTTCCGGGCGCGGGTCGCCGACCCGGCACCCGACGAGGTGATCGCTCGCTCCACCTGGGCCCCGGGCTGTCCCGTCGACCGGTCCGGGCTGGCCTGGGTGCGGCTGACCTTCCGCGGCTTCGACGGCGCCCGGCACACCGGCGAGCTGCTGGTCGCCTCCGCGGTCGCCGACGACGTGGTCGGGGTCTTCCGGGAGCTGTGGCGGGCCGACTTCCCGCTCGAGGAGATGCGGATCAGCACGCCCGCCGACCTGGAGGCCGAGCCGACCGGCGACGGCAACAACACCGAGGCCTTCGTCTGCCGCCCGGTCACCGGCGGGACGTCGTACTCCCAGCACGCCTACGGGACCGCGATCGACGTCAACTCCTTCCAGAACCCCTACGAGAAGGGGGACGTGGTGCTGCCGGAGCTGGCGTCGTCGTACCTCGACCGCGGCCGGGTGCGGCCCGGGATGATCACCGCCGATGGGCCGGTGGTGCGGGCCTTCGATGCGATCGGCTGGGGCTGGGGCGGAGCATGGCGCTCGCTGAAGGACTACCAGCACTTCTCCGCGAACGATCGCTGAGCCTGTGGAGGAGCGGTCGCGGAGCGGAGCGACCTGCGGCACGGTGCTCGGGTGTCCGTGGTCGAGGTGCTGATCGAGCTGGGCGGGGTCACCACCCGCCGGCCCCTGGTCGCGGCGACGTCCCGGCGCGAGGTCGACCGGGCGCTGGCCGACGGCACGATCGTGCGGCTCCGGCGCGATCGCTACGCCCTGCCCACCATCGGGGACGCGGTCGCGGCGGCGCACCGGGGGTCGGGCACCGTGTCGCACCTCAGCGCGGCCCTGCACTGGGGCTGGGCGGTGAAGACCGTGCCGGAGCTGCCGCACGTCACGGTTCCTCGTGACCGTCGGATCCGACCCGGGGCCGCCGCCGCTCTCTCGCTCCACGTCGTCGACCTCGGCCCGGACGACGTCGCGGGCTCGGTCACGAGCCAGGAGCGGACGCTGCTCGACTGCCTCCGGTGGGAGCCGCGCGACAGTGCGCTCGCGGTCGCGGACTCGGCGCTCCGGGACGGCTTCCCACGGGCCCGCCTGCTCGCCCTGGGCCGGGACGCCCGCGGGCCGCGGTCACCGCAGGTGCGCTGGGTCAGCGAGCACGCCGACTCCCGTGCGGCCAATCCGTTCGAGTCGGTGCTGCGCGACATCGCCCTCCAGGTCGAGGGCCTGCGGGTCGTCCCCCAGGTCAGCATCCGCGAGCCGGGGTTCCTCGGACGACCCGACCTCGTCGACGACCGGCTGCGCATCATCCTGGAGGCCGACTCCTTCGAGTGGCACGGCGGACGCGACGACCTCACGCAGGACGCGCGCCGCTACAACGCCTTCGTGGTCGCCGGCTGGCTGGTGCTGCGCTTCGCGTGGGAGGACGTGATGTTCCGGCCCGACGACGTGCGGGCCGTGCTCGAGGCACTCGTACACGAACGGACACAAGTCCTCTGCCCCGGGTGCCGCGCCGCCTGAGCCGCGGTGCCCCGGCCGACTTGTGTCCGTTCGTGTACGACGGGCTACGCGCAGCCGACGTAGGACCGGCTGACGGTGAGCACCTTGCCCTTGACCGTCTTCGGCTTCTTGCCCTTCTTGGTCTTCTTCTTGGTCGACTTCAGCTGGACGACCGCCTTGACCGTGACCGCACCGGTCGGCACCGCGCCGAGGACGACCGGCTTCGTCGGCCCGCCCTTGACCACGGCCCTGCGGACCCCGTTGACGTAGAACGTCGTGGTGGCGATCTTCGAGCGCAGCTTGGCGCTGGGGAACGTCGCGGCGACGGTGCGCGCCGCGCAGCCGCGCGCGCCGAGGGCGACGTACGGCGCTGCGGCGCCGGCGGCCGGCGCGGTGGCCGAGCCCGCCGGGACGAAGGACGCCGTGGTCGTCAGCGAGGCGGCCGCCGAGGGCCGGGCGTCGCTGCCGGTGTAGGCGGTCACGCCGTGGTTGACGTAGATGGCGAACATGCCGACCGGCAGGTACACCCGACGGGTGCTCGTGCCCTGGACGTCCTGGTTGATCTCCGCGTGCGCCGTCTCGCCGTCGTCCGCGCTCGTGACGGCGATCTGCGCCGTTCCGCCGCGAGAGGTCGCGGTGGTGATCGTGAGCCAGCCAGGCGTCGTCAGCTGGAACTGCACGACCGCGCCCGCCGTCGCCTCCGCCTCGCCGATGCAGGACGAGCTCGCGCCCTGCGTGGCGCTGGCCGTGGCCCGCGCGTTCGAGGTCACCGCGAACGTGCCGAGGGTGCCACCGACCGTGGTGGCCCGCGCGGTGCCGGTGACCGACGCCGTGAGCCGGGTGACGTCCTCGGGGTCGTTGCTGTCGGTGACCGTTCCGGTCGTCGAGTACGACCGCTTGACGGGAACCCCGTTGGACGGGAGCGCCACCTCGTCGCCGTTGCCGGTGTCGACCAGGGCGCAGGTCGGGTCGCCGTCGTGGTCGAAGGTGGTCCCGGCGAAGGCTCCTCCCTCGGGGGGCGCGGCGTGGGCCGTGGGGGCGATGCCGACGAGGGCGGCAGCACCCAGGGCGAGGGACAGGACGGCGACGGAGGTACGGCGCACGGTGGTGGTCACCGGCCGACCCTAGGGACCGGCCGGGCCGGCCGTGGCGAAATCGCGGTGAGGTCTAGGCCGCCGACGAGTCCGGCGCCCCGCGCAGCGAGGCGACGAAGTCCAGCTTGTCCAGGACCGGCGCGGGGATGACGAACGGGTAGAGGTCGTCCTTGCCCATGCTGCGGTTGATCATGTTGAGCGCGGTCGACAGCGGGACCCAGATGCCGGTGACCACGTCACGGAAGTTCGAGAAGGCACTGACCGGGGCGACCGAGGTGAGGCCGTACTCGCCGGCGGTCTCGATGGTGTCGCTGATGTGCAGGAAGTGCGCCCAGGTCTCGGCGAAGTCCTCGAACGGGTGCATGGTGGCGTACGTCGAGAGGTAGCGCTCGGCCCAGTCGGAGGGCGGACCCTCGCTGTAGTGGCGGTCGATCTCGGCCTGGTAGTCCTTCGACTCGTCGCCGAACAGCTCGCGGCAGCGGGCCATCCGCTCGTCGCCGCGGACCAGCTGCCACTCGTAGTAGTGGCCGACCTCGTGGCGGAAGTGACCGAGCATGGTGCGGTAGGGCTCGGCGAGCTGGGCGCGGACCTTCTCGCGGTAGGCGTCGTCGCTCTCGGCGAGGTCGATGGTGATCACGCCGTCCTCGTGGCCGATGACGACGTTCTCGTCCACCGAGGAGAGCAGGTCGAAGGCCAGGCCCTCGACCGGGTCGCTGTCCTTCCCGACGACCGGGAAGCCCAGGGTGTCGAGGTCGACGATCAGGTGCCGCTTGGCCTGCTCGGCCACGGGGTAGTTCGCGAGCCCCTCCAGGTCCTCGTCGTTCGGCCGGGTGCGGGTCAGGTCGCAGGCGAAGCACTGGCCGCCCTCGATCGCGGCCAGCCAGGTGCAGCCGGACAGGTTGAGGTTGGCGCAGACGTGCCAGACCAGGCCGCTCGCGTCGACGTACCGGCCGTTCTCGTCGACGGGGACGATCGCGCGCTCGGCACGGGAGAAGCCCAGCGCGGTCCCGCAGGAGACGCAGACGGAGTTCTCGAAGAAGAGGGCGTTGTCGCACACCCGGCAGCGGAAGGACTTCACGAGGAGGGGGTAACCGGCGCGACGTCGACCGACACCCGCAGCGTCGAGCGCTTGGCCTCGGTGAAGATCACACCCTTGACCGGGGTGACGTCGCCGTAGTCGCGGCCCCAGGCGACGGTGACGTAGCGGTCGTTCGCCGGCTGGTCGTTGGTCGGGTCGAGCGCGAGCCACTCGCCGTCCGAGGCCCCGTCGGGCGCGGGCGCCCAGACGGCCACCCAGGCGTGCGACGCGTCGGCGCCGACGACCCGCTGCCTGCCGGGCGGCGGGTCGGTGGAGAGGTAGCCGCTGACGTAGCGCGCGGCGAGGCCGTGGCTGCGCAGGCAGGCGATGGTCAGGTGGGCGAAGTCCTGGCAGACGCCGGCCCGCTTGGCCAGGATCTCCGGGACCGTGCTGGTGACGGTGGTGGCCTTCTGGTCGTACTCGAAGTCGGCGTGGATGCGGTGCATCAGGTCCCGCGCGGCCTCGCCGACCGCCCGCCCCGGCCGCAGCGACTGCGCGGCGTAGGCGTGCGCCTCGACGGTCCGCTCGACCTGGTCGGACCCGAGCGCGAAGTCGGTGGCCCGCCAGGCGCCGGGCACCCGCGGTACGACGAGCGGGCGGGCCTGCTCCCAGGGCGCGCCCAGCGCGGCCTCGTCGTACGACGGCGCCGCGACCGCGACCTCGCTCGAGGCGGTGATCTCCAGCCGGCGGTGACCGCGGGTCACCTGGAAGTACGTCGCGGTGTTGCCGTAGTGGTCGGTGTCGTGGGCCAGGTCGCCCGGGGCCGGGTCGACGGTGACCGTCGCGGACCCGACCTCCTGCCACGGCAGCGACCGCGGGACCAGGTGGGCGATGCCGAGCGAGTCGGTGACGTCCTCGTCGTAGGAGTAGGTCGTGCGGTGGGTGACGACGTAGCGGGCGCTCACGCCGGCTCCTCGACGAGCGTCATCGCGGTGATCGGGCGCGGCGCGGGGCCGGAGGCCAGGTGCAGCTCGGCGACGGCGGCGCCGAGCCGGTCGAGCTGGACGAGGTAGCCGTCGAGGAAGGTCTCCAGGTTGGGCCGGCCGACCCCGCCGATGGCGACCAGGGCCGCGATCTCCTGGGCCTCCAGCTCGGCGACCAGGTCGTCGAGCAGCCGCTCGGGCCGGGTCGAGCCGGTGGACGCCGGCAGCGCGGCCAGGTGGACGCGGAGCTCGGCCAGCGAGAAGGCCAGCGAGCGCGGGTTGTCGCGGTCCACCAGCAGCAGGTCGAGCACGCCGGCCGGGCGCACGTAGCCGCGGTAGCGCCGGCGGTGGGTGACCGCGCTCTCGGCAGACAGCAGGACGGCGTTGAGCACCTCGCGGTCGACGTCGATGCCGCGGCGCACGGTCGTCGTACCGCGGAGCAGATGGCAGAGCTGGACGCCGCGCTCGAGGGCCCGGCCCGCGCCGATCATGTGCCAGCCGGCGTCGCGGATCATGCTGGCGGTGACGCCCTGCAGCGACAGGATGCCGGTCAGCATCCGGCCGGCGCTCTCGGCGAGCTGGTGGCTGTGCGGCGACTCGACCAGCGCGGCGGTGGCCCGGTCGGTGGTGCCGAACGCGCGCCAGATGTCCCCGGAGAGCTGGTCGCGGACGCCCTGCAGCGAGTCGCGCAGGCCCGCGACCGCGTGGGCGACCGACCCGGACCGGCCGGCGTCGAGCACCAGCGAGCGGAACTCCTCGTCGAGGTCGTCGTGCCAGCGCCCGGCCAGCCGCTGCACGGCCGCCATCATCACGCCCAGGCTGGCGCCGCCGGTCGAGCGCGGCCGGGTGCGGAAGTCCTCGGCCAGGGCGTGCGCGGCCAGCACCAGGCGCAGCAGGTCCTCGGCCCGCTCGGCGTACCGGCCGAACCAGAACATGTCCTCGAGGATGCGCGGCACCAGCACCGCCGACGACCTCACGTTGGTCATCGACATGACCTCGGAGAGCCCCTGGTCGGCGTCGCCGGGCGCCGCCTTCAGCACCCACACGTCCTTGCTGACCGGGTGGTCGCCGGCCGTCGTGGCCAGCCCCCCGACCATCGGGCGGTACGCCGAGCCGTAGCGCAGCGTGAAGGTGCGGAGGGTGAGCGGCCGCGGGGAGGTGCCGCCCGCCGACCAGGTCGGGGACTGCGACAGCGGCAGCGACTCCTGGCCGACGTAGCGGTGCGGCTCGTCGAGCAGCCGCTCGCGCTTCTCGGCGGCGCTCAGGTCGGCCAGCGCGTCGGCCGGGCCGTCGATCGCCCGCAGCACCAGCGAGTCGAGCCGGTCGAGCACGTGGTCCAGCGCCTGCGGCTCCCCGCACCACCAGGTGGGGACGGCGGACAGGCGGAGCGGCTCGCCCAGCAGCGCCGTGGAGGCGGCGGGCAGGTAGGGCAGCAGGCCGGGGTTCTCCAGCACGCCGGCGCCGAGGCCGTTGACGACCCGGACGCGGCCGCGTCGTACCGCCTCGACCAGGCCGGCGACGCCGAGCTGGGACTCCCCGCGCAGCTCCAGCGGGTCGCTCCAGGCGGCGTCGACGCGGCGCAGGATGACGTCGACGCGGTCGAGCCCACCCGGTCGCTTGGCCCAGACCCAGCCGTCGCGGACGACGAGGTCGCTGCCCTGGACCAGCGGGAAGCCGAGCTGTGAGGCGATGAACGACTGGTCGTACGCCGTCTCGGAGTGGGTGCCCGGCGAGAGCACCACGACCCGCGGGTCGGCCAGCTCGCCCTGCGCGGACTGGATGAGGGCGGAGCGCAGCGCCCAGAAGTAGGGCTCGATCCGGTGCAGGCCGGCCTCGCGGTAGAGCTCGGGCATCACCCGGGAGACGACGCGGCGGTTCTCCATCGCGTAGCCGATGCCGGAGGGCGCCTGCGCCCGGTCGGCCAGCACCCGCCAGGCACCCTCGGCGTCCCGGCCCAGGTCGGTGGCGGCCAGCACCAGCGGGCGGGGGTCGTTGGCCGAGGCCCGGGCCACGACCCGGGTGAAGCCGCCGTGGCCGAGCACCACGGCCGGCGGGACGATGCCCTCGGCGAGCAGCCGCTGCTCGCCGTACAGGTCGGCGAGGACGGCGTTGAGCAGCTCGGCCCGCTGGGCCAGGCCGACCTCGAGCCGGGTCCAGGTCGCGGCGTCGATCACCAGCGGCACCGGGTCCAGCCGCCACGGACCGACACCCTCGCCCGGGCGCGCGTAGGTGACGCCGTCGTCGGCCAGGAAGCGGGTGATCTCGCCGTGCACACGGTCCAGCTCGCGCCGGGTCAGCCCGACCGCGACCTCGGCCAGCCCCTTCCAGGCCGGCCGCAGCGAGCCGTCCGGGCCGACGACCTCGTCGTACCGGGTGGGCTCGTCGCCGAGTGCGGGCTGGCCCACGGTCTCGGCATAGTCGCGCAGGACGGTCATCGAACCCGACGGAGGTCGAGCGTGTGCGGGTACTCGGCGCTGGTCGCGCGGCGGCCGCGCTCGCGGATCCCGGCGACGTCGAGCCGGCCGGCGGTGTGGCCGCGCGCCTCGAACCGGCTGGCCCGCCGGGCCTCGGCCTCGTTGGCGTTCACCGGCGGGTGGTCGTAGCTGCGGCCCCCCGGGTGGACGACGTGGTACGTCGCGCCGCCGAGGCTGACCTCCGCGGCCGTGTCGACGACGTCGACGTGGAGCGGGGCGTGCACCTCGATCGACGGGTGCAGCGCGGACCACGGCTGCCAGGCGCGGTAGCGGACCCCGGCGTAGAACTCGCCCGGGACACCCGTGGGCGTGAGAGGCACCGGGACACCCTGACACGTCACCAGGTGCCGGTGCAGGTCGATCCCGCGGATGGAGACCTGGAGTCGCTCGACGCTGGAGTCGACGTACCGGGCGGTGCCGCCGGCGGTGGCCTCCTCACCGAGGACGTGCCAGGGCTCGATGGCCTGGCGCAGCTCGAGCTCGACGCCTCCCCCGGATCCGGTGCTGACCCGGGTGGCGCCGATCCGCGGGAAGCGGAACTCGATGAACGGCGCGAGCCAGGACTCCTCGAAGGCGATCCCGTGGGCGCGCAGGTCGGCGACCACGGCCGCGATGTCGGCGGTCGCGCCCTGCGGGAGCAGGAAGTCCTCGTGCAGGGCGGTGCCCCAGCGGGTGAGCGGCGCGATGAGCGGGCGCTCCCAGAACATCGCGACCAGGCTGCGCACGAGCAGCGCCTGGAGCAGCGCCATCTGCGGGTGCGGGGGCATCTCGAAGCCGCGCAGCTCGAGCAGGCCGAGCCGGCCGCGCGAGGAGTCCGGGCTGAACATCTTGTCGATGCAGAACTCGGCCCGGTGCGTGTTGCCGGTGAGGTCGGTCAGCAGGTGGCGCAGGGCACGGTCGACCAGCCACGGCCGCGGCTCCAGCCCGTGCTCGTCCTGCTCGGCGACCAGCCGGGCGATCTCGGCGAAGGCGATCTCCATCTCGTACGTCGCCTCCGGCCGGCCCTCGTCGAAGCGCGGGGCCTGGCTGGTGGGGCCGATGAAGCGCCCGGAGAACAGGTACGACAGCGCGGGGTGGCGCTGCCAGTAGGCGATCAGGCTGACCAGCAGGTCGGGCCGGCGCAGCAGCGGGCTGTCGGTCGGCTGGGTGCCGCCGAGGGTCAGGTGGTTGCCGCCGCCGGTGCCGGTGTGCAGCCCGTCGAGGTCGAACTTCTCGGTGGTCAGCCGGGCCTGGCGGGCCTCCTCGTAGAGGGTCTCGGTGAGCGCCCTCTGCTCCGCCCAGCTCGCCGTCGGCTGCACGTTGACCTCGATGACGCCGGGGTCGGGCGTGACCACGAGCTGGGTCAGCCGCGGGTCGGCCGGCGGGCCGTAGCCCTCCAGCACCACCGGGCAGCCGACCCGGCGGGTGGCCACCTCGACCAGGCGGAGCAGGTCGGCGTAGTCCTCCAGCCGCTCGGTCGGCGGCAGGAAGACGTGCACGTGACCCTCGCGGGCCTCGAAGGCGATCGCCGTGGTGGCGACCCCCTCGGGGCTGGTCATCGTCACGACCGGGACCTTCGGCTCCAGCGGCGTGCTCCGCTCGGGGGCCGGCCAGTCGCCCGGGTGCTCGGGGTCCTCCCACGAGATCGCGTCGAGCGGCAGCCGCAGGCCGACCGCGCTGGTGCCGCCGGTCAGCACCAGCCGACCGCGGCGGAACCGCCAGGCCGGGCTGGTCCACACCTCGCCGGTGGTGATCGGCAGGACCCAGCCGGTGGGGGTGGTCACGGTGGCGTCGAGCTCCGCGACCGCTGCTTCGTCGGTCGAGTAGCGAGCGCCAGCGAGCGTATCGAGACCCTCGCGGCCGGGTCGCTCGCCGTAGGGGCGCCGGACGTCGTCGGCGAGGGCGAGGAGCGGGTCCTCGTACGCCGGCCGCAGCTGGTCGTCCGGCAGCCCGAGCACCTTCGTGACCCGCCTCGCGAGCGCCTCGGCGTGCTCGGTCGCGTCGGCGTCGACCTTCTCCCCCCAGGGGTCGGCGAAGAGCGCCGGGTCCTGCCAGAGCGGTACGCCGTCGGTGCGCCACTGGAGCGCGATGTTCCAGCGCGGCAGCGGCTCGCCCGGGTACCACTTGCCCTGGCCGCGGTGGACCACCCCGCCGGCGGCGTACGTCGTCCGCAGCCGGTCGGCGAGGTCGTTCGCGAGCGCGCGCTTCTCGGCGCCGTCGGCGTCGCTGTTCCACTGCGGGCTGGTGGCGTCGTCGAGGGAGACGAAGGTCGGCTCGCCGCCCATGGTGAGCCGGACGTCGCCCCGCACCAGGCGGGCGTCGACGGCCTCGCCGAGCGCGTCGATGCGGCCCCACTCGGCGTCGGTGTAGGGCTTGGTGACCCGGGGGTCCTCGTGCACCCGGCTGACCTCGTTGTGGAACGAGAAGGTCACCTCGACCGGGTCGGTCGCGCCCTCGATCGGCGCGGCGCTGCTCGGGTGGGGGGTGGCGCTGAGCGGGATGTGGCCCTCGCCGGCGAACAGGCTCGACGTCGGGTCCATCCCGACCCAGCCCGCGCCCGGGACGAACACCTCGGCCCACGCGTGCAGGTCGGTGAAGTCCTGGACCGGCCCGCTGGGGCCGTCGAGCGCCTCCTGGTCGGCGGCCAGCTGGACCAGGTAGCCGGAGACGAACCGGGCCGCGAGTCCGTACTGGCGCAGCAGGCTGACCAGCAGCCACGCGCTGTCGCGGCACGAGCCGATCGCCTTGCCCAGGGTCTCGTCGGGGGTCTGGACGCCCGCCTCCATGCGGACGCTGTAGGCGACGTCGCGATTGACCGCGGCGTTCAGGCCGGCCAGGAAGTCGACGATCGGGACCCCGTCCGGCTCGGCCTGCCGATCCTTCCAGGCCGCGGCCTGCACGCTGTCCTCGACCGGCCGCAGGTACGGCGCCAGGTCGGCGGCCAGCCCGGGCTCGTAGGCGAACGGGAAGCGCTCGGCGTACTCCTCGACGAAGAAGTCGAACGGGTTGATCACCATCAGGTCGGCCACCAGCCCGACCGTGATCTGCAGCCGCGTGGTCTTCTCCGGGAACACCAGCCGGGCCAGCCAGTTCCCGAACGGGTCCTGCTGCCAGTTCAGGAAGTGCCCCTTCGGCTCGACCTCGAGCGAGTACGCCTCGATCGGCGTCCGCGCGTGCGGTGCCGGCCGCAGCCGGACCACGTGCGGGGCGACGTTCACGGGCTCGGCGAAGTCGTAGGTGGTCCGGTGCTCCAGGGCGACCTTGATCGACATGGTCCCCAGCCTCCCCGACGGACGTTGCCAGGGGGTAACGGCGGGCCGGCCCGCGGCCGGGGGCGGGCGCGGCTGTAACGCGATGTTCGCCGCACTAGGTACGTGCTGCAGCGCGTCCCTAGTGCGGCGAACATCGCGTGACAGCTCGACGCCGATCGTCGCAAAGAACCATTTGCAAATGAGTCTTTGCGGTTTACGATCGCCCCATGGAGCTCACCCGGATCACGCCGACCCCCCAGCAGCTGCGGGCACTCAGCCACCCCGTGCGACTGCGGATGCTCGGGCTGCTGCGGGCCGAGGGGCCGGCGACGGCGACCGGGCTGGCGACCCGGCTGGGGCTGAACAGCGGCGCGACGTCGTACCACCTGCGCCAGCTGGCGACCCACGGGTTCATCGAGGACGACGCCGGGCGCGGCAACGGGCGCGAGCGGTGGTGGCGGGCGGCGCACCAGTCGACGTTCACCGACCAGCCGGCGACCGAGGAGGAACGGGCGGCGGTGCGGGCGTTCGAGCAGTCGGTCGCGGTCGTGCAGACCGAGTTCCTGCAGCGGGCGGTCGAGGAGCAGGAGCTGCTGCCCGAGGCGTGGCGCCGTACGACGAGGCTCAGCGACTGGATGGTCCGGCTGACGCCGGCGCGGGCCGAGGCGCTGGTCACCGCGCTCGAGCGGATCGTCGAGGAGGTCGACGAGGAGGAGGGGGACGGGGTCGGGGACTTCATGGTGGTGCTGCAGGCCTACCCGCGGCCCGGGACCCAGGTGGTGGATCCGACGTGAGGCGGCCGCTCTACGGCTGGCTGAGCGCGGAGGCCGTCTCCCTGACCGGCACCCGGGTCTCGATGATCGCGCTGCCGTGGTTCGTCCTCACGACGACCGGGTCGGCGACGCGGACCGGGCTGGTCGCCCTGGTCGAGCTGCTGCCGCTGGTCGTGCTCAAGGTGCTCGGCGGGCCGGTGATCGACCGGCTCGGCCCGCGCCGGGTGGCCATCACCTGCGACGTCGGCTCGGTCGCCGTGGTCGGCGCGATCCCGCTGCTCCATGAGCTCGGGGCGCTGAGCTTCGGGCTGTTCCTGGCCCTGGTCGCGCTGGCCGGGGCGCTACGCGGACCGAGCGACGCGGCCAAGAGCGCGATGGCGCCGGCGCTGGCCCGCGAGGCCGGCGTACCCCTGGAGCGGGCGACGGGCCTGCACTCCACCGTCGAGCGCACCGCCACCCTGCTCGGCTCGGTCTGCGCCGGCCTCCTGGTCGCCGCCGTCGGCCCCGCCACCGCCCTGTTCGTCGACGCCCTGTCGTTCGGCCTCGCCGCCGCCCTCCTCGCCTGGGCCACCCGCCCACCTGTGGAGAACCTCGCCGAGTCGGCACACATGTGCGCCGACTCGGCGGAACCATCCACAGGCGGGTACGGACGGCAGCTGCGGGAGGGGTGGGACTTCCTGCGGCGGGACCCGGTGCTGCTGGGGATCTCGGTGATGGTGGCGCTGACCAACCTGCTCGACGTGGCGTACGTGAGCGTGCTGCTCCCCGTCTGGGCCGACGAGTACGGCGGGGGCGCGGCCGCGATCGGGCTGGTGCTGGCCGTGTTCGGCGGTGCGTCCGCGGTCGGGGCGCTCTGCGCGGCGGCCTGGGCGGCCGGCCTGCCGCGGTACGTGACCTACCTGGTGGCGTTCCTGGTCGCCGGGGCGCCGCGGTTCGTGGTGCTCGCCCTCGACGCCCCGACCTGGGCGGTGCTGGCGGTGTCGGTCGCGAGCGGGCTCGCGGCGGGCTTCCTCAACCCGGTGCTCGGCGCGGTGATCTTCGAGCGGATCCCCGAGCCCCTCGTCGGCCGGGTCTCGTCGCTGACCACCGCCATGTGCTTCGCGCTGATGCCGCTCGGCGGGCTGCTGGCCGGCGTCCTGGTCGGCGGGATCGGGCTCGCCCCGGCGCTGGTCGCGGTCGGCGTGGCCTACCTCGCGGTCACGATGCTGCCCGCGCTCGACCCCCGCTGGCGCGAGCTGGACTCACGCCAGCCCGGCCCGGATGGCCAGGATGGCGGCCTGCACGCGGTCGCGGCTGCCGGTCTTGTCGAGGACGGCGGGCCCCGTGCCGGGGCTGAGACCAGGTCCCCGAGCGGACCCATCCGGTAGCGGCGCTGGTCTGAGTACGCGGGCCGATGTGCCGCGGGCCGCACCGGCCGAGCATCGAGGCATGTCCGCCACCGCCCGGCGCCGTACCCGGATCGTCGTCACCGTCGCCGTGCTGGCCGCCGACCTGCTCGCCCTCGCCGCCGCGGCGGCGATGTACGCCTGGACCCGGATCGAGCTCGAGACGAACCCGGAGGCCGACGCGCTGACCGCGATCGGCTACGTGATCGCCGGGATCGCCGCGGCTCCGGCCGTGGTGTCGTTGCCGTTCCTCGGTCTCGCCCGCTGCTGGTGGGGCCGGCGGGCCGGCGACGTGCTGCTGGGCATCGCCGCCGTCCCACCGGCCCTCATGACGCTGCTGCTGGTCGGCAGCCGCCTCGCCTGAGGATCCTCAGCGGCGGACCCGCACGACGACCCGCTCGGTCGCGGGCGCGACCGTGGCGGAGCCGGCGTACCGGACGGTCAGCACGTGCCGACCGCGCGTCAGCCTCGGCAGCCGGACGACCCGGCGGCCGTCGGTGGCCGTGGTGCGGGCGACGACGCGGTTGCCGGAGCGGACCTCGATCCGGCCCCGAGCCGCGACGTCGGCGTCGAGCCGGACGACCAGGCGCGGAAGGCGGGCGGTCCCGGCCGTGCGGACCCGCAGGTCGGCGGCGGCCCGGGCGACCCTCACCGTCACCCGGTCGTACGACGGCGCGTGGCCGGCGTCGCCGGGGTAGTCGACGACCAGCTCGTGCCGTCCGGGCGCCAGCGCGGTGCCGGGCAGGGTGACGACGGCCCGACCGCCGGCGAGGGTGCCGGTGCCGAGCACCCGGCCACCGGCCGAGACCCGGACGGCGCCGGTCGGCGCGGCCGCGCCGGCCACTCGGACGACGACCCGGTGCGGGGCGCCGTACGACGGCGCGTCGGTGGCGAGGGTCGCCGCCGTGCTGCTGGCCGGGAGGGCCGGGGCGGCGACGGCGAAGGTGCCGGTGGCCACGGTGTCGTCGACGCGCTCGCCGAAGCCCTGCTCCGCGGTCCAGGTCAGCGGACGGCCGGTCGCCGGGACGTCGGCGGCGATCCACCAGCGGCCGTCGGCGTCGACCGTCGCCGAGCCGTCGAGGTCGCCGCCGAGGGTCACGGTGGCCCGGGGGGTGCCGGTGCCGGTGAGGACGGTCGACGCGGTGCCGGTGGGCAGGGTGGCCGCGGGCTCGCGGTCGACGGTGAAGCCGGCGAGCTCCGGGCGGGCGATCAGCCACTGGTCGGGCGTCGTCGGGTGGTCGATGATCCGGGTCTCGCCGATGCAGCCGTGCCAGCCGTTCTTGGCCTTGTCGTCCACCCAGTCGGCGCCGAGGATCCACGGCATGCCGCTGTTCATCGAGGCGCCGCCGGAGGCGGTGGCGTTGCGGAGGACGGGCGCGCCGTCGACGTACATCGTGGTGGTCTGGGTGTCGACGTCGTTGACGACGGCGACGTGCTGCCAGGTGTCGACCATGATCTCGCCGGACCACGCCGTCTTGTCACCGCGCGTGGGGTCGCCCGGAACCTCGGTCATCTGGAACTCGCGCAGGTTGGAGATGCCGAGCGCGGTCGGCGACGCGGTGTAGTCCCACTGCGTGCGCGCGAAGCCCGGGATCGTCGAGCGGTTGCCCGAGCGGACGACGGCCTTGCTCCAGCCGTTGGCGGTCGCGTCCCACGACGCGTCCATCTTCACGAACGTCTCGATGGTGTAGCCGTTCGGGAACTTGGTCTTCGTGACGGGCGTGCCCGCCGCCGACTGCAGGTAGCTGAACCGGCCGGTGGTCTGGTTCGAGCCGTCGAAGCAGACCGCGCGCGGGTCGGAGGAGTAGGGGTTGACCTGGTCGGTGACGGTGACGTCGCCGACCTCGGCGGTGGGCGAGCCGGACTCCGCGAGGGTGGCGCGGCGCAGGTCGCTCTCGCCCGCGACGTCCGCGAAGACCTGGCCGGGCGCGACGACGCCGGGCTGCGCGTCGCCGAAGCGCCAGTGGGCGAGCGTGCCCGGCACCCGGACGTAGTCGTCCTCGTTGCCGGCGAGCTCGCGCGCGTCGCCCGCCGGCGGGACGAACCCGTCGAGGATGATGTCGCGTGCCTTCCTGGTCAGCGACGGCTGGTCGGCCGGCCCGTCCTGGAACCCGGCGAAGCGGGCGGAGAAGTCGAGCTTGACCTGGTACTGCTGGTTCGGCGCCTCCAGGAACGCCTGGTCGTACGACGTCAGCTTCTCGGCCGGCTTGCCCACGACCCACGGCGACGCGGTCTGCATGGTCATCGTGTTGTTGGTCAGGTCGAACTCCATCAGGCCGAGGTAGCCGTTGCCGCCCTCGTAGGCCATCTGGTGGTCGATGAGCACCTGGGTGACCGGGTGACCGGCGTCGTTGCTGCGGGTCAGGTGGGTCGACCCGTGGAAGTGGCCGTTGAACGTCAGGAAGATCTGGTCGGTGCTCCTGATCAGCCCGTCCCAGACCCGCTTGCCGTAGCCCGACTCCCGGGCCGTCACGGCGTCGGCGTCGATGCCGATCAGGTCGTGGCTGGTGAGGATGGTCGGGAGGTTCTGGGTCTCGATGACCTGCTTGGCCCAGGCCAGGGTCGCGTCGGACGCGCGCCACGGCAGCGACATCGACAGGAACCTCTGGCCCTGGGCCTCGAAGACGTGCCACTGGCTGAAGCCGGTGGCGTCGTACCCGCCGAGGGTGGTGGGCGCGGGCCGCTTGCCGGGCCCGAAGTTCTGCCAGTAGCGCTCGTTCGCGACCGTGTAGTCGGTGTCGAGGACGCTGTCGCTGCTGTTGTTGACGTCGTGGTTGCCCGCGAGGATGCCGTAGGGCACGCCGGCCGCGTCGAGGACGTCCATGGCCCGGTCGGCGGCGGTCCACTCACCGGCGTTGCCCGCCCGGTCGACGATGTCGCCGACGTGGGTCACGAACGGGATGTTGAGCTCGTCCGCGTGCTCGGCGATCCACTCGGTCTGGACCTGGAACGGGTCCTTGCCGTAGCGCGGGATGAACTGGTCGGCGGCGTAGCGGGAGTAGAACTGCGTGTCCGGCAGCACCGCGAGGGTGAACCGCGACGCGTCGGTCGCGTCGTCGGCGTCGACGGGGGCCGCCGCGCCGGCGGCCTGGGGGAGGCTCAGCGTCGCCAGCACCGCGGCCGCGGCGAGGCCGCGGGTCGCGAGGGAACGGGGGGAGGGGAGGGAGTGCACCGTGCTCCGATCGAGATCGTGTCCGAATGCCGACCGACCGGCCGGCGCAGGCACGCTCGCGCGGACGCCGGAACGGTCCGGGACCGGCCCGTGACCTCCCTGTGAACGAGACGCGGCACTTCGACGAGGGCTCTTCGTTAGGGATGCCGGACCACGGGGCAGTCTCCGACCGTGCCGACGACCCGCTCACGACCCCGCCGGACCGCCGCGGTCGTGGTCGGCGCGGGCGCGGTGGTGCTGCTCGCGCTGGCCGTGGTGCTGGCCGCCCGCACCTGGTGGGCGCAGCGCGGCGGCCTCGGGTCGTACGCCCCGATCGGCTACACCGCTGCCGTGGTCCTCGCCGGGCTGGGACTGGTCTCCCTCAGTCTCGTCCGGTCCGCGCGGGCGGCGGGGTCCGCGGCCGGGTCGGCGGGGCTGCTGGTGCTGGCCACCGTGCCGCTGCTCCTGGTGGTCGCCTTCGTCCTGGCCGCAGCGATGTGAGGGAGGCCCGGATCAGCGCGGGAAGGACGCCGCCAGCCGCAGCAGCCGGTCGTTGGCCTCGGTCTCCCCGATCGAGACCCGCGCCCCCTCCCCGGCGAACGGCCGGACGACGATCCCGAGCTCGTCGGCCGCCTGCGCGAAGTCGGCGGTCCGCTCCCCCAGCCCGAACCAGACGAAGTTGCCCTGGGCGTCCGGCACGTCCCAGCCGGCCGCCCGCAGCCCGTCGACGACGCGGGTCCGCTCGGCGACCAGGGCGTCGACCCGCTCCAGCAGCTCGGGCTGCCGCTCCAGGGAGGCGATCGCGGCGACCTGGGCGACGGTCGAGACGCCGAACGGCAGCGACACCGCCCGCAGCGCGGCGGCGATCGGCGCGGGCGCGACGGCGTACCCGACCCGGAAGCCGGCCAGGCCGTAGGCCTTGGAGAAGGTGCGGGTGAGCACCACGTTGGCGCGCGAGCGGTACGACGCCAGCCCGTCGACCGGATCGTCCATCCGGACGAACTCGACGTACGCCTCGTCGACGACGACCACGACGTGGGACGGCACCCGAGCAAGGAACGCGTCGAGCTCGGCCTGCGTGACCGCCGGTCCGGTCGGGTTGTTGGGCGTGCAGACCAGCACGATCCTGGTGCGGTCGGTGATCGCCGCGGCCATGGCGTCGAGGTCGTGCCGGCCGTCGGGGAGCACCGGCACCCGCACGCTCGCGGCGCCGGCGGCCGTGACCGCGATCGGGTAGGCCTCGAAGGAGCGCCACGCGAAGACGACCTCGTCGCCGGGGTCGCAGAACGCCTGCACCAGCTGATAGATCAGCCCCACCGACCCGGTCGCCACCGACAGGTCCTCCACCGGCACGTCCAGCGAGTCCGCCAGCGCGGCGTACAGCCCCGAGGCGCCCATGTCGGGGTAGCGGTTCATCTGGCCGACCGCCGCCTGAACCGCCTCCACCACGCCGGGCAGCGGCGGGTAGGGGTTCTCGTTCGACGACAGCTTGTACGACGTCATCCCGGGCCGGACGGTCGGCGGCCTCCCCGCGACGTACGGCGGGATGTCGGCGATGGTCGCGCGCGGCTGCGGGGTGCTCATGTCGTCAGGTTATGTCTCCGCCAGGGCCGCAGCAGCAGCGCCAGCAACAGCCCGACCAGCACGCCGAGCACCGCGCCGGTCACGTTGTCGATGATGTCGGTGACGTCGCAGGCGCGGTCGATCCGGGCCAGCTCCAGCTGGGTCTTCTCGATGGCGACCGAGTACGCCGCCAGCAGCCCCAGGCCGAGCGGCACGGCGAGCAGCGCGGTGGCCCGCCAGCGGGCGGCGACCACGACCAGCAGCGCGCCGGACGGCACGAACGCGACCGTGTTGAGCAGCCGCTGGCCGCCGGAGAAGATCCAGAAGCCGTCGGGGGCCGGGCCGCCGATGTCCCACGAGCAGGTGGTCAGCCGGCCCTCCGCGCTGACGATCCCCGGGGCGCCGTTGGCGGGGATCAGGGTCAGGCAGGCGATCACCGCGACCGACCAGAGCAGGCCGGCCAGCGCGCCGGCCCCGAGCCAGCCCAGGCGGCGGCGCAGGGCGACCGCGAGACCGAGGCAGACCAGCCCGGACAGCAGGGCGCCGAGCAGCATGACGCCGTACCCGCCGACCGGAAACATGGAAAAGACCGTACCGAGCCGGTCCGCGTCCTATCGTCGCGCCATGACCCGTCTCCTCGCCGCGCTCGGGGCGCTGCTCAGCATGCTGCTCGTCGCCCCGCCCGCGGTCGGAGCGGCTCCCACCGCCGACCCGGTCGTCTACTACAACCTCGGCTCGGCCGAGGTGCGCCCGACGCTCGTCTTCACCGCCTACAGCTCCGCGCCCACGATGACGGTCCGGCGCTGGAAGCACTGGGGCGACGCCGTCGCCGTGGGTCGCGGCCGATGGGACAGCACCTGCGCGTCCTGCCCGCCGCCGGCGCACCGCCGCGCGGTGATCCGGCTGAGCCGGATCCGCACGTGCGACGACGGCACCCGCTACTACAGCAGGGCCGTCGTCGTGGTCGCCCGGCCCGACCAGGGCGAGAAGCAGCGCCGCTACCGGCTCAGCACGGGCTGCCCGCCGGCCTGACCCGGGTCAGGCCAGCGGCGGCAGCACGACCTCGCCGCCGGGAACCGAGGGCAGGTCGCGACCGATGGTGATGTCGACGGCGTTGGCCATGCAGCGGATCGAGCCGCCGCCCTTGTGGAACTCCGACACGTCGACGATCACGACGTCGAAGCCCCACTCGACCAGCTGACGACGCACCCGCGGCGGGCACGCCGGCATCACGACGGTGCTGCCGACGACGACCGAGTTGGCGCAGAACGTCGTCAGCGCCTCCTCCTCGGTCAGCACCAGCGGCTCGGGCACCAGCTCGAGCAGCGCGGCGGCCGAGGGCGCGTCGAGCGCGGAGGGGCAGACCAGCGCGCGCCGCTCGTCGAGCGGGCAGAAGGCCAGGTCGAGGTGGTACATCCCCGGGTGGGTGATCCGCAGCCCGCGGACCCGCACGCCCAGGTCGGCCGCGAGGTGCTTCAGCGCCAGCTCCTCGGTGCGCGGGCCGTAGCCGACGACCAGGGCGTCGCCGAAGGCGAACGCGTCACCGGCCTCGAGGTGGGCACCGACCCCGTCGCGGCCGACGTACGACGTCGCGAAGCCGTGCTCGGCGAACCACGGCTGGGCCGACAGGCCCTCCATCCGCCGCTCGGGGAAGCGCATGTGGGACATCACGACGTGGGGCGTGCCGTCGGCCTTGACCAGCCCGAGGCCGAGGTTCATCGCGTAGACCATGTCGGGGGCGTCGGCCCGCTGGGCGAGGACGTCGACTTCTGCGCCGAGGTCCTCCAGCGTGCGGACCATCGCGTGCCACTGGAGCATCGCGACCTGCGGGTCGGGCTGGACGGCAGTGTCCATGAAGGGGTTGATCGAGTACTCCACCCGGAAGTGGGTGGGCTCGACCGCCACGTAGTGCCGGCCCCAGTCCAGCGTGGGCGCATCCAGCTGCTGCTCCATCGGCGTTAACCTCCTCGTCATAATTGTCAGACAATCTGACAAGAAGTGTACGAGAAGAACGGGGCTCGCGTGACCAGTGGTCCGGACAACCTGCGGGCCGTGCCCCAGAATGGCCCCATGTCGGAGACGGTCGGTTCCTTCGGGACGCTGCACCTGGAGCACTCGTCCACCGTGGACCGGGTCGCCCAGGAGCTGCGGCGCGCCGTCTTCGACGGCGAGCTGGAGTCGGGCACGCCACTGCGCGAGGTCGCGCTGGCCGCCTCGCTCGGGGTCTCCCGGCCCACCGTCCGGGAGGCGCTGACCATCCTGGTCGCCGAGGGCCTGGCCACCCGCGAGCCCAACCGCGGCGTCCACGTCGCCACCCCCGAGGTCGACTCGGTCCGCGACGTCTGCGCGGCCCGGTGGGTCCTCGAGGGCGCCGGCGTGCTCCGCTGGGCCGAGGCCGGCGAGAGCCAGCGGGCCCGGGTCCGCAGCACGCTCGAGGCCTACACCTCCGCCGTACGACGCGGCGCGTCGTACCAGGAGCTCAACGAGCGGCACCTCGCCTTCCACGTCTCGCTGGTCGGCCTCACCGGGTCGCCGCGGCTGGTCGCGATGGCCGACAACCTGGTCGTCGAGCTGAAGCTGGCGCTGGCCCAGGTCGAGCGGATCCGCCGCAACGCCCACGACGAGGCTGACAACCACACCGCCCTGCTGCTCCTGCTGGAGGACGGCGACACCGCGGCGGCCCACGCCTTCCTGCGCCAGCACCTCATCGACGCCGAGGACGACATCATCGACGCCCTCGGCCTCTCCTGCTGACCCCTCCTGACCCCCGAAATCGCCGAGTCGGCGCCGGAGCGTATCGAGCAGGTTGCTCGCCGGGTCGACGAAGGTGGCGCGGTCGCTGCCGTTGAGGCGGAACTGGATGGGGAGCTTGGCCATCGGCGCCTCCTCAGCGCGGCTCGCCGGCGAGCAGCCGGCCGAGATGGACGGGGAGGATCTCGCGCCGATACCACTCGCTGGCGATTGCGTCGGTCGCCGGGCGGCAACCTTCGAGCGCCGCCTGCTTCGCCGCCTGGATCGCGCTCTGGTCGGGCGGCTGGCCGTCGCGCGCGCGCACGACGCCGCGGGCGCGGATCGGGGTCGGCGCCATCGCGCCATAGGCGACGCGCGCCTGCGCGATCCGGCCGCCCGCAAGCGGCAGATGCGCCGCGATCGAGAGCAGCGAGATGCCCTTCGGCTTCACCCGGCTGATCTTGCGGAAATGGAACTCGGCCGGGTTCTGCGGCCGGGCGAACTGCACAGCCGTCACCAGCCCCTGGCCGCCGCGCTCGCGGGCGCTGAGGAAATCCTCCAGAGCCACCGCCCGGCCCGAGCCGTAGCCGGATTGCAGCACGACCTGCGCATCGAGCGCCAGCAGTGCCACTGTGAAGTCGCCATAGGGCGCCGCGGCGAAGAGATTGCCGCCTATCGTCGCCATCGTCCGGACCGCCGGGCCGCCGATGGCGCGCGCCGCGGCATGCAAAAAGGCGAGCTCGCGATTGGCCAGCACCATCGCCATGGTCACCCCGGCGCCGAGTTCGATGCGGGCGCCGCCAGCGCTTATCTGGCGGAAGGCCGGATCGGTGACGCGCACCAGCGTGCCCTCGGTCAAACGGCCCTCGTTGACGTCGCGCATCACCAGCGTGCCGCCGCCGATCAAGAGCGCCTGGCGGTCGCCGGAGAGGATGCCGGCGGCTTCCGACAGGCTGGCGCAGGTTCGCAGATCGAGCATGTCAGGCCTCCTCGCCGACGATCGCCGGCAGGCGGCGCACCGCCTCGATGCCGTTGGTGTAGACCTCGTCGCCGACCAGCCTGGCGAGCTCGGCCTCGCGTCCCGGCGGCGTGGTGAAGCGGCTCTCCCAGTGCCAGAAGCTGCGATTGCCGTCCGTCACCGGCAGCAAACGGA